>JAAFIA010000107.1 GCA_013298545.1 Bacteroidota bacterium | reverse complement strand
CGCCTTTTTGCACCATACTTCGTTGCGTTTTTTGACCGTAGTCGCACTGCTATGGCCTTCAAAACGCGCCTCGTCTGGCACAAAAATGCATCATAACAATTCTCAAAAACAAATTTTAAACAGGCTCAAAGTTTGATTCGCTTTTACGTGAATGCTCGCAGATTAATTTTTGCAGATGAAAACAGTCTTAAAACGGATTTAACTTTCGAATTTGTCAATTGAACCAAACTTAATTACCAACGCTCAAATTTTTCAAATCAACTGTGCGAAAGCCTGTGCGGTCTAACGTCTGCAAAGGTCTAAGCGCGTTTTTTTGATTTTCAACCACTATTTTCTAGTTACAAAATGGTTTGTTGTTTGTATTGGCCATATAAAAAAATCCGGCTCATATCGAGCCGGATTTGAAATGCTTGTATAAACAGAATTAGTTACGAATCAACCGAACTTGAGAAACAAGATCGCCTTGTGTGATGCGGACGATGTAGATGCCAGATTCTGGTAAGGTGATGTTTGAAATGGTTTGATCAAATCCTTTTCTTCCTGCGTTGAATGGATCGTTTAGGGTTTGAATCAATCGACCAGTGGCATCAAAAATTTCGACAGAAACGTTTTCGTTGTTTTGTAATGTGAAACTGAGGTTGATATTTTGATCGTTTGACGGATTAGGGAATGCACGAAGCGCAAACGGATTTTCCTCCGTTTCGTTGACATCAACTGTAATCAATGCGAGTTTACGGATAGCACCGAAATTAGCAACACACCATCCAGCCGAATCATTTGGGAAATGAACACCATTTATTTTTTGTGCGGTATTTGCTGTTTGTAAGTTCCAAGACATTCCGGCGTCGTTAGTCATGTAGATTCGTCCCGAGTCCCCAACAACCCATCCATTGCTTGGATTGGAAAACCAAACAGCATTGAGACTTTTAGGCGTTCCGGGTTGCGTATTGGTCCAGTTTCCGTTTCCGTCTGTTCTTAGAACTTCTCCTGAATGCGAGACAACATATCCAGCAGTTGTGGACGTAAAGAAGACGCCTTTGAGCGTATCCAAGTTGCTTGGTGGAGCCATGTAGGTCCAGTTTGAACCCAAGTTGATTGTCTTCTGAAAATTACCATTGCGACCACAGAGATATCCCGTAGATCCATTGAAATGCAAAGCGTAAATATCTTCGGCAAGCGCGGTTCCAATTTGCGACCACGTATTGCCACCGTTGTATGTACGCAACATCATGCCACCTTGTCCGCCACAAAATCCGGTATCTTGATTGATGAAATAAACCGCACGAAGTTTGTTGACCGTGTTGGTGGTTTGGAGCGCCCAAGTAGCACCGCCGTTTGAGGTATGTGTAACATTCCCATTGTCGCCAACAGCCCATCCTTCTTGTGGGTTTGCAAACCAGACCGAATTGAGTGAGTAAGTCGTGTTTGATGTTTGCGAAGACCACGTCGCACCGCCATTGCTGGTATAACGAATAACACCAAATCCGCCCACAGCCCAGCCGTGTTGCGTGTCCACAAAATAGACATCGTTTAGATCATTGGTTGTTCCAGACGTTTGTGCTGTCCACTGTGCGTTTGCTGGAATTGATCCTAATAGGAATAGAAGTGCGAAAAGATGTTTCATGTGTGTCGTTCGATTTGGGTTCAAGATACGAACGAATGACAAGCTAGGTTACACGATTCGATCAGCACTTATTTTTATCAGACGAATGGTAAATGTGCTTGTTAGTTTCGGACAAAAGCCAACGTTTTTTGTTGGGTTGTTGTTTGGACCGAAATGAAATACAATCCTTGTGTTAAGCTAAGGAGTTCGTCTTGTAGCGAAATGGTTTGTACACCCGTTGTCAATTGTGCTTGACGTTGCGCAACAATTTTTCCAGCAAGATCGGTAACTTGAATGGTGATGCGTTCAGCTTGTTTTAATTCGATCTGAAGAAATAAATGATCGGTAGCCGGATTTGGGAATACAGAAAACTGAAAAGTGGTGCTTGGCAGAAACGAAACAGCAGAAATATCGATGATGCTTTTGAGAATTGTTCCCGATTCGCCACAAATAAAAGCAGTTGCGGGATCGCTGAATGCAATGCCTGATAAATCATTTGCGGTAATGGCCGATGTTTCGTTGATCCAATTTTGTCCACCGTCTGTTGTGCGTAGGATTGTTCCGTTGTTTCCACACGATACGCCAGCAATACTATTAGAAAACACAATCGCGTTGAGTTGGTTGCTCGTACCGGTTGTAAACGAATTCCACGTTACACCAGCGTCAGCGGTATTTAACCCAAATCCATATTGCCCAACGGCTTGCAATGTTTGAGCTCCTGTGTTTGCAATACCGCGTCCGTTAAAAAATCCGAGATACGGTTGCGCCTGAATGGTCCACGAATCGCCTGCGTCGCTTGTTGTGGCAATGACACCACCTGTTCCGGTATAAAAGCCTGTTGATGCGTTGATGAAAATGAGCGATCGAATTGCAAGTACAGTTCCTGAATTTAACGTATCCCAAGTTGTGCCACCATCATTCGTCCGATACATAACACCTGCATCGCCAGCCATAAACCCAATTTGCGAATTGACGAACGAAATGGTATAGAGGTTTTCGCCGCTAAAGCGCGTGATGGTGTCCCAACTTACACCCATGTCTTGTGAGCGCAACACACGTCCGCCATTACAGGCAATCCAGCCTGTGTTGGTTGTAGAAAAAGCAATGGCATTGCAGGTTGAAATTCCGGTTGCGTTTAAGGTCGGCGTATTCCAAGAAGTTCCGTTATCACTCGTGCGAATAATTGCTACTGTTCCATCAGCAGCATTTCCACCAACAGCAACACCCGTTTGTGCATCCGCAAAAGCGATGCTATTGAAATTGTGTGTAACACCTGTGTTTAAAATACTCCATTGCGCGTGTAACGTTGTGAGCGCAGTACAAGCCAAAACGGCCAGAATAATTTTTTTCATGAGTTGATTCCGGTTAACGACGAACGAGCTTTGTGCGCGTAGTTTGATTTCCGGCCTCGAAGTTCAGGAAATAAACGCCGTTTGCCAAATCAGGAATTTTATTTCCTAAATCGAGCTGTTGTGTTCCGGCTTGCTGTTCTTGTTCCAAAATATAAATCAACCGTCCAGAAGCATCGGTGAGTGTGATACGAACAGTTTCTGTTTGTGGCAATGAATACGTCAGCACAGTTGATGCGTCAAATGGATTTGGCCACACATGAACGTTGTATGCGTTTTCAGGCGTTGTTAGGTCTAATGATAAATCAACCAAGACACCATCGCTGATGTAAGTGGTCGTTATCAATCCCGCACCATTCTCGGCACGTACTGAAAAATAATACCATTGGTTGCTCACAAGTGGAAGATTGGTAACCACAACCGTATCGTAGCCCCAATTGCTTGTCCAACTCACAACATTCGAATCACCCGCAGTTGTGCCAATCGCATACCAATAACGCGAAAGTCCAGAATGTGTATCTGTTGCCGTTGACCAGTTTGCCGAAAGCGTGTTGGCCGATGTGGTGAGATCAATGTCGGCACTTAATCCATCGTTGATCGTATCAACTGCAGAAGGTACGGTCCAATCAACATTTACATCGTAATAGGAGATTGCCGAAAAATTATTGGCCGAATCGCGTACAATTGATTTCACGCGACCAGATGGTGTTGCAGGATTGGTATTCTGAAAACGAATTTCACAGGTAGGACATGAACCCACTTGCACCGATACCGGCGCGTTGGATGTGCGCGAGCGATACACTTTAAAATTATTGATTTGCCAATTGCAATTGCCGCTTCGAAACGAAACATAAGCACCCGTTGATAATGGCGTATTATCTGTCCACGTTCCAATAAATAAATTGTTTTGGAAGACTTCGATTTTGCCAGTAGTTCGGTCGTAAACTACTTTCCAATCGTACCATTGTCCGGCAGCAGTAGTCATTGGTACGGAATGTTGTAAGGTGAAAACATCATTCACCACTTCATAAAATTCGCAAACACTTTGATCAACGCGAAACCAGACGAAGTAAGAATTTCCGCGGTTGGTGAGGGCACCGTTATCGCAGAAGAAGTGAATTCCGGCACGCCGGTTGTTTTGTGTACCATCAATTTTTCCGGCCCAGTGGTATAAATATTTATTCGAAAGATTTTGTGTGAGTGGTGCGTAGATGTTTGTATTTCCATTGGCTTCGTCGCTTTGTTCGAGCACGCTGTTGTTGGTTGCCCAGACACCGCTAACGCTTGTCCATTCAGGTGAAATTGCAGGAAGGTCAAAATTATCGCTAAAGAATCCACGCGTATTATTGGCGCGCCAGTCGGTTCCGTCAAAGTCAATGATTTGGTAAAAACTTTTTTCAAGACCACTTCCACCGTTGTTGTCGGCATCTGTAAAATTCGCGTTGAAATTTGTTGTTTGCCAAGTTCCTGTAACGCTCACGGTTGTGGTTGGTGCTGTAACATCGGTATTGGGATTATTGACAACGCTGCTCCATGTTGCGGCCCAACCACTTGCTTGCGTGGCACAGTCGGATCGGAATTCGAGTGTGAGTGCGCCACCGCTTGATGTGATTGTTCCGGGGCTTGTTGTTCCGGTGTAATAACCGATGAGTGGAGCACTTGTGTTTGCACCATCGTAGATGAATAAATAGTCCCACGTATTTTCTGTCGCGAAGGCCGAAAAATTGAGTGTTACAGATGTAGCGTTGATGGGTTGGATGGTCCAGAGGATGCGTTCGTCGTCGGTATAATTTCCGCTATTACCACCCGAATCGTAGAGTGTGCCGGAAGCTGTGGTGTAGAGGGTTGGGGCGGGGGCGGGGGAATTGATTAACGTATAAAAATAATTCCAATCCCAATTTACACCCGGATCGTTGTGTGTTTGGTTGGGGAAATGTTGATGGCCTTTTACTTTTGTGCAAGCACCTGGAATGCCGGATTGGTTGTAATAGGTTGTTGCTAACCACGGATACCATCCCGTACGGAGTGGATCAATATTGTTGTCTTGACAAATGTTTTTGGTGAGTGCTGCCGATGCTGTGTACATCGCTGTGGTGTACCAACTCGCATTGTTGACATATCCTTCGTGTTCAATCCCAACGGTGTAAGGATTTTCTGTTCCAACATGCCACGCTTTTAACGATTCATAAACCATTTGTGTGATTTGTCCATCGCTTGAACGCACAACATAATGTGCCGAAACACCCGCAGCACAATTCTGAAACCACGAAATACATCCGGCATACGTTCCTTGAACGGTGTGAATGGTAACAGCAGAAATAACAACAGAATTGCGCGAACTGTAATTGCACGAAGCAGCCTGATTCCAGAGCGCAGGACCGTAATCGGGCGATTGAACATTGGGGTTGCCGTTGTCGTTACGTTGGTTGTTGCGGTTCGTCTCTAAACGGTTTCCATCTTCATCAATCAGTAATCCAGTTTGTCCGGCAATGCGAAGTGTTCCTTGCTGAAGGAGGGAGAAATCGGTTGCACCAAAAAGTGTTTGCAGGTTAATTTGATAAACGGGGAATCCAAACGCACTCGCATGTTGTGGATTGTTGAGAAACGAAAACACTTCGTATTGAAACGAAAGATTGGCATAATACTGCACATCGTTTTCGTTAAGAATACCATCGGGCAATTCGCTCAAGGCACGTAATACTGGAATTTGATCTTCTGCCTGATTTGAAATTTGTGCGGTGGCGAAAGCGGCGGCATAAGCGAGGATGCTAGCGCGGGGATCGGTCTTTAGTTGGTTGGAAGAAAATTCAGAACTTGCTGCAATTGCTTGTAAGTTGTTTCGGAAATAACCTTTTCCATCTTCAATCAAACCCATTACGCCCCATGCGCGTGGAAGACCGATGCAACTTTCCGGTTCGCTACCGTCAAGCATCGTGATATGCGTGTTGGTAAAAGCAATGGCTTCCAACATTCCTCTCGGAATAGAAGGATAGCGTGTGTAAGCTTCGTTGAAATAAGCGGCAAAGGCATTTGATGGACGCACATAGTTTGTTTGTGCTGTCAGCGATCCGGCCAATAGAAGGGCCAGAAAAAAGTAGATTTTTTTCATGGAAATAGAATAATCCGGTTGCGTTGTTCGGACGCTAAGATGATGAATCCTGCGATGAAAACAAATTCTAATGCAAGCAGATTAATCCGATACAACAAAATTAAAGCCCGATTCCGATTCCCGCACGAAAAACCAAATGATCGGGATAAGGCGAATAACGCTCTTGAGTCGTATCATATAGAATCATGATATAGGAAGAAAGTTTGTCGTTAAATAGTTGGCGGTAGCCACCACCGACAAGAACGCTACTCACATTGAAACGTTGATTGGGATATACAAACGGATCCCATTCGGCATTCAATACTTCATATTCCGCATGAGCAAAAAGTGCGTCGATAAAATAGAAACGTGCAAACACACACCCGCCAACAATATTGTATTTGAAAACATTTCCCGCGTAATTCTCACGAAAGTATAAGTAACGAAAACCAACACCTGGGACTAAACGATCAGTTAATTTATAACCAATCAATGGCGATACTTCAAAAAGCGAAAAGGTGCCAAAGCGTAAACCCATAGAGCCACCATAAACAATACGGTCAGTACTGAGCAGCGGATCCGATGTTGGGCGAGGTTCTGTTTCTTGTGCAGAAACGGAAACAAAAAACGTCAAGCCAACAAGTAAAGTAACAAAGCGAGAAAACAACACGTTCATGAACCGAAATTACAAAATTGTAGCTTGCCAAAATGCTTTCGTACATTTGAAACGATGAAAACACAAAAGACTATTCTAATAACAGGTGCTGCACGCGGAATTGGCGCCGCACTGTGTCGGCAACTTGCAGCACAAGGCCATCACATCATTGCCGTATCGCGAAACCTCGATAAACTCAAGAAATTACAAAACGAAATTCTTGAACATGATGCACATCACCAAATAGATGTATTGCCTTTTGATTTAGAAGCACCACAAACCATTCCAGATTTTATAGATCGTCTCAAAACGTGTTGTAGCAAGATTGATGTTGTGATTCACAATGCGGGCATGTTGGTGAATAAACCATTCACGCAGATTAGTAGCGAAGAGTTGCAACGCGTCTATCAAGTAAATGTATTTGGACCATTTGCATTAACGCAAGCCTTGTTTCCATATTTGAAACAAGCAACAGCCGCACATGTTATTGGTATTAGTAGTATGGGTGGTGTACAAGGAAGCGCAAAATTTGCTGGTCTCACAGCATATAGTTCAAGTAAAGCAGCGATGGCAGGATGGTGCGAGGTGCTTGCAGAAGAATGGAAAGCAGAAAATATCAAAGTGAATTGTCTCGCATTAGGTGCCGCACAAACAGAGATGTTGGAAGACGCCTTTCCTGGCTACAAAGCTCCACTGACCGCAGAAGAGATGGCCAACTACATTTCATGGTTTGCGGTAAATGGACATTTATATTTCAATGGAAAGATACTTCCTGTTGCGTTGAGTACACCATAAACAACATATATAGTATAGGTAACAACTGAATGTAATGGAGTTTAAAAAGGCAAGAAATACGTCAGAATAACGATTTCGAGGGATTGACGGTACTGGATTTAGGCCCTTGTGAAGAAGCCGGATAGAAAAGTAAAGGTTGAGCGTGAAATTATTTGTGCTGCAAATCAGTCATTTAGCATTTTTTTAGAGAAATATCGTTGCTAGGAGTTGCATGTAACGAAACTCCTAGTACATTTGCAGCCCCGTTCAGAAAGCGGGGACGTTCTTTAAAAGCTACAACTGCAAAACAGACGAAAAAAATCTGAAAATAAATTTGGAAGATTCAAATAAGTCAGCTTACCTTTGCAGCCCGATTTCTCCGAGATGTTTTTATAAACATCAAACTTTTTAAAAAAAGTTTAAAAAAAGTTTGGAGATGTCAAAATTGGTTGTACTTTTGCAGCCCGTTAGACAGAAAGAGAAAACGGAAGTAGATTAAAAACAAGACTGATTTGCCGCTGTGAAGCGGATTCTAATATCAGAAAGTTCTTTGAAAGATTGGGAAAGGCCATAAGTAAAACAAGCAACTGTCCTATTGTATAGAGAATACAATAGATCACAGGCTCTGAAAAATTGTCCCGACCCCTGTCGGGACGCCAAATCAAACTTACAATGGAGAGTTTGATCCTGGCTCAGGATGAACGCTAGCGGCAGGCCTAATACATGCAAGTCGAGGGGCAGCACGGTTAGCAATAACTGGTGGCGACCGGCGCACGGGTGCGTAACACGTATGCAATCTACCTATAACTGGAGCATAGCCCGAAGAAATTCGGATTAATTCTCCATAACATTAATGAGGGGCATCTCTCGATAATTAAAGTTCCGACGGTTATAGATGAGCATGCGCGACATTAGCTAGTTGGTGAGGTAACGGCTCACCAAGGCGACGATGTCTAGGGGATCTGAGAGGACTAACCCCCACACTGGTACTGAGACACGGACCAGACTCCTACGGGAGGCAGCAGTAAGGAATATTGGACAATGGTGGCAACACTGATCCAGCCATGCCGCGTGCAGGATGAATGCCCTATGGGTTGTAAACTGCTTTTATATGGGAATAAACCCTTCTACGTGTAGAAGGCTGAATGTACCATAAGAATAAGGGTCGGCTAACTTCGTGCCAGCAGCCGCGGTAAGACGAAGGACCCGAGCGTTATCCGGATTCATTGGGTTTAAAGGGTGCGTAGGCGGACTTATAAGTCAGTGGTGAAAGCCCGATGCTTAACATCGGAACTGCCATTGATACTGTTAGTCTTGAGTACATTTGATGTGGGCGGAATATGACATGTAGCGGTGAAATGCTTAGATATGTCATAGAACACCGATTGCGAAGGCAGCTCACAAAACTGTAACTGACGCTGAGGCACGAAAGCGTGGGGATCAAACAGGATTAGATACCCTGGTAGTCCACGCCGTAAACGTTGATTACTCGTTGTTGGCGATACACTGTCAGCGACTAAGCGAAAGCGTTAAGTAATCCACCTGGGGAGTACGATCGCAAGATTGAAACTCAAAGGAATTGACGGGGGCCCGCACAAGCGGTGGAGCATGTGGTTTAATTCGATGATACGCGAGGAACCTTACCAGGGCTTGAAAGTTAGAGACTTTCGGTGAAAGCCGATTTCCCTTCGGGGCTCGAAACTAGGTGCTGCATGGCTGTCGTCAGCTCGTGCCGTGAGGTGTTGGGTTAAGTCCCGCAACGAGCGCAACCCCTACCATTAGTTGCCATCAGGTAATGCTGGGAACTCTAATGGAACTGCCCGCGCAAGCGGTGAGGAAGGTGGGGATGACGTCAAGTCATCACGGCCCTTACGTCCTGGGCTACACACGTGCTACAATGGTAGAGACAATGGGCAGCTACATAGCGATATGATGCTAATCTCCAAACTCTATCTCAGTTCGGATTGAAGTCTGCAACTCGACTTCATGAAGCTGGAATCGCTAGTAATCGGATATCAGCAATGATCCGGTGAATACGTTCCCGGGCCTTGTACACACCGCCCGTCAAGCCATGGGAGTTGGGGGTACCTAAAGTCGATTGCCGCAAGGCGTCGCCTAGGGTAAAACCGATGACTGGGGCTAAGTCGTAACAAGGTAGCCGTACCGGAAGGTGCGGCTGGAATACCTCCTTTCTAGAGAAGTCTGTTGACAACCGAATTTATTCGGGCGACAGTTGACTTTTACCGGCCTTTCCCATTTCTTTTCTCATTGTGAGAAACCCACAACGAGCTCAGTGTTCGATTATTACTCAATCACTTGAGCGGCGGATATTTAACAGTCCCGTAGCTCAGTTGGTTAGAGCGCTACACTGATAATGTAGAGGTCAACGGTTCAAATCCGTTCGGGACTACTACACGTTCGTTTTGGGGAATTAGCTCAGCTGGCCAGAGCACCTGCCTTGCACGCAGGGGGTCATCGGTTCGACTCCGATATTCTCCACATTTAGTTCTTTTTAAATACTGTATACAGATTAATGACCAAAGGGGTCAACTTTCCCAACTTTTGAAAGTCAATCGGTTCGAATCCGGTATTATTCGCTCATCTTCAATCGTGAAGATACAGTTCTTTGACATATTGGTAAGAAAATACAACAGAAGATTAAAGTTAATATTAAAGAAAGTAAGCAAGGGCGCATGGAGGATGCCTTGGCTCTCGAAGGCGATGAAGGACGTGATTACCTGCGATAAGTTACGGGGAGGAGGAAATATCCATTGATCCGTAAATTTCCGAATGGGGCAACCCAATATCATGAAGTGGTATTGT
>JAAFIA010000105.1 GCA_013298545.1 Bacteroidota bacterium | reverse complement strand
AAAATCAGGGTGTTTTTTTCACAACATCGCAAATTATCAGGTACATGAATTTGCAGATTCAAAACCTCTGGAAATTTTCAAAAGAAGAAACGGGCAAAATTCTGAATCGAGAAGGTTTCGCAATTTGTAGAGGAAAGAGCAAAGGGATAAGTGGTTATTTTATGCTCTTGCAACGTACATCTTCAGATTGACGTTTGGGTAGGTTAAGTTGTTGATTGTTGCTGCTTTAGCATACCGTTACGTGTAAACGGCAACAGGTTTATTTGCACGATAAAAAAAGAAACAAGAGTAAGTTAAAGGGCTGATTCTAGCCTGTTTAACTTGCTCTTTTTTTGCATACTTACAAAATACACTTTGGCAATTGGTTTGTTTGTAGAAGCCTAGTTTTAATGTTTGTCGAAAGGCAAGATAAAATCTTGATAATCATGCCGTAAACGTACTCTTTTGGCGTAAATGAAATGTAATTATTCATTGTCAAGTCATTTCAGGACATCTGTATAAAAGCACGAAGTCTTCATTTTTGCGATGCGGGAACGTTTTGTAAAGCGTTTTGAACTTTCCTATTGGTAATGGATTTTCATTTGCTAATCGTGTTGGAAGAGCGTTTCAAAAAAGGGTCAGAATGCCTATATTTATTGGGTTTTGCGGCTATACTTTTACTTCACTCGTTGTAATTTAACTATTTTTTCTGGCGGTCGTCTGGATTTACCGTTCAAGCCATCTTTCATTTTACCTGTTGAATTTTTTGCTTTCCATTTTAAGACGTACTAGAACAGCCTAATCCATGTAAAAAGCATTTTTTCTTGTTTTCAGCAATTTAGGAACGTTTTTGTACGTTTTTGTACGCGAAAAGAAAATACCAATATCCTATTGATTACCAATATCTTAAAATGTATTATGTACGTTTTTGTACAAAAAAGTACGTTTTTGTACAGTTGCAAAAAGCCCGTCATTATTGAGTTTTACATGCACAAAATCGCTGCACTATCTGTATTTTCAAGGCTTTCTCACAGGCCATCGCTATCTCCGGTAATTATATGCCCTTCCATATCAATCGCCTCCTTCGGTTGTACCTGTTATGATGTGCATTTCAATTGCCTCCATTGCATTCGACTACGATGATTAAGTTTCCATTTCATGATGCTGTTTGAATGCTACATGGTTGATGTTTCTAACTGTTTTTGTATTTCTATCAAAAAAAGCGAACCAACGTCTGACCCCTCAAACGTTGGAACGCGAAACGGCAACAGGCGTTGCCGAAGTTTTGCTAAAGTTTGCCTCCAATACTAATTGGATTGACAATATCGAGTGTCGCTATAATTGCGTTGATTGTGTTCATGGATTTGGATTGTCGTTTAACTGATTGAATAGCAATTGTTCAAAAAATAAAAAATCAGAAGTGAACATTTAAAACCCACTTCTGAAAAGCAAATTATTCTCCACCATTTTCAGGGTTGATAATTATGCCTAGTTTTTTGAGAAGTTCAATAATTGCATTCATCGTGCAGTTCTTCTAACCTCCGCCTGTGTTATCAGGATTAATGATACCTAATGCTTTGAGGATTTCAATAATTGTGCTCATGACGTTTTGATTTAACTGAAAACCACAAACACCGAAACAAGTAGTTTCAATGTTTGTGGGATGCACTTAACCGTTTCCGGTATTTTCAGGATTGATAATACCGAGTGCTTTGAGGATAACCGTAATGATAGACATTGGAGGTAGTTTTGATTTGAAGCTAAACTCCACCGAAATCACAAACAAGTGCAAGACATTTTGCACAAGAAATAACAAATAGTATATTTGATTCCCTACAAATAATGATAAAATGCAAGAAGAGCGCGAAATAAAAGCATCTGGATTAATAGGTCTGTTTCAGAAAATGTTGGTTCTGGTGAGTTCGCTGAATACAGATGAAATCTCCATAATCAAGAAATATTTACTTCTGGGAAGAATCTCTACTAAGAAAACACAGTTATTACAGACGTTTGAATTTTTATTAAAGTATAAGGTAGTTGATAAGCAATTGATTCGTTCTGAATATGCGGCCTATAAAAACAAGACCATTGCTATGAACTTGATTCGCTTACGCGAAAAAATACTTGTTGTCCTAACTTCTGAATTGAACTACCAAAGGACAGATGCTTTTACAGAACGAGGAAAAAATTTCTTTCTCGTCAAAGACATGATTAAACAAGCACATGACCTGCATAATAGAGGAAACCAGTCTTTAGCCATTGAACGTGTAAATGATATTCTAACATTAGGAAAACGATTTGAATTTTTTGCAGAATTACTGGAAGCGCTTTATATCAAACTCGCTCATGTGCAGGTTCGATCAGAACAAGCTGAGATAAATAACATAGAAGCCGAAATTGATTTCTACGAAGCCGCCCGACGTGGCGTAATTTATGCCGAGCGTATCAATTATCGCGTAAACACCAAACTTTCAGCAACCACCAATCCAACCGAACAACTACTTGCCGAACTGCACGATGCTTGTCTTGAACTAGAACAACTTTATTACCAAACACAAGCCTCTTTTGTTTTGTATTACAAATACTGCCTTCAAATCATTCTTTTTCAATACCAAACAGACTATATACAAACAGAAAAAGTAGCGTCTGAATTGGTTGCCTTGGTTGCGAGTAAACCAGCCCTCGCCAGTATTCCGCGCATCCCCATTAGTTATATGTACCTCGCGCAAGCGAAATTATTCTCGCGCAAGTTTGACGAAACACTTTTGCATTGCCAACAGGCTAAAAATTACCTCAAAGTAGGATCATGGAATTATTCGGAGACCTTGATGCTCGAATTTTATGCAAACTTTTATGCCAACAGGTTTGAAATAGCCCTGCGTATAATGGATGAACTTATTGATAATCCATTGTATCCGGTAAGCGAATTTAAAGCTGGCGAACGGCGGTACTTGCGCGTTTATGCCTTATTTGCACTCGACCGCTATGCCGAAGCGCAAGAACAATTGGCCAAAATTTTTAAAATCACAAAAGACAAAACCGGTTGGAATATAGGGATACGCCTTTTGGGTATGTTGCTGTGTTGCTTGACACAAAATTTTGAACGCATGCACTTCGATCATAAAGCATTGCTCAAAGAATTGAATCGCATCAAAGATCAGAAACATGTAAGCAAACGCGATTTAGTGATTGCATCACTCCTCCGCGACTTGCTCAAAAGCTGTGGCAACTTTTCGGCACTTGTCAAAAATAGAAGCAAAGACCTCGACCTGTTGGCAAGCCATAAAGATGAATACACATGGAAAATTATGGGCCACGAATTGTTTCCCTTTGAGCAATGGCTGGCTTGTAAAGTCAGTAAACGCCCAGCCCGCATGACCATTTTGCGGATAGAAACAACGCCTGTAATGACTAAAAAGGCCATCAAACCACAAAAGAATAAGTAAATAAGGGATTTGTCTTGTGCTTTTGAATTTTCGGTTTTTGAATTTTAAATTTATAGGATTCTGCATTTTAACCTCATTGTTTTCAACATGGTTATTTTCTATTAAACCCATTTCTATATTTGCCTAATTAGTTTTTGAAACGTACATGATGCTTACGCAGGGCATTGGGTACACCCAACTTATTTGAAAAGCATGGGAAATTGTTTGTTTACCTCCTGCGTAGTGTATGCACACAAGAGTACCATGCTCCTTCATAAAATACTTTTTTATGAAAACAGTGGAACTTCATACACGCATGTGCATCGCTTTTCAACCATACCGAAAAGATTGGGAAGATTGGAAACTTTCGGATTATTGCTTTTTGCAATACCGCGAGATTGTTGCAACCGAATTGTTTTTACGCACAGGGAGCATCAAAGAAGTCGCATGCAGTCTTCGACGATCTGAGAGTACCGCAAAACAACGTGTTCAACATAGCCTCATTCGCCTTGAGTCGAGTTTATCCGTATTTGAAAAATGGAAACAGATTAGAAAATCTGATTTTGAAAATAACTACTTGCTATTTCCAGTCAAAGGTCTTCCTGTTTCGGTTGGCTTGCGCAATCGCCTATGTTCATTGGGCGAAACGCTAGAAGAAATTTTGAACAAACACGATTACAATTCGATTCGACTAACACGCGGTGTGGGACATGTAAAAATGAATGAGTTTCTTCAACTGCTGGATTCGTATGGCTTACTGAACTCTTTGCGCGGGTTGGAGTTTGAGTATAAAGATCATCTGCTACACATAAACGCCTAATGCTCACTCAAAAATTAAAACAAGAGCAAGTTGAACATTGCAAAATCATTTTAGCTGCGTTCCAAAACTGTGCCCAAAAACAAAAACAACACTACCGCACATTCGATGACTAACTACCCGTATGCCTGAACATCCCCGCCACCGCGCAGGCCGTATAGGGGTTTAACGGCTGAATTTGTACCACCATGTGTAGGGGTTATACAAGAAGTACAAATTGGGGATGTTCTTTTAATATGACAAATCACAAGTTCCAAGTTCCAAATAACAAGTTCCAAATACCAAATCACAAATTCCAAGTTCCAAAACAAATCACAAATCATCAGTTCCAAGTTCCAAATAATAAGTTTCAAAACAAATCACAAATCATCAGTTCCAAGTTCCAAACGCCATCTCGATGTTTCGGGATCAAAAAAACACCATGCAAGTAAACCGCTATGCTATCGAATCGCAACTGTTGCAACGCACACGCGCCATTGCAACGCTGCGCGGGATAAGCGAAAAAACGCGCACCCATTTATCGCGTTTTGGCTTTAGTCTATTGGAAATCGCACTTCAAAAAGATGTCAATTTTTTTGATGGACTTGATCCTAAAACAAAATCAGAAATCAAACTACTTTTTAAACAAACAGGGCTTTGGGAAATCCTTCAAAAAAACAACAACTACTTTAAAACAGCAGAACAAAAGAAATGGGAACACTTGATCGAAATGGCTCGCACACAGGGTCAGCGCAGACGAGAGACTTGAGACACGAGACTTGAGACCGCACATAGCCACGCGCAAGTGGTGAGTTAGCGAGTTAGTAAATTGGTAATTCAGTAACTCTTAAATTCAGTAATTCACTAACTCACCAATTCGCTCATTCACCAATTCATCAATTAAGTAATTCGCCAACTCATAATCCCGCCACTTATCCTTCAAGTTCAACCAGTAAAAAAAGAATCGCTTAACAAAAAGTGTCTTAGAAATGAAACCGCTAACAAGGAAAATACCTGATAATTCGCGAGATAAAATGAAAAACCACCTATTAGACGTGTATAAATAAGCAAAAATGTTGTTTTGAAATTTTCAAGCAATAAACGTGCTTTGTTTGTAAATAAAATTAACTAATCGAACAATAACTCCACCCATATAAAGTTAACTAGACATCATTAACCCTAAATTCCTACACATGAAAACATACCGAATTTTCTTGACGGCATGGCTGTTGCTCCTAGCATACAGCACAAACGCGCAAACCATTTGCACAACCTGTTCCATCACCATTACCGGAATAGACAGCACCAATCATACCGTAAGTACCGGACAAACCCTTTGTATTGCCTCCGGTGCTGTGCTTACCGGAACGCTCACCATCAACGGCGGTACGGTTTGCAATGCTGGAGAACTGATGCCCGATACTTTTTTGTTTACACAAGGCACATTGATAAATAGTGGACTCATTACGATTAAAAAAAATCTGACAATTATATCAGGTGCAACCATCACCAATGAAACGAATGGTGTGATAACCCTCCTTGGGAATTTGAGTTTTGCAAGCACTACCGCACAACTCAACAACGCAGGTGTATTGACAACAACAGGAAATATCAGCATCGGTTCTGGAATTGTTTTGCACACAGGTGTTATCAATTGTCGCCATTTGTATAGCAGTACTACGTTCTCAGGAACAGGATCAGTCAATCAAAGCCACCCCAATTAATTTTTTCAAGTATGAACGCAAACGCTAAACACGCTACACGGCAATGGATCTTGCCACGCGTCCTTCTTTTATTTTTTGGCATCGGCTTATTCGGCATAGATGCAAACGCACAATGTATTCCCTGCGAAAGCAGCGGTAATACCTATACCATCAGCAATACAAGTGCCACAAGCTATACCCTTACAACGGGTCAAAGCCTGTATATCGAACCGAGTGGAACTTATACGGGCACACTCATTTTAAATGGTGGAACAGTATGCAATGCCGGTGTTTTTTCACCTGCAAGCCTGACTTTTCTGGATGGCACGTTGACCAATACCGCAACAGCTACCATTACCAACGCATTGACCCTGTCAAATGGCGTGTTGAACAATTGTGCTGCGGGAAAAATTACGTTTTCAGGATCGACCAACACAACTGTTTTGAAAGGTATTGTGAACAACTGGGGATGGATGGTTTTTGAAGGAAGCATCGACAAATCCGGCACACTTTACAACGAAGGAAAACTCGCATGTTATAATTTTAATAGCACAGGGCCAATTTATAATTCATGCACCATTCAAATCAATCATAATTTTTACAATAAAAGTTTGGTGTATGGAAGTGAATCCGGCACGGGCGTTTTTCGAGTTGCGGGTATTTCTGATAATAAAAGTGTTTTTGGGGTAAGTGGCGAATTGGATTTTTGTGATTCGAGTAGCAGCAATGGCGGACGTTTCGATTATCAAAATGGTAGTGTTGGACAAGACGAAGAAGAATCGAATATCTCATATTGCACACGCACCGCTTCAGGTTGTGCCATAACCGCACCAACGTTAACACTCTTGGCCGATCCCCTACTTGTTCCGGCACAAACATGCAGCCAACTTACAGCGCAAGCAGAAAGCGGTTTTCCGCCATACCAGTACCGTTGGAATAATGGTCCATTAACCCTTGCCGATACCTTTCAAGCATGTCCAACGAGCAATACAACATACGCCGTAGAAGTAAACGATGCAGCAGGAACAACGGTAACGCAAACGGTTCGTGTATTCATACAACTTGCCGTTGCAGCAACCATTGTTAATCCAACAGAACAACAACTAAACGCAGGGAGTATTTCCTTAACCGTAAGCGGAGGAAAAGCACCGTATCAGTATGTGTGGGAAGATAACAGTAGTGAAAAAAATCGCACGAATTTAGCCGCAGGCATCTACACCGTAACCATCACCGATGCCGAAACACAAACCAAACAAGTCAGTTTTTATGTGGGCAACCGCGTAACCTGGTTGGCTAGTGCAGCCGGATCGAGTGTAAGTGAAAGCAACACCGGAACAACCTTGAGCAGAGGCACGGGCAACGACTGGTGCGATGGACACCGCCGCTCCAACACCATTTTCGATGCCCGAACAACAGCACCTCTTCCCGATTACTGGATCACTTGTACAGTTGCGAACGCCTCTCGAAAAACCTTGATTGGCCTAGCCACCATACCCAACGAAAACGCTCCACAGGCAGAAAATTACAGACTGTTGGTCAATCACGATTCGCTATCGGTAATTGAAATCGACCAAGATGGATTTTACAAAAAACGCTACTTAGGCAACATCCAAAACGGCGATGTGCTGCGCATCGAAATGAAAGCATCGGGTATTTTTTACTACAAAAACAATATCCTTTTACATACCACCGAAGTATATGCCGCCGGAATGTATCGACTAGAAATGGATTTGTTTAGTGGCCCCGCGCAACTCGTAAACATGCAATCAAACGCAAGCTATCCGCAAGGGGGAAATCAAAGCGGGAATTAACATGGCTAACGCGCACGCCTTTGCTAATTGGCAAATTGCTGAATTAGAGAATTGGCGATTTAGAAAATTGGTAATTCACTAATTCAGCAATTCACAAACTCGTTCCGTTTCACGTCTAAAAAAATCAAGACATATAAAGTATAAGGAAAATTTTTAAATCATAAGATCATGCTTTACTCCGCCATTAAACAATTTATACGACCAATAATTACACAACTTAAAAATGTGTATCAATGGAGAAATCAATCTCCAAAAACCAGTCGTAAGCCTACCGCAGCACGTCAAGAAAATCTGCGCGAGGCTGTCCACGGAAGGAGCGAAGTTGCATTTGAAAAAAGACTAACCGGAAGCAATCGTCAGGTCTTTTTTCATTGCAATTTGGTTTCCGTGGGGTCTTTTCTTTGTTACTTTCTTTGGACAAGCAAAGAAAGTAAAGAACAACTTCCATTTCTAAACCCCAACCGTAAGCCCACCGCAGGTGAATTGTACAACTGGTTGCGCAACCTAGTTTTCACTCAAAAACAAAGCGCAGGAAAATTGCGTAGGTCATTCACCAACTCACCAATTCTCAATTCACTAATTTTTTCATTTATTTTTCTCTTCATCCAAATTTCATCAAACGCCCAAGTCGTCGGAGGCCGTGCAAACGGCCAATCCGCGCCCCAACAAGTCAAAGCCGCCGAACTCAGTAAAGGCGGATTTACGAGCGACGTAAGCCTATTTTCAGGCGCACTCAGTAGCGGCTACTCACTTGGAAGCGTAGCTACACCAAGCGGTTTATCATTTAGTTTAAACCTCAATTACACTTCTAGTTTCACGGGCGGCGATAATGTTCCTGTGGCCTCTGGTATTCCGTACGGTGAAGGATGGAATGTTGCTGTTCCCCTGATTACCGTCAGCACCGAAGGATGGAACAAATACACCGATCAACAACTCGCGAGTGCGCTCACTAGCGGAACAGATAATAACCGCGTGGAATTTACGTTGAACGAAGCCAAAGAAGAAGGACAACTCTATTATTTCATGCCACACATCAGCATTCCGAATGTGGTGAATGAAAATTTTATTTTTAAGTATTACGATCTCAAAAACAACGAAGCCGTTTTTGTTCCCAATAAATTTGACACCTACATTGAAGCACGTTTTACCCAAAACAACTGGCGCGTGATTACCGCCAATGGCGATGTGTATTCGTTTGGCGTAACCCAACTCGGTGTGCGCAATGCCTCCAATCAACGTGTAGGTTATGCCCCCAATGATACCACACTCGAACTGACCGATGATCCTGATGTGTTGTACAATTTAGTTGTTCCACAAGAAGAAATTTTGGCGTGGTACTGCACGAGTATCTATAATCCCAATGCCAGTTCGGGTCAGCAAATTTTATTTCGGTACGAGCAATTTGGACAATTTGATTACTACAAAGAATTTTCGCAGCCTCGTTTAGAACAAGCCTTACGTTCGCGCATTGCCGATACGGTTGCCCTTGCTGCGGGGGAATGTATTGGCTGTCATGGATTTTTCGCACAACCGTTTGCCGATAGCAGTTCGTTTGTTTTTATTGATGCCAACACCTATTCATCCTTCACCGTAAGCCGCGATATTCTACTCATGGATGTAACCGCGCGTGATTGGAGTGGTGTATTTGAACGCATCGAACTCGTGTATCAAACACAACACCTAGCCGGAACACAAAACATGCTTTGGCACGATCAAGCAGGTGTTGCACGTAAAGATTCGCTTTACAATTATGCGGTGGTGTATAGCCAAGGTGTAGAAGCCAATGAATTGGCCTTACTTGGACTGCCGAGCATTCCATCGGGCAATTCCAATTTTGGAACATGGTGGCGTTACGGACACATCAAATCTTCGATTGCCATGAACATCAATGGCGGTGGTATGCAAGCCGATTTTATCGACCGCAACAATCCCTATATCGGATTATTTAATGACAATAACGCACAGAGCGTTTTGTTTCGGGAAACGGCAGGGTCGAGCAATGGCATTGCCTTCAATCATGGTTTTTTAGAATCGGGACGCATTGGGCAAAATTTACCTGCGGGCGATTTGTACGAAGTGCGCACCATCATTCGCAACAGCAATGTATCGCAAGTGGGATCGGATGGATTTTGCAATTTCGATATTAATATTGTGAGCGGCAGTAAAGCCACAGGCGCGGGATCGCAAGGGTTTAATTTGTACAACAACAATACCCAAACACCCGATGCAGCCACGTGGCAAACCTACCACCGCGAAACGGTTTTCTCTACGTTTAACCAAGCGATCAAGTGGAACTCACTTACACAGGTCAATTCGCAAAATCCGCAATACCTCGTTACGAGCAATGTGTTTGTGATGCCCAATTTGCCTTCGCAATACAACGGTTTCAACATTCAAATTGGGGCGGCCAATTCAGATCATAATTTCGCATATAATTTTACACTACAACAATCGGCTAGAAATGCTGCTACTCCATATTGGAACAACATCAACCATCCGGTGATTGTTCCGAACGTAAACGACGATTTAGAATATGGCGATCCGATTCATAACAATTTTGGTGTGGGCATGGCGTGGTACGATGTGCGTAAACTCTATGCCGATATGGACGATGATAATTATTCGATCAACGCGCCACGCTATAATTTTTGGTGGAAGGATGTAAACGATATTTCACCCTATCCCAATAAACCAACCCGCGCCGATGAAAATGTTTCTTTAAATGCGCTTGTGTTGATTCGTTACAGCAAGAATGCGTTTATGCTTACACAGGTCAATCATTATGTGGTCAATGGCGAAGTATCGGATTCGTCGAGCGGTGAAATTTTGGTATCGCGTTTGAAACTGCATTACGAAGTAAAACTAGATACCACACTCAATAACCGCATTTATAATATTGGCGATGCGCCCGAAGCAGGACAAATTTGCAATGTGTTTTTGCTGAAAAAAA
>JAAFIA010000104.1 GCA_013298545.1 Bacteroidota bacterium | reverse complement strand
CAAAAGTTGTTACACCACCAACTTGCGGTTGAACAACGGCTGGTGCACGACCTACAACCACAACAACCTTCGCTTTGTTTGAACGGGCCAACAAAATATTTTGATCATTCCAGATTTCAAAATAATACTCAAACGTATCTACTCCAATGTAATTGGCCGCTGGTTTGTATCTGAAGTAATCATCTTCTGTACTTGCCGGACGAACACGAACTACGCTACCGCCTTTAGCCGTTGTAAAGTTGGCCGAACTTTGCGATAAGCCATCCTTGACATAAAACAAACGGATATTGCCTTGTGTGTTGTAGGTGGCAAAACTATTGACACGAATAATTACTTCTACCGCTGGCGCGCCATACGTTGAGTTGATTGTATCTTCTGCAAACGCATAATCGCCCGGATTGTATTCGACATAAGCCGTCAAAGCAATGGCTGGCATATTGAGCTGCGCTTGCGTTGGCGTTGGAATGTCGGTACACATACAATCGCACACTGAGAGATATGGCAAGCAGAAATCTGCAATAACAGCATCGCCTGGCAAATCAATCCGGTTTAACAAGCCAGTCGAAACAAGTTCTGCACCAAAATCAATTGGTGTAAGCACGTCATTTTTGCTTTGCTCTACTTGTGCTTCAAACGCTTTGCAGAGTGTATCATTAATCACTGCAAGTTCATTGATTTCTTGTGCTGTTCGGTTTGATGACGATTCGATAGAGGCACGACGCACTTGCAGGTTGTGAATGTCTTGCAAATTAATGGCGGCATTGGCAACAGCAGAACGTGGTGTAAGGGCAGAGCTGAGTGGTGTACCATTGTGCAACAAAATAAATGTTCCGCCTGGTGCTACGCCTGCTTTGTGATCTAAACCTGGATTGTTCTTGATGAAGTTTGAAAACAAACGCGGATCATTCGCAATTAAATAATTGATGCGGTACTTATGCTCAAATGCAACTGCTTCCAACATTTTGAACGATGTATTCAACACAAAATCATTCAATACATTCAGGCGATCATTTGCCCACATGCTCAATTGAAAATAAAATTCCTGATTGAAACGCATGCCTAAACCATGTACGACTTCGTCTAAGAAACGATTGAACCAAGCTTTGGTTTGTGCGGCTGCTCCTTGCGCATTGACGTATTGCTGAATGAAACTCAGGTTGACTCCTGAAGAAATTGTTCCATATTCAAAATCACTAATATTCTGCGGGAGTTTTGCAATTGCTCCTTCAAGCGATGTCTTGAGCAAGTTTAAATTTGCTGCCATCTCGGCTTTGATTCTTGCAATGGAATAGGGTGCTTGTAAAGGTAATTGCAACTGAACTTCTGTTAATGCAGAAACAGGAACAACACTGATACCAACGCCAACAGCATTGTTTGACGAACCGATGGCTGATGTTGAACTGTTTACCGAAGCAGAACGTGCTTGCGGATTGAGTACACTGCTTGACTCAGCACTCGATGATGAGGCTGCTGCTGGTGCTGCAACAGATGTTCCTACTTGTGTTGTAAATACGACTCCTCCTTTGCTCAAACCACGTGGTTGGAAAAGTACAGAGGAAGATGATTTGGTTGGACGGCCAACCTCTGCAAATAAATACTCAATAAAATCATTGGTTGTTGTTCCATTAACCTCGTTGAGCAACGATTGTGCACGCTCATGAACACGTTTGAGATAAGCGTCTTCGGTATTGCGGTAAGCAACGTATTGCGAACTCAAATCAGGGAATTTGCACAAGCTTTCCATTTCTGTTTCGGTAGCAAGTCCATTCAAACGAAGGGTTACTACTTCAAACGGAAGATCGAAACGGTCGCGTAGGGATTCAATAGAATTCTTTACCGAACCTACGGGCAAACGCAAATGACCTTCGATGCGATAAAAATTTTGCGCATCAATATCATACAACAATGGTGTTGAAACGGGATCGATCGGATTGCTCTGATCAGTTATTTGGTTTTCGTATGCCAATACGGGTGTTTCGCCTCCTACTTGTTTGGCACGACGTAAGTTTTCAAAACTCCAAACGCCTTCGAGGTCAACTTTCAAACTTGTATCGTCTGTGTTGATGTCGTAATAGTATGGAATAGCGCGACTTGAAAGTGGTTCTTTTTTCTCGCAACTAGGCGTAATCCGAATCTGAAGTGGGTTGACAATCGATGGGTTGTGAACACGAGCAGCTTGGAAATTACGAATCATCATCACAATGCGTTCGTGCAACATGATTAACCGTTCTTCAATCAACCGCTGATCCATGGTTACAGGTGCCGAGATAAAATCATTGCGGTTTGCCGATTGACGCAGTGAATTGTCTCGAATGGCTTCGCCTAGCAATAAATGTTTTGGAAATAATCCTATAGGCGGGCAACATTGCGACATTAATTCAAACGAAGCGGTGCGGAATTCGTCATACGCCAACAACAGATCTTTGATGAAATCGTAGAAATACTGAACACCAAGATAAGATGGTCCGTCGATACTCGATTTATTGATGATGCTGGTCCATGCTGCTTGAATCGGAGATAGTAGCGAAGCACTGAATGGATTATTAGATCCATAAACAGGCGCAAGAATCGATTCGAAGATGATATACGTATCGTTCAATACATTCAAAACATTGCGCGAGTTCGATGTTCCGGGATAAAGCTCAACGATTGCGTTGGTATATTTTTCAGAAAACGCATAGTAATCGCGAGAACCAACTTCGGTTGGATCAAAGAGCACACGTTTGGCACGTAAATCGGGAAGGTCAAATTTCCCAGAAAAATTAGTGTCGAAATTATAGGTATTGGCTTTGATGGTTTGCAAGTCTTCGAGGCTCACCAACAATTTGCGCAAAGTAAAGGTGCGTTTGATTCCCAAATCGTCGCAGCTTTTTCCAAGACACGATTTCAAATCAACATCGATGCACTCCAAATACAACAACATTACTTTGATGTCGTTTCCGGTTGCGGTAACAATAAAATCGACAGGAGCCTGATCGAGTTGAAATAAGGCCGGTTCACCAATTTGTGGTGTATAAGATTCGGGCAGAAGTTCCCACAACTGCACCTGACTACCATCTCCTTTCATGAAAGGATCGTAGGTAACACCGGGCGGTAAAAAGTATTCGCGGTATTGCGTGAATTCCATTTCACCCAAACTGATGATGTAGCCTTCGGAGGTTACACCTTTTCCTTCTGTGAGTGTAATGGTTAGATCGGAAATACTGGCAATACTCGCCGGATTGAGTGATGCAGCGGTACTTGCGTCTAGATCAATTAGCGTGAACGAAGCAGAACTGCTATTGGTGTAAGTAACATTAACCGATGGCTCTAGTCCGCAAAGCACACCAATACCAATCAACTTGGTACGCGTAGCGCGGTTCTGTTCGTCGAGGTAGGTAACCAGATCATTCAGTTGTGAACTGGTGAGTACCTGGTTGTTTTCAAAGACGGGATAATAATTGGAGTAGCTCATGATTTGCTGATGTTTAAAGAGTGCCTAAAACGGAGTTATTGAGTATGATAGAATGTTGCATTTCATCGTCTGTATCGCAATCGTGTAAAGTACCCGAAGCGTAAACAGAACGAAGTCGATCAATTGATTCGAGTAGTTCGCGATGTGCTTGTGTGTATGCCGGACGATTTGCGCCTTGCGTATTTTCGACTAGCCATCTACGCCACTTTCTTTCAAAGTCAAGCATCGATTCGCAAGTTACCCAGCAGATGTTGACCAAAATATGGGCTGGCATTTCAAGACGAACTGTACGCTCGAAAAAGCGACGGAAATTCTGATTGCTGAAACGTCCTGCCCATGCTGGTAAAACAACTGTTGCAACGAAGGAATAGGGATCTGTTATCACACACGATTTGCAATCGGCTTCGAGATCTATTGGTAAAAACTCTTCGCGCAAGGGAACTCGTTTAAAACCTAATGCAAACGTATATTGACTTCCAGATACTGTCGGATCGGCAACAAGTGCGTAACGTCCATTATTGGTTTTGGGATCAGCTCCTTCAATAATGACTTCATTTGTAATGGCAGCGAAACCAGATGCAGGATGAATTGCGTCAACAATCGTAACCGAATTTGTACCAGCGTTCAGATTTGAAATCGCGTAGCGTTTCCAGTATTGAATTGTTCCGGGTGTATCATCTGCAGCGTAAAACTGTTCATAGACTGTAATCGTTGTATTGATTCCGTCATCAGTAGCCGAACGAACAGTATAAAATCCATCGTTACCAAATGTTCCAACAACACGAATATCGGTTCGTTGAATTAGTTCATCTGTAAATACGCCTTGAATTTTAAATGTCTTATTGAGGTTATTGACTTCAAGAATAGTTATGTTGCGAGAGAAAACAAGTTCACCATTACTTCCGCCAGGTGTTGTTGGGTTGAGTGCAAACTGACTGATTGGATACAATTCGGTAACTGTACTTTTCGGACGAAGCAAGATGTGTTCAACAACATGGAATCCTTCGCGGTTGAAATAAGTATCGAAAAACCATCCTGTTGTACGTGCAACGAAACGTTCAAATGGTGTGAACTTGACCAAAAATCCTTGTGTCAAACTCAACGTATTGATGCGGTATTCGATAATTGGAAGTTCCATGAACAAAGTTGCCGTATTGCCAATGTATGTGCCAACAGGAAGCGGTTCTTCAACGAATACGCGGGACATACCACCACCCAAGGATTTCACAGATACTACTGTAAAATTGAGTGGAGCAAAACCACCAGTATCAATACTGATAACAAAGTCTTCGTCGGCATAATCAATAAAGTCTTCATTCACATCAATCGAATTGTTCATCATATCAACCGCTGACATGGTAGCAGGTATAGTAAACAATACTTTCCCATCGACCAGTTGTGTATCAACAGCTTCGACGATATTGATCAAAATATTTTTAGGATCTGCAACGTCGTAGAGTGCTTGTACTCGTGTTTTGGTTCCAGTATTGTAAGTTGAATCAACTACTTTAACTGTTGCAACTGTATTTAAATAGGTATCTAAAAATTCGCTAACTAAAACCGTAGTAAACTTGCCTCGAATATCGCCACAACGATCTTTCAATACAATCGAAGGAATGGATGAAACAACGGAAGCAATAGGCGAATCGATCACGGGGTTCAAGATCAAATCATAATTCTCTGGACGTGTTGCCCAACCGAGTGTTTCCATACGTTTCGAAACATTCGCCCGCACAAAATGATCATTCATTGTTTCACCTGGATCGGCCAACATACGCTCATACGTGCAAATGTCAACACTACCATCTGGCGATAATATATCAACCTTGTAATACCATTGTGTTTGGTTTGATGGACATGGCCCGAGCTGAGCATCAGAAACAAGTTCATCATCTGTCATTACATGCGAGAAATCACAGGCGAGGTTGGCGCGATTGGATGCAATGATTGACTGATAATCATGTTCAAAAAGCGGTATTGCTATTGTTCTGAAAGCGGTCAAAGCAGCTTCGGCATTTGAACGCGAAGCATAAGCAGTAGGCGTACCTGTACTGATTGCAATCACACGACCATCGGCAACGATTGCGGGAAGTACAAGTGCCGAAACCGGATACGTGAGAAACGGATCAATTGGAGTCCAAACACTTGCAATATTTTGGGCCATGACATACTGGCGAGGTTGAACACCATTCACAATCAGTAGCTCAAGTGCAAGTTTTGCTTCGTCAGTTGTATTGTACAAGCTTGTTGAATTCAACACCAAATCAAGCGAAACAAAAGGCGGAATTGTTGCAAACGGTACATTATAGACATTGATACTAAACTGTAAGCCGGAAGGTTCGATCGCCAATCGCGGTGAGAACGTGAGTGTGGCTATTTGAATTGGATCAATACCCGTCAACGCACGTACGCGGCGTTCAACGCCAGAGATATTATCGATATGCCAAAGCTTTGCTGGGTCAAGGTAATTGAACCCTTTACCGCGCGCAGAACTGATAAGCGGATAGTTGTTCAGTAAAGCGAGTTTATCTTCGATGAGTTCATCGGGTGCTTTTTTACCGTCGATGTTGTAAATGAGCAAGGCATAATCTGTAAACGATTCGCCAAAACGCGCCGCCAAATGATCGAGGATTCTATTTCGGCGAGCTTCAAATCCAGCTTGATCTTCGGTGATATTTTGAAGATTGGATGCATGAAAAGCATCAAGTACAGGACTACCAGCACTCTGGTACAACTCAGTAGCATTAGGAACAAGATGAATCAATGCTTGCGAGAAGTAGGTTTTGTCAATCGTAAACTGTCCGTTTACTTGGCGACTTCCATCGAGCGAAAATAAATCCTTGACATGTTCGAGTTGCGCCAAATAGTTGGCCAAAATTTGTTCGAAGAACAGTAAAAATGCTTTGAGTTGGCGTGCTTGATTTTTGCGTTCGAGCGAAGCAGTTGATGGCAAACCAGCATCGCCTATGCCATAGAGCAATGGAAAATCGTTTTGCAAACTATAATACTCACCAAGATTTTTGTATTCGCCTTCAGGAATTGCGTAATCGAGTGGTGTTCCAAATAATTTTTGCGGACGATCGAGTGCTTCCAGCGCATCGAGTTTTTCTTGTGTTTCTAAAGCGTCGGCAATAAAAGGTAATTGTTCTTTGAAAAATGTAAAACGCGAACGATTGATTCCGAGCCTTGGGATATATCCTTTATCGAACGATAAGTTCAAGCACCAACGCACTTCTTTTGTTGGGATTGCATCGTCGTTATCGAGTGGGATATTGGCAACCTGAATGCTCCGAACAGCTTCAACACCTGGAATATCCATGATGATGCTGATTAAATCCGAAACATGAAGTGTTTTGCGTGTTTGCGATTTTTCAAGATCAACCTCATCCACAAAGCCGTGTTTGAGCAATGGCCCTTCAAAAATCTGATCGGTTGTATAACCACGTTCTACCATTTCGCTCAAGGAACGGAAATAAATAGTTGGCGATAAAAAAAGATCGATTTGATGCTGAATATCGGCCAATACGGTTTCAACATCGGCATTGGTATTGAGATCTACTTCGGCGCAAATAGCAATTTCTTCGACCTTCAAGGCTTTGAATCGGAAAAAATCTTCGCATAGATTTCTATTTGCATGAAGGCTTGCGCGAGCAGCATCCAAAACACGATTAACAGCAGCAACTTTACGGAGGTAAAAAGCAGCTAATCCGTTTTGATAAGAGCCAGCAGCATCATAAATAGTTTCGTTGATCAACAATTCAAGTGCATTGATTGCTCCAATTTCTGGAGGACTTAGGGCGGCATTGTCGTTTCGTTGGATATTTAACCAAACTTGGCCAGCACTATTTATTCCATTTGATTGTACTTGAAACGCATCTGGAACGCGCGAAAAATTGAGTAGTACCTTATTTACATGTGGAAACATGGAAGTAACATCGTTCCAATCAACGCCAACGGTATCCCAGCGGGGAAATTCTACATCGATCTGAATGCGCATGCCCACAAACATGCCGCTCTGTACCGAAATTGTTTTCGACAAGACATTGCTATTGAGATCGCCATAGGTTTCGTTTTCGTCTAGCTCCAACAAGACATCATAGAGTACATTTGGGATGACACGTGGAGAAACAGGAAGCAATTTTTCAAAGCTCAATGATTTTGCACCGTGATCGACAAAAAACGGAATCTCGTTGTCATTAGCTTTTGTGAGCCAAGCATTTTTCACACCGTAGCGAATGGTGTCTGCACCAATTGTTTCTTCGACCACAACATCCATCAACAACTTTCTGTAATCGTTGAAGGTAACGGGGCAATTGGGTAAAATTTGTGCGGCGGTAAAAAAGTTGTGGATATCGGTTCCGGGAACAGCAGGCGCGAGAATATCGCGGATGTCATAGTTTGTCCGGTAACCAAGATCGGTAATCGCATACGCCAACACTTCAAGCATGGTAATGCCGGGATCGTGTGCGTTATTATCGGACCATATTTTTCCCGACAATTTTTGAATATGCGTCAACCCAAGTTCACGCAATTGCGCGTAGTTCATACTCGCAAGAGGCGGATCAAGTTTCGATATGGTGATTGGCTCGGCCATAGTGTATCAGTTCATAAAAGGATTCATAAAAAAAAGAAAACGAATGACTCAAAAAATTAGTCAGCTGCTCTTTCTAACTCAATCGGATCGGGAGCAACAGGAGGTAGAATACCAAGATTCTTTAAGGTTGTTTCTAGTTGATTGATGCGCAAACGCATATTATCAATCACCCCTTTGGTTACCGTGTCAATGGTTGAAGGAATGGCTGTCATCACTGGGCCTGTTAGTGGTGCATTCCGAAACAATTTCAATACGGTTCCATCGCCATTCATGACTTGAAACGTAGAAACGGAAGCAGTTGTACTTACTGCACGTGGGAAAGCATAGACTTGAATGCCACCCGTATTGGTTGATCCAATTTTCGATGTTGGAGAAACACCTTGTTTTACAACCAATACGTTGTTGCCGTTTGTACCAGTAAAACTGCCACTGATTGTTCCACCTACCACTACGTTTCCATTGAAGAGTGCTGCAGCGGTATTGTGTTTTGCAGCAACACCTGAGACAGATGAAACATACAAACCAATATCATGCGCACCGGTAACGCTTGTCCACGTATTATCATTTTTAATTTCTAAACCAATACGATCGCCATCGCCAGTTGAGGTAGCGTTTGCAGCAATTAAAGCTGTGGTATGGTCATTGACGGTTTCGGTTTTATCATCTTTAATATGCAAAGCGTGTAAAGGGGCATTGGTTCCAATACCAACATTCAACGGTTGCGCAGCTTCTGATTTATAGTAGATTCGTCCAGCAGCAATTTCGGACCAAACACCGCTTCCAGATGTCATCGAACGCCAAGCAGCATCTTTATACACTTGAATATCATCACCATCCCAACGAACCATACCTTCCGTAGGCGCAGCCGGATTAGACTCTTCAAATTGAATCGTACCATTGATATGCAAGCGCGAAGTTGGTGTTTCTACACCAAGTCCAAGATTTCCACCTTCATCAACTTTTACAACTGTCTCGAATGTATCATCCGAAGTGTGAACAACAATTGCCCCACCAAGCGGTTGTAAATTCAGATCTTTTACGGTTACATCCATAATTGATGATGGAGCAACGATTTCTGCTTGGCGCGATTGAATACTTGTATGGTCTAACGTGATGTTACTAAGCATCGGGCCAACCACAACAGTACCTGTATTGGGACGTAATGCAACTTCTGCATCGGGGCTGCTGAGATTAGCATGAACCTGCAAGGTTGTATCTGGATTTGTAGCACCACCTAGACCCATTTTTCCAGCACGAGTAAGTACAAGACTTTCTTTCTCTTCTGTTGCATTCGACTTCGCGTTTTTTAAGACCAAGGACCCATTACGCAAATCGTTTGATAGATCAGATAAATGTCCTATTTCCCAAATACTGCCTGTCGAAGCATTTTCAATTTTCGCAGCAACAGTTCCATTTGTACGGAGACCAGCAAGGTGCAATTGCGCGGTAGGATTTAAACGTCCAATACCAACTTTACCTTCTCGATCAACATGCAATGCGGCTACGAGACCCGTGGTTGTTTCACGCGCTAGGAGATAACCCATTACGGCTGATCCAGCTAACGTATTGGTAGGTGTATGACCAATGGCTGCCTTTGAAATTACAGCAGTTACCATCTGATGCCAAACAGCGGTATCTTTTACCGGATTGTTGGGACTGGGACGAAGTTCAATGGCTTTACCTATTTTATTGGCGGTAACCGTTAAGGTGTTTTTTGGATTTGCGCTATTGATACCAACCGCGAAGTTTTCTTCATCAAACTGTTTGATGGTAATTCCATCATCGGTGCGGCTGATAAACGAATCAATCGTATCGGCAAATTGTTCTTCGCTAGGAATATCACCTGTTTCGAAGTAGGTCTTTAGGGTTTCTCTGCTTTTTTCTGACATGGCTCAGTATGATTTAAAATGTGATTGTTTTTTTATTGAACGTCGAAATCGTTGTTGATTGTCCAGTAACCAATGCCTTCTGTGCGGCGTGGATGTCCGATGATGAAATCATCTTCAAGAACATCGATTCCAACACCTTCGTTTGGTTTAGCTGATTTGTTAGGATCATCTCCGCAATCTGGATCGTTGAAGCTTGGTGGCAGATATGGTTGAACAACATCATTATCTGGGCATTCGCAAATTTCTTCTTCCTGAACACGAATGATGTGTTTGGCATAGGAAGTTAGAATAGATGCCGATGTTGTTGCTACTGCTTCATCGAGATCACTGAGTTTTTCAAAACCTAGGACAGGGAAACTGATGCGATCAGCATCAGCCGCTCGCAATGCTTCGACGGGCACGTATTGATTGATTCGGAAACAGGTTACATAATCTACATAAGGTAAATCTTCAACATAATCGAGGATAACCGTTTTATGTAAACGTCCACCAAAAAACAAATCAGTTCCGTCGTAAGCCCAAGGCGAAAGGAATTTTCGCAAATCTTCGTCGAGTTGTTTGGCGTAAAAGCCATTATCAAATCCGGGCAAAAATTTGACTTCAAAATCGGCTTGTACTTCTTCGAAGTATGGGTTGCGAACATGCAACTCGGCACAGGGTAGATTTATTTTTTTGATGTGTTGGCTGATTTGTTCTAAAAGCAATAAACTGGTTTTAGGACGCAATGGATCAACCGCATTTTTGTTCCGTATATCTGGAATAATGACTAGACTAACATGACCGGGGGCGCGCTCGGAATAATCAAGCGGCTGCATGCGTGTATGGTTTAGACATTTGATTTTAAACACTTGTGGAAATTCTTCGAGTACGATATGTTCGTAATCCCAAATCGTAATGGCGCGGTTCTTATGGCGCAAACGTTCGCTCACGCGTGTGTAGAACGCTTCTTTTGTTTCACTCGTTTTTCCACCAAATGAAGCATAGGGTTGTTCTATTTTCTGAATCCCAGAATTGCTAATGACCAAATCTTTGATCGTCGATGCAGGCAAGGCTGTACGCAGATGATCGGTGTCGTTTTCGCGGTTGTCAAATGTTGCTGTTACTGCTTGCGCATGCACGGCAATCATTTCGCAAACAGAATCGTTGAAACTGGCGATTGATGCACGTAACCAAAACAAGCCTTCTGGCATGGATGTATTGTCGTTTTTGAATGCTCGTGGCAAATCAAATGTTACAATTCCAGAATCTAAAAAGCCATTTGTAGAATTGGACAAAATTTTCAGGTCCTCAAATTCTACCCATTCATCGCCAACCAAATAACTCCACGAAATTGGCTGTGGCAAATAATCGGGATTTGCTGTTCCATCTGCCACTTTCAAAAGCAACGATAATGTTTGTGGAGCTTTTACGCCACTTAGACCGATGTATAAATTTCCTTCTTCTGTAAAACGTGGAAGCAAAGGCCATTTTTTATTGACGGTAAGTTTGCGATTAACTGTTCCGAATGGCGAAACATGAAAGAAGTTTGACAATCCAGATTCCGATATGGGTGCAGTTCCATCTAATGTAATGGTATCAGAAGAAGAATACTCCAACGAGAGCGAACGCATCACAGGTGTGTACGGATCGCGTGGCATGGTTCTGTCTCCTTCGCCATAACTAGTTTTAGTTACTTCAAATGCACGACGAGTATAAGAGGCTGCATAATCGTGATGGCCAAAATCGAAACTATTGAGCACGAGTCGCATGAATCCGCGACGGGTGAGCGGTGTATATTCTTCATTTACATCGCCAGAAAGATCGAATTGTAAACTTCCAAAATTTGATATTGAAATCACTTGTCGCAAAACAGCATCATCAAGTGGTAAGGTGCTAGATGCGTTGGTTGAATTTTCTGCTTCAACGAGAAACGCAGTTGTACCGGGTCGATAACTGACGGGCAAAGTTCCTTTGCCAAATCCAGCAGCAGCTAACTCAGGATCAATGCTAGTGCTAAGTATAGAGTATTCTTCAAGCGAAGAAACATTCAATCCATCCCAATAACTGTTTTGGAAGAGTTGATTTGTTTTTGCATCATTCCATTTACGTTGATCGAGGTATTGAATGAGTGCTCTGAAATCAGACGATTGGCGATAGAAAAGACGTTGTTTACCAGTACTATCTACAGGCTTTGGTTCGTAATAGCGGTAA
>JAAFIA010000103.1 GCA_013298545.1 Bacteroidota bacterium | reverse complement strand
TTAAGGGCGCAAAAATAGCTTTTTTTTCCTGTCAATACGAAAAAGCACCTTGTTTTTTTGGCAACTTTGTACGATTATTTTTCGCGATGCACCTCAAACGTCTTTCCTTAGTCCATTTCCGCAACTGCGAATCGGCCGAACTTGATCTGGCCGAACGCATCAATTGTTTTGCGGGCCTCAATGGTTCGGGCAAGACCAATTTGCTCGACGCGGTGCATTACCTTGCGCTTTGCAAGAGTTTTCTGAATGCGGTAGATAGCCAAAATATTCGCCACGAACAGCCATTTTTTGTGTTGCAAGGCAGTTTTATCAGCGAAGATGGCACCGAAGATCAAGTGCATTGTGGTGTAAAACGCAACCAGAAGAAGGTCTTTAAATTCAACCAGAAAGATTACGATCGCCTTTCCGAACACATTGGTCGTTACCCTGTTGTGGTGATTTCGCCAGCCGATAGTGTACTCGTTTCGGGCGGTAGCGATGAGCGGCGGCGATTTATGGATAGTGTGATTTCGCAATACGACCGCATTTACTTGGAACGGTTGATCGCGTACAATCAAATTTTGGCGCAACGCAATTCGCTACTCAAACAATTTGCCGATTCGGGGCGTTATGATGCCGATACGCTTGAAATCTATAACATGCAATTGGCCGAACAGGGCATGCCCGTTTACCAAGCGCGAAAATTATTTTCGGAAGCCTTGCTGCCACTTTTCAATATGTATTACAGCAAATTGTGTGGTGGTGCAGAAACAGTTTCGTTAACCTATGTTTCGCAATTGCACGATGCTTCGTTTTCAACCATCCTCGATCGCGCCCTCCCGCGCGACCGCGCTGTGCTCCACACCACCGCCGGCATTCATAAAGATGATTTGGAATTTGAAATTGGTAATTATCCACTCAAACGCAGCGGATCGCAAGGCCAACAAAAAACATTCTTGATTGCCTTGAAATTGGCGCAATATGTTTTCCTCCAAGAAGCTTCGCAAAAAAAACCCATGTTGCTGCTCGACGATATTCATGATAAATTGGATGCGAAACGGGTAGAATGCTTGATGGATTTGGTGTGCAGCGATGGTTTTGGTCAAGTATTCATCACCGATACAGATGGCCAACGCATGCAGGATTTATTTGCTGCGCGGGAACTCGATTTTCGCTTGTTTCACGTTTCGGAGGGAATGGTGAACGCATAAGTTGGCACGATTGTTTCTTTTATGGAAATGACTCCGTTCATGTTATCATAAAAAAAAGAGTAGATTTGTACTTCTTACAACCGCAACAAACCACATGATTCAACGTTACTTTTTTGTTCTGCTAACCATGGTTGGCATGACTGTTTCGCTAAACGCGCAAACCAAACTTTCAGCTGCTGGAGATGCCAAACGTGAAAAAGGCGATTTTGCCGGAGCGCTGACTGAATACACAACCCAAATCACGAAAATTGATGCTGAAGTTCAAAACATCATCAAAATCCGTCAGGGTTACGAAAAAATGAGCGAGTACGACAAAGCGCTCCAAGATCAAGATCTTGTTAAAGGTGCAAAAACAGACTATGCCAATTTGTATTATGGTCGCGCCATGTGCAACATTGGTCTGGGCAAAAAAAATATTGCTACGCCTGATCTCGATGTAGCCATCTGGCTCGATCCCAATCTGGCCGATGCTTATTACCAACGTGGCTTGATCATTTCTTCGCCCACAACACGCGATCAAGCGTGTATGGATATTGCGAAAGCGGCATCACTCGGCCATGCAAAAGCTAAAGTAGCTTACGACGATAATTTTTGCTGGAATCAAGGACAAACACATTATAAAGAAGGTGCTTCTAAAGTCAATGTGCGCAAATACGAAGAAGCAATCGCTGAACTCAATTTAGCCATTGCCATGTGCCCCGATTCTGGCCGTTTTTACAGCAAACGCGGACAGGCTTACCAAGGTCTTGGCAAAAACGCAAAAGCGATCGAAGATTTCTCGAAAGCAGTTGAAGTTGATCCCAAAAATGCCGATGGTTATTACCAAATGGGTTTGTACTATTTCAACCAAGACAAACACGAATTGGCGTTTGATTATTTGACCAAAGCAATCGACCGCAATCCATCAAACTATGATGCTTACATGTATCGCGCACAATGCTGCGAACGCTTGATGAAAATGACTTCTGCAATTTACGATTATGGCCAAGCAATTTCGCTTCGTCCAAACGACTCGGAAGCATACTACCGCCGTGGCCTCGTAGAGCGCGACATGAAAAACAAAGTAGATGCTTGCAAAGATTTTTCAAAAGCAGCTTCGCTCGGAAATCCTGATGCTGCCGAATATCTGAAAACAGAATGCAGCCGATAAAAAAAATTCAACGCAAACAAAAAACCTCGAATCATGGATTCGAGGTTTTTTGTTTTGTAAATCTGGTTAATCATTTTCAGGATGGTGATACAAACACAATCCAGCTATGGGCATTTCTGTTACTTGACCAATGGCAACATTAAATTCGGCAGCAACACGTCGCAATAAATTGCTGTAATAAAATCCAACAGACCCAGTAACATGCAGCGGCACTTCGTTTGCACGTGAATAAGTGGCGATGTGTTGCTTGAAAAATTGGCGGAAATTTTGAACTACCAGTTCGCTCATTTCCGGCTGCTCAATGTTTTGAAAAATAAATTTGCTGAACGATGCTAAAAAACGATTGGGCATGGGCTGCTTATAAATGCGGTCTAAAATTTCGTTGCGCGATAGTTCAAAACGTTTGGTGATGCGATCTTGTATGTCATTGCTCCACGCTTTGTATAAATACCGGCGTACCAATTCGCGTCCGAGTGCAGAACCGCTCCCTTCATCGCCAAACACCCAACCGAGCGATGGACTATTTTCGAGAATCTGTTGCCCGTCGTAATAGCAGGAATTGGAACCTGTTCCTAAAATAGCGGCCATACCCGCGTTGCGTCCGCAGAGTGCGCGGGCAGCGCCCAAAAGATCGTGTTCAATGGTAATTTTTGCACTGGGAAAAACAGTTCGTAAGGCTTCGGCAACAAGATTTTTCTTTTCCGCCACACTGCAACCAGCACCATAAAAATAAATTTCGCGCAAGTTCGCTTGCTGAAAACTTTCAGTTAAATTTTTCTGAATACTAGAAGCAATAGTTGATGTATCAACTAAATACGGATTGTACCCTTCTGTCTGGTCTTGATGAATACGGCCATCCGCATCAATCAAACGCCAGTCGGTTTTGGTAGAGCCGCTATCGGCAATGAGTATGGACATGATGGGGCAAAAGTACGCAACCCAAATCAGTTAGAGCGATTGTAGGAAGGCTAATAATGCAAGCCGATCAGAAATAGAAAAATTCACATATTGATCGCGTGAGTATTGCGCTTCGCCACCATGCCATAAAATGGCTTCTTCGAGCGAGCGCGCACGACCATCGTGCAAAAAATACTGATGACCATTGACAACACCAGTCAACCCAATTCCCCAAAGTGGCGGTGTACGCCATTCCTGTCCACTCGCTAAATAATCGGGTCGGTTATCGCTCAATCCTGCGCCCATATCGTGAAGCAGTAAATCTGTATAAGGAAAAATGCGTTGGTTTGAAATTTCCGGCAATGCAACATCAACACCCGTTTGATAGTTTGGGACATGGCAAGAGGCACAACGCGCTTGCGTAAAAAGCTGTTTACCATACTGCACACGCGGATCAGTGAGATTGCGACGGGCCGGAACAGCAAGGGTGCGCACATAGAAACTCACGCGGTGCAAGAGGCTATCCGAAATTTCAGATTCGTCATTCAATCCATCGTGTTGTATTTGTCCATCGCAACTTTCGCGCGCAAAAACAAAATTAGTTACGCCCATATCTTCATTATACGCACCTGCCGTTTGCTGCAAAAGGCTTGGTGATCCTGCTTTCCAACCAAAACGGCCTAGGTCTGCCGTTTGCGTAACGGGATTCCATACATAATTTGGAACACCCGAAATTCCATCGCCATTGGCATCATTTGGATCGGCATGTGCAAGAATCGCCTCTTGAGGAATTGCTTCCAGAAGACCTAATCCAAATACGGGCGGCGCAACGCGTGGCGAAAGCATGACACCATTGGGCAAGGCCATGTATGTGTTTTGCAAAACATAAGAAGGTATGCGCAAACTGTATGGGTTCCCGTCTGCAAATGTCCCAGGCGATTCGCTGTATGCAATAGCAATATCACCTTCTGGTTGCGCCCCGAAAATAGCCCGTTGTTGAAGTTGTCCACCAAAACCCGGAACTGGATTCGGACCACCATACGCATCTGTTCCTGCCACACTTATGCGAAAAAGCATAGATAACAATTGTTCATTGGCTTCGGGCGGTTTTCCACGGCCATCGCCAACATGGCAATTGACACACGAAACACTATTGAAAACTGGACCTAAACCACCATTACGTGGCGCAGGAGCAGTAACAAATGTTGCTTCAAAATTTGCATCCCCGATCTCATGCCATTCCGCGTGATTGCCGCTCATGTTTGTAAAGGCATGGCTGTATGCGCCTGATCCTTGATCGAATACCGTTTGCTTTCCACCTGAATACCATTCGTCAGATTCATCCAACTCCCAAGGATCGGGTTTGCGGCATGCTTCGCCAAGGGTAATGACAAACCCTGCAAATCCAAGAAGAACATAAACTAGTTTATAATTGCGCATAGTAAAATTTACAGGTTACTCGGCGTGTTGCTGCACATAAGGTAGCAACTCGATTTCAAGCACATTTTTTAATTCGTCGATGGCATCAATGGCATTTTGTACTTGAACAGGCTGTGTAATGATGGCCTGCCCAAAGGGTGCTGTAATGGCGTTAAGCGCAGCTATCGCATTTTCGATTTTTTGTTTCACACGGCCATCGAGCGATAAATTATTTTCGCGCACTAAATCCTCAATTCCTTTTCCGTCTGCTTGGTAAACACCGAGATATACATTTTTCACCCCACGGATGTTATTGGTAAAGTCTGTATTCGAATTGAATGAAAACGGCGATTCTTCCAACGATGGATCTTGCAAAGCCAAAGGCTCGCCCATTTTCCCATCAGCTACTTCTTCACATATTCCAATCATGGCATTCACGATTTCTTCGTATGCTGCTCGGCGAGAAGTATAACTTGATCCGCTTTGTCCTGCGGTATTAAAGTTAGTGGTGTAATTTCCGCTTACAGATGGATTCCAACGCGAAGCAACTTGCGCTGTGAGTGCTTCTAAATTTACAACCAAAGCATTGAGAAAATCAAGTTCGCGCGGTGTAAATTGTACGGCAGATTTGTTGCCTCCTGTTCCAAACAACAAATATTCAATCGGATGAAAACCCTTCAACGCATCTTCGAGGCTATCGACATATCCCGCGGTAAATAAAGCAGAGCTGGCTAAAATAGAATCTAGATCGTTATAATTTACGGGCCAAGAGTCGATTCGCGGATCAATATTATCGGAAGCAACAGGGCCAAACAAAAACGATTCGGATTGTTCCCAAGCAGCACGGCAATCGCGCCAGCCTTGCTTGCATTGTGTGAGGTTGGGTTCGTTAATATTGCTTGTAAATGTTTCTACTTGCAACCTCAACTGACTTGCTCGTGTTGCTAAATCGTTATATGTTGCTTGAGCAATGTTTAGCGAAAAGTCTTCGAGAATTTTGACTTTCAGATTCTCTGTTGCCGGAGTTTCTTCTGTTTCTTCTTTTTTACAAGAGGCAACAAAACTAATAGCTACAAGCAATGCAATTGTTACGATTTGTTTGGTCATGATGTTTTCAATTAAGTGCTATGACTACCGAATTATTTTCTTTGGTTGCTGGGTAAATGGTTAGATTTTTTGTAGCTGGTGCTTTCAATACATTTCCAGAAAGATCGAACGTACTTCCATGCGAGGCGCAATTGATGAAATTGCCGCTTACCGTTAAGGGTTGCATTTCGTGGCTACATTGCAGTAAAACGGCGTGGTATTTTTCGTTTTCGTTGACAAGCAAAAGATCAAAATCGAGTTTCAAACTGCGCACCAAGACATACGGTTTGTTGTCGAATGCTTGAAGAGGTACCCGTATTTTTCCACCTTCTGGATTTGCTTTGACCAATGGAATAGACGAACAACTTGACATCGTCGATGCCGCTACACCAGCCCCTGCTAATGCAAGACAGAGGCTACATGTTTTCTTCAAAAAATTGCGGCGATTTTCCATTGAGAATTAGAAACTATAGGCAATGCCTAGGTTGATGAAATTTTGTGTGGTGAGGTATGGTCGGTAATTAATTACCGGAACAGCATTGAGGATTGGGTTTGGTTTACCTGTAACTTGTTGTTTGAAATCGGCTTTTATGGCCACGCCACGAACTGGTGCCCATGTGAGGCCAGCAATCAAGTAGCTACGGTTCAAGTATGGATCTGCAATACCATTTTCAGGAATTGTTGCATTCATGTTGAGCACTTCGTAGCGTGTAAACAAGACTAGGCTTTTTTCGCGTTGGCCAAAAGGATGAAGCAGGTTGTAACCCAATTCGGCATAAACTCCCCAAAGCGATGCGGGTGCATTGTTGGCATACGCTCGATTGATGGCTTGTGCGTTGGGGATAGCAATGAATGAGGCTAAAAGCTTGGCAGAAAATCCGTGATCGAAATATTGCGCGTTGGCTTCGCCCAAAAAAACGGGTGTCCCAAATGGGCCTGATTCAAGCTGTAAACTATCTGCATCTATTTTAGAAAGTCCGGCGCTCCCGCCAACATAGCCTGAGACCTGCAAACGAAAAGCACCCGTATAATAAAGTGCTGCACCCGTTAGCGCAATATTCGTAGCCGTAGCATTTTGTCCTCTAAAACGGCCACCGCGAATGCCTTGGCCAAAGCCAAATTCGGCACTATTGAGTCCGTTTAATACCGCAAAAGAATAATTAAATCCTTGTAATCTCCGGCTTTGGCCGTAAATGCCGAGGCCAAGTTCTCGCCAAGTTGATGGAATGATAAGCTGCTCAACCATGGGCCGATCATTGCCATTAAATGTTGTGGGCAAGTGATTTTCGTTGATGATTCCAATGCGCGGAATAAATAATCCGGCAACCAAATACATATCGCGGTTTATGCCAAATTTGAGGAACAACTGCTCCATCGATATTTCTCCGCCAGCTTCTCCGCCTTCAATTCGAGCATCCTCAATCTCCATCTCGGAAAATAATTGAATGCGTGAATTGAATTTATGTCCAATGAAAAGAACATTACGCGTGAGATTGGCTGTACCTTTTCCATAATCTAAATCATATTGCACTTTCGCTTCGCCATAGCCGGAAAGTACAGTAGCTACATTCCGCGCAATCAATCCCGCTGCCAGTGAATCTTCTTTCGTTAAAACCTGTGCGTTTAGAAAACTTGTCGCAAGTAATGCGATAGCTGCAAGCAAGGGAATTCTATTTTCCATTTTTATTTTATTTGCACAACAAAAGTAGATGCGCACCTCTTTGTCAGCAATACCGCAAATGGGGTAAAATACAAACGAAAAAAATAATGAACATAAAAAAAGGAGCGCTGGAAACAGGGTTCCTTAAAGGGTTTCAATTAATAACCGCGCTTAGTTTACGGTATTAAACAAGAACTTATTGGGTTGAATAATCTGGTTGCGTATCGCATACAAGACAAGTCCGGCAGTATTATTGACACCCAGTTTACTCATGATATTTTTGCGGTGTGTTGTTACCGTATGTGTACTCAGGAATAAACGATCTGCGATTTCTTTGTTGGTCATGCCTTCGGCAACCAATTGAATGATTTCTATTTCCCGAGAAGAAATTTTTACGCCATCGCAAGCAATAGCTTGCAATTCTAGCGGAGAGACTTCATCTGGAGAAGCCATAATACCGTCAACAATTTTACCGCAGAAGAATTTTTCGCCTTTGGCTGTTGCTTCAATCGCTTCGATGATTTCTTCGCGTCCACAATCTTTGAGCAAGTAACTTGTTACACCCAATTCAATTGCTTGAGCAATCTCACGCTTGGTTTTCGGCTCAGAAATACTCAGGACTTGTACAGATGGTGAAAATGCTTTGGCTTGACGAATACATGCCACACCGAATTCAATTGTTGTGTGGTCAATGATGAGCACATCTACCTGATTAATCTGGACAAAACGTAACATATCGTCCATGTTTTCAACCGTAGCAAGTACCTCGAAAGAAGACTGTTGTTGCAATAGGGCCTTCATGCCTTCGCGGACAAGAAAGTTGGATTCAGCAAGCAGGATGCGCGTTTTCATTTTTATTTAGACTAATTCCAGATAACGAGTGTGCAAATGTAAGTGCCACAAGTTAAGCCACCAAATTTTTTTTATAGCACTTTTACACACGGCGTTTTTCAGGAATTTGATAGGCTTGCAATTCTACAACTACCTCTGTTTCAGCAAATTCCTTTTTCGCTTCGTCTGCTAGCAAACTCAAATCGAGGTAGCGTACCGAATAGTGCCCGATGAGTAATTTCCCGACTCCGGCCATTCGCGCAACCATTCCGGCTTCCTTTGCGGTGCTATGTCGCGTTGCTTTGGCGCGTTCGAGCATATCGTGCATAAATGTTGCTTCGTGGTATAACAAATCAACTCCTTTAACCCATTCGGCTACTTGTTCGCTAAAACGGGTATCAGAGCAAAATGCGTAACTACGGGGTTGGGGCCGTCCTTTCGTGAGTACTTTATTGGCGATGCGTGTACCATTCGCAAGCACGCCATCTTCACCTTGCTTGATGTATTGGATTTGAGCCAGTGAGATTCCATGCGCCTCGATAGCCGTTTTATCAATTGTAAATGGCCGTTGTTTTTCTCTAAAAATAAAACCACAGCAAGGAATGCGGTGATTGAGCGGAATCGTTTCCACGGTAACATAATCGTCGGCAAAGATCAATTGGGGGTGCTTGAACTGATGTTGATACCAGAAAATCTCGTACTGAAATTCCGATTCCGAGTATTTCATTTGCAACTCAATAATTTCTTGCAAACCGGGCGGACAATAAATATGTAACGCATTTTTTCGCCCCAATAAATGAAACGAGGAAAGCAATCCCATCAAACCGAGGTAATGATCGCCGTGTAAATGGCTGATGAAAATACGGTCGATACGCTGGTAGCGGATATGCGCCCTACGAAGCTGTATTTGAGTAGCTTCTCCGCAATCGATCAAAAAAAAACGCCCAGCTACTTCGAGCAACTGAGCGGTTGTATTTCTTTTTGCGGTGGGCGTTGCCGAACTACAGCCGAGAATGGTGAGTTCGAAAACGGACGACATTAATGCGAAATGGTCAAACGACGTGTGATGATGGTATCGCCCATTTTGAACGAGTACATATAAACACCAGCAGCAAGTGTTCCGGTTTCAAGCACAAATTCATTGTACCCGCGACGGGCATCCAACGTCTTTTTCTGAACTTGGCTACCGAGTGCGTTGTACATGGTAAATTCTACAACACCATCGGCAGGAACAGAATAACGGAGTTCGGTACGACGGTCGCTTGGATTTGGTGCAGGATTTGAAACTGAAAACAACACTTGATTCTCTGCACTAACACTGTTTGCTGGTTGAATAACGAGTTTGTAACCATCCCAAGTAGCTGGAAATTCGGTTGGCACGTTAAAAACCAGTACTGTAGCGGTAAAGTGTACAACCAAAGGATAAACACCATTGTTGTTTGGTCCACCCACTTCTTGTCCTTGAACAGCATTACCTGTAACGGCAACGCAACCATAAGAACCACCAGGCATCACACCGTTTGCAGGGTTTGGTAAATACGAGAAATTAGCAGGAATTCCAGAAACGCTATCGATGGTAATGTCTTGAATAGGGAACGTTCCAACGTTTGGAACTGTTGTATCTGGAGCAACGTGTACTTGCAAATCGGTTGTGTAAGGTGTTGCTACATAAGCCACCGGAAGGTTAACGATGGTATCAGGAAGAATACCATAATCGGTGGCACTGGTAAATACGTTTGGATTGATGGTGCATTGTGCGTTAGCAACAAGCGAAACTGCAACAACAGCAATAAGTGTAAAGATTTTCTTCATGAAACTGGGATTGGGATGTGAATGGATTTGGATTAGTCGTGTTGGCCACGCTCAACCGTTTCGGCGACCAAACGGTCAATGGCAGCAGTACGATCTGGAGTGATGGTTAGAATGCTATCGAGTTGAGAAATGCTGATTAGTTTTTTAACAGAATCTTGCAAACCACTAACAATCAAGACACCACCCATATTTTTACAAAGGCGGTTGGCCACCAAAATAGCGCTAAGTCCTGAAGAATCGCAGTAACGTGTTTCGCTGAGGTCAATAATCATGTTTTTGACCCCTTCATTGTTCAACACCACAAATTCGGATTTAAGTGCGGGAGCAGCAAGTGTGTCCAACTTCTCGACCTGAACCTGAATCAGGGTATAACGGTCACTCTTCGTTATGAGATACTGTTCGTTCATCATGTAGCAAAGATAGTGTTTTCGGCATTCCGAACAAATGGAACACAAAACATTTTGTAGAATAAAAACGTGTTGAAGAAAATCGCCCTAATCGTCTGTTCTTCCGGCTAATAAATACAATACAGCCATTCTAACGGCAACTCCGTTTTCGACCTGATCGAGAATAATGGATTGGCTAGAATCGGCAACTTCGCTTGTTATTTCAACACCACGGTTGATTGGCCCTGGGTGCATGATTAGTATTTCTTTGCCTAAAGAATTGAGCAAGTTCATATCCAATCCATACTGCATGGAATACTCGCGCAGCGATGGGAAAAACTTGATGTCTTGACGTTCGAGTTGAATGCGTAACATATTTGCTACATCACACCATTCCAAGGCTTTACGCAAATTATACTCAACTCTTACTCCAAGCGACTCGATGTGTCTTGGCATCAGGGTGCGTGGCCCACAGACCATGACTTCGGCACCCAATTTTTGCAAGCAGAAGATATTGGATAAGGCAACGCGTGAGTGAAGAATATCGCCCACGATCACCACTTTTTTTCCGGCAACAGAGCCAAGTTTTTCTTGTATCGAATAGGCATCGAGCAATGCTTGGGTTGGATGCTCGTGTGCGCCATCGCCGGCATTCACTATTTTAGAGTCGATATGGCGTGAGAGAAACTGACAGGCACCGGGATTGGCATGACGCATAACCACCAAATCGACTTTCATTGCCAGGATGTTGTTGACGGTATCGATCAGGGTTTCGCCTTTTTTGACGGAGGATGTGGCGGCAGAAAAATTGACCACATCGGCAGAAAGGCGGCGCTCGGCCAGTTCAAAGGAAAGGCGGGTGCGGGTGGAGTTTTCGAAGAATAAATTGGCAATGGTTATGTCGCGCAGGGAAGGCACTTTTTTAATCGGGCGGTTGATGACTTCCTTGAATTGGTCTGCGGTGGCTAAAATGAGCGAAATATCATCAGCGGTCAAATCCTTGATGCCCAACAAATGTTTAACGCTCAGTTTTTTGTTCATAGTTTAGTCTTGTGTAAGCAGCCAGACATGGTCTTCGCCGCCAGTTTCTTTCCATTCAACTTTTACTTTTTCGGAAGCCATCGTATCAACGGTTTTACCAATATACTTGGCTTGAATAGGCAGATTGCGGCTAAAACGACGATCGACCAAGACGAGCAATTCAACATCTTTGGGCCGACCAAAGGCCATCATGGCATCCAATCCAGCGCGAATGGTACGGCCAGTATAGAGCACATCGTCCACCAGAATGACATTTTTATTCTCGATCACAAAGTCGATGTTGGTGCGGTTGGGCACAAGGTCTTTGCGGCGAAAGTCATCGCGGTAAAACGTAACATCCAACTCACCGACAGCAATGCCAGCTGGTTTATTCAGAATTTGTTCGAGGGTTTTTGCAATGCGATGCGCCATGTAAATACCGCGCGGCTGAAGTCCGATGATTACGGAATCCTGAAACTCGTCATGAATTTCGATAAGCTGCCGGCAAAGACGGTGAATAGTAATCTCAAATTGTTGCGGACTGAGGAGAAGCCGTGGAGCCATTGCAAGCGCAAAGATATTTTTTTTGCGGCAGTCTGTTGCGATTTTTTTTACACAATTTAAAAACGCGTGTTTACCGCTTTAAGATCAAGCCATCGCGCGTGCGCACCCGAATGCTATCTGGCTTAACTGTATTGTTTCGCGGTATTTCAACGAAAACAACCGTACTATCGAAAACCATAGCGGGATTAAACCGCGCAAATCGCACCCGATGCACATCAAACAAATCCTCGTATTTCCAAAGAAACGTACCGTCGCTCAAGCGCATTTCGCCAACAAGTCCAAGCATCGAAACATATACCAATTCGCCATCAACAACAGGAGTTGCTAAATTGGGTCGGTTCCGAAATTGATGTTTCCAAACGGGTTTACTCGCTCCGCTTTCATAGCGTGCGATGTATGTT
>JAAFIA010000102.1 GCA_013298545.1 Bacteroidota bacterium | reverse complement strand
ACAATCTTTCACGGAAAAGCTGCCGGAGCAATCGGCACAACTACCGGCGAAATTTGTTTCAATACCGGCATGACGGGCTACCAAGAAATTTTTACAGACCCATCCTACTTCGGTCAAATCCTTACCGCTGCCTCCGTTCACATCGGAAACTACGGCATCAAAGACGACGAAGTAGAATCCGAATCCATTAAAATTGCTGGTCTCGTCTGCAAAAAATTCAGCGAAACATTTTCGCGCCCCGCCGCACATCGATCCATCAAAGATTATTTCATCGAACAAAATATCGTGGGCATCTGCGAAGTCGATACACGCGCCATCGTGCGCCACGTGCGCGATCACGGAGCCATGAACGCCATCATCTCCAGCGATAACCTCGACATCGAAAGCCTTAAGGCGCAACTCGCCAAAGTACCTTCGATGGATGGACTCGAACTTTCCTCCCACGTAACCACGAAAGAAGCCTACACCGTTGGAAATCCAGATGCCACCTTCAAAGTAGCACTCGTCGATTTTGGCGTGAAAAAAAATATCGTGCGTTGCCTCGTCGAACGCGGATGCTTGGTCAACGTTTTTCCAATGACCACACCCGTTGCCGAAATGCTCGCATGGAATCCAGACGGATTTATGCTCTCCAACGGCCCTGGCGATCCTTCTGCCATGCCCAACGAAATTGCAACCGTCAAAGCCATTACCGATAGCGGAATTCCGGTCTTCGGTATTTGTCTAGGGCACCAACTCATTTCCCTTGCATTTGGCTTGAGCACCTACAAAATGCACAACGGCCACCGCGGTATCAACCATCCGGTAAAAAATCTACTCACCGGAAAATGCGAAATCACCTCACAAAATCACGGCTTCGCTGTAAAAGCAGAAGATGTCAACAACAATCCCGATATTGAAGTAACACACGTCAACCTCAACGACAATACCATCGAAGGCATTCGGCACAAAGTCAAACACGTGTTTTGCGTACAATACCATCCTGAGTCAACGCCCGGCCCGCTCGATTCCCGCTACCTCTTCGACAATTTTATTTCCCTCATGGAAAAAGTGCGTCAGCCACAAACCGCTTAATGTATCAATCGTTCAAGCCACTCGCTCAAACCAACACATAAAAAATTCCAATCATGAGTTTCATCGCCTCTGTGCAAGCCCGCCAAATCCTCGATTCACGCGGAAACCCAACCATCGAAGTTGAAGTCATTACCAATTCCGGAATTTTAGGCCGCGCTGCTGTTCCCTCCGGCGCATCTACAGGCACACACGAAGCCGTAGAACTCCGCGATGGCGATCCCAAGCGTTACCTCGGCAAAGGCGTACTCAAAGCCGTACAAAACGTCAATACCGTGATTCGCGAAGAACTCAACGGCATGTACATTTTCGATCAAGCATCCATCGACCGAAAAATGCTTGCCCTCGACGGAACCGATAACAAAGCCAACCTCGGCGCAAACGCAATTCTCGGTGTTTCCCTCGCCGTTGCCAAAGCCGCTGCCGAAGAATCGCGTCTGCCACTCTACCGCTATGTTGGTGGCGTAAATGCTTCGCTCCTGCCCATTCCGATGATGAACATCCTCAACGGTGGCGCACACGCCGATAATGGCATCGACTTCCAAGAATTTATGATCATGCCCGTCAACGCAACAACGTTTGCTGACGCACTCCGCATGGGAACCGAAGTGTTCCACAACCTCAAAAAAGTACTCAAAGACAAAGGCTACGCAACCAACGTCGGCGATGAAGGCGGTTTTGCCCCCAACATCAAAAACAACGTCGAAGCCATTGAATACGTGCTCAAAGCCATTGAAAATGCAGGTTACCGCCCAGGCGAAGACATGTACATTGCGATGGATGCCGCCGCTTCCGAATTTTACGATGCCGCAACAGGCGAATACCATTTCAAAAAATCGACTGGCGAACGTCTCAAGAGCGCCGATATGGCCAACTATTGGAAAACCTGGGTAGAAAAATACCCCATCATTTCCATCGAAGACGGATTGGCCGAAGACGATTGGAACGGCTGGGCGCAACTCACACGAAGCATTGGCGACCATTGCCAATTGGTTGGCGACGATTTATTTGTTACCAATGTTGTACGTTTGGCCGAAGGCATCAACAAAGGCATTGCCAATTCCATCTTGGTTAAAGTAAATCAAATTGGATCGCTTACCGAAACGATTGATGCCGTACAACTCGCGCAAACAAACAGTTACACCAGTGTCATGAGCCACCGCTCGGGCGAAACCGAAGACACGACGATTGCCGATTTAGCCGTAGCTTTAAGTTGCGGACAAATTAAAACTGGTTCGGCTTCCCGTTCCGATAGAATTGCAAAATACAACCAACTTTTACGCATCGAAGAACAATTGGGCGATGCTGCACGTTATTTAGGAACAGCATTTAAATTCGTTCCATAAAATATTTTACCTTTAACACGAAACAGATTAATATCATTTTTTATGGATTCCCTGAAGGAAAAATTTATCGCCAAAGCCACGCCGCTCGCTGCAGAGATCAAAGCGCTGATCAAAGAACATGGCGATAAAAAAATTGGCGAATATACCGTAGCGCAAGTGTATCAAGGTATGAAAGGCATGACGGGCCTTGTTACCGAAACATCGAAACTCGATGCCGAAGAAGGCATTCGTTTTCGTGGATACACCATTCCCGAACTGCGTGAGAAATTGCCCAAAGCGCCAAACGGAACAGAACCACTTCCTGAAGGAATTTTTTACCTCATGCTCGTTGGCGAACTTCCTACTGCTGAAGAAGCATACGACATCAGCAACAACTGGGCACGTCGCGCCATTGTTCCAAAACACGTATTCGATACCATCGATAAACTTCCTTCTTCTACTCACCCGATGACCATGTTTAGCATTGCTGTAATGGCCATGCAAACAGAATCGCTTTTTGCAAAAGGATACCGCGAAGGCATCAGCAAAAAAGTATATTGGGATTATGTCTATGAAGATTCGATGAATCTCATTGCGCGTTTGCCACGCGTTGCAGCATACATCTACCGCAAGAAATACAAAAACAATGAACACATCGAACCCGATCCGAAACTCGACTGGGCTGCAAACCTGGCGCACATGATGGGATACGATGAGTTTGATGTAAAACGCCTCATGCGCTTGTACATGACCATTCACGCCGACCACGAAGGCGGAAACGTTTCGGCGCACACCACGCATTTAGTTGGCTCTGCCCTCAGCGATCCGTATTTGTCGTTTGCTGCTGGAATGAATGGACTTGCAGGACCATTGCACGGCCTCGCCAATCAAGAAGTCATTATGTGGATTTTGAAAATGCGCGAAGAAATTGGTGCCGATTTACCAACCGAAGCGCAAGTAGAAAAATACATCAAAGACACACTCGAAGCCGGACGCGTTGTTCCGGGTTATGGCCACGCTGTACTGCGCAAAACAGATCCACGTTTTGCAGCGCAGCAAGATTTTTATGCCCGCTACATCAAGGCTACCAAAGGTGTTGATCCACTATGCGAAATTGTACAAATGATTTACAAAGTAGCACCACCCATCCTCGAAGGAACCGGAAAAATTAAAAACCCGTGGCCCAATGTCGATGCACATTCTGGCGCATTGCTCATGCACTACGGCATCACCGAGTTCGATTTTTATACCGTACTGTTTGGCGTATCGCGCTCCTTGGGCGTACTCGCTTCACTCATCTGGGATCGCGCCCTCGGCCACCCCATTGAGCGTCCGGGTTCAGTTACCACAGATGGTATTAAAAAGAAAATCGGATTGGTATCGGCATAAAACAACTTGCTATAACAATAATTGATAGAACAAATAAATTAAAATCCCGCTTTTTGAGCGGGATTTTTTGTGGGTTTTTGAACGGGAAGGCGTGATTTGGAAGTAATTGGTAAAATGTATAGTTTTGAATGAATTGTATAAGAAACAAGTAATCTCAAAACAGGCCAATGTGTTTTATTTAGGAGGATTGGAGCGTGTCTTGTTTTGATGATAAACGAGTTTAGTACAAACGAATTAAACGAAATAATCAGACAATATGCCAATACCTCGATACGATGAAATTCAATTTCCTGCTTTAAAATTATTGAGTGATAAGAAGCAGCGCAAAGCGAACGAATTTGAAGAACCTCTCGCTAATGAATTTAATTTAACGAGTGAGGAAGTGAATCAAATGTATGAGTCTGGAAATGGACCAGTTTTTAATGACCGCGTTAAATGGGCGCTAAGCTATTTAAGTATGGCCGGTGTGGTAACAAAACCCAAAAGAGGTGTTTATCAAATTAATGACGAAGGCTTACGATTAATTAGTAAACCCAATAAGTTTCGAGAATACATCGATACTAAATTGCTTTCGCGTGACAACGCGAAAGCAAAAAAAACAAATCTTGTTACCGACGACTTGATTGTGCCGCAGCATGAAAATACGCCTACAGAATCATTATACACTTCGTTTCAGGGCATTAAAAAATCAGTTTACAGAGACTTGATCGATACAATCCTTTCGAAAAAACCGAGGGGATTTGAAAAACTTGTTGTTCAACTGCTTCAGAAAATGGGCTATGGTGGAGAAATAAAAGACTCCGGTTTGGTAACACAATATACCAACGATAAAGGAATTGATGGTGTAATCAAAGAAGATGTTTTAGGCTTTGGTAGAATATACATACAAGCAAAACGATATAAAGTAGATTCGAATATACAGCGCGATGAGATTCAAAAATTTGTAGGAGCACTTGCTGTTGCACAGTCAGACAAAGGTGTTTTTATTACGACTTCCGATTTCACCAAAACTGCTTATGAATATTTAGCAAGTTTAAACGCAACAGCAAAAATTGTTTTAATAAATGGAGATCGACTTGCTGAATATATGTACGACTATAATTTGGGTTTGCAATTAGAAAAAACGATTGAAATTAAGTAACTGTTTAAAATTTGTTTTTGAGAATTGTTATGATGGATTTTTGTGCCAGACGAGGCGCGTTTTGAAGGCCATAGCGGAGCTGCTACGGTCGAAAAACGCAACGAAGTATGGTGCAAAAAGACACATAACAAAATCAAAGGATAAAATTTAAACAGTTACTAAAAAGTTGGACAATGATTTTTGGGACTTAATGGAAGACGACGAAAAATAGCTAGCCACTTACCCGCTATGCGCTAACAATCAAACCACCCAATGAACTCCATTTATACACGCAAAAGCAAGCCACTTCATTAACAGCAGATGATTGCTACACGCTCTTTTTATCATCTTTAGTGGAGCAGACGAGCGAGCATCGCAAAGCCCCCAACCCTTATGCGTCATGCTTGGGTGCCATGCTAAAAACGAACTACTGCAAGAAACGAACTGACAAAAAATAAATTTGTAACATAATGAGACTGGCATTTAAGTAGCTTTAGACAATGAAGAAGACTTATTCCATTTTGCTGTTTCTCTTTTTTATCGTTTCCTGCAACGGGCAGGACACAACAAAAACAGTTGGGATTTCTATTGCCTCAGACCCAGAAAGTAATATTGTTTCTGCTGCATTGAAAGATAAAAACGGAAACATTTGGTTTGCTAGTTCGGGCAGAGGAGTGTATCGTTACGATGGAAAATTCTTTACTAATTTCACCGAGAAAGACGGTTTAAACAGCAATGATGTTTCTTGCATTTATGAAGATAACATAGGCAAACTTTGGTTTGCGACTAGTGGCGGGGTCTGCTACTACGAGGGAAAAACTTTTATTAATTTTCCAATTGCTACAACTGATAGTAACAATGCTTATTTCTCTAAAGATTATTATTCCGAAATTCCAAAACAAGTAGGTAGTATTTTGCAGGATAAAGCAGGGAACTATTGGTTCATGACATTAAATAACGGCGTTTATCGTTACGATGGAAAATCCTTTACTAATTTTTTATCACATGAAGTCCTTGTTTGCATTTTAGAAGATAAAGCTGGAAACATTTGGGTCGGCTCATGGGCTCATGGAGGAGTGTATCGTTACGATGCCAGCCTGAATGACTCAATCGGGCAGGGAAAATCATTTACACATTTCAATGGCCTTAGCGATGATATGATTAGATGCATCTTAGAAGATAAAAATGGGGACATTTGGTTTGGTACCAGAAATCATGGTGTTGACCGTTATGATGGGAAAGGCATAACCAATTTTTCAAAAAAAGATGGACTGGGCAATAATGCTGTCTCATGCATTTTTGAAGATAAAAAAGGGAACATTTGGTTCGGCAGCGATTTTCCTGGTGCGGGTATTTGTTCTTACAATGGAACGTCTTTTACTAACGTTATTGCGAAAGAAATCATAACAGATAAAGAAGGGTGGCTATATGCTGTTATGACTATTGCCCAAGATAATGAGGAACATCTTTGGTTCGGTTCAAGGGGTGGTTATATATTCCGTTACGATGGAAAGTCCTTTACCGATTTTTCAGAAAAAGTGTTTAAACAACAATGAAGATAACAAACAACACGCTCCGAAGATGATTACATTAAAAGGAGCGGTCAACTGTGCAGACTTCGAACAATGGAAATCCGAGTGAGCAGTAGTACGAACCGCATAACATGGGTTTTGCGATATTCGGGCTGATGTATTAAACTTGAGCATTTGGAATGCTATTGAACATTAGTAATAAACTTAGCATTTATACTTTGATTTCCTGCCTTCGCCAATGCCCGAAAACGCTGCGGGCAAGCGTAGAAAGACACCTCCGAAGAAAATTTCAGAGTTGTTGAAAAAATCATTGCACACTATTGTATTCAATGGCAGACTTTTATATCTTTGCCTTATGTTTTATTACTACGGACGGAAAAAACAAATAGCGAAGCATTACCCATGCCCAAACTTCGACACCATAGTAGAGCCTTTTGCTGGTTCAGCAGCTTATTCTCTTTACCAAGACAATTGGAAAAAGAATGTAATCCTTATTGAAAAAGACCCAAAAGTTGCCTCCATTTGGGAATGGCTAATTAACAAGGCGACAATAAATGAAATAAAAAATTTACCTGACTTAAAGGTTGGTGAAAAGAGTTCCGAATTTCTGCACATTGTTCACGCTGCAACCAAAATGGCATTTCATTTCAAAACCATAAAAGTTACACCTGTTTTGGAGCGAAATTGGGAAATTAGCAGACGTGTTTTTGCTGAAAACCTTCATAAAATCAAACATTGGCAAATTTTCAATAGTGATTATTCTACCGCACCTGACATAGAAGCTACTTGGTTTATAGACCCACCTTACAAAGGAGAGCCAGGTTTAGGTTATAAATTCTCAAGCAAAATGCTAGATTATAATTCTCTTGCAGAGTGGGCGTTGAACAGAAAGGGAGAAATTATCTTTTGTGAAGGAGAACATGGTGACTACTTGCCTTTTAAACAATTATTAGAATTAAAAGGAGTAGCAGGGAAATCAAGTAAGGAAATGATATTTTACAAAACACCAATTAAGCCCAAACAGACAAAATTGTTTGCAGACTTAATTGATATATAAATATCGTTTAAGTTTAGTAAGGTAGTTAGCTTGGTTTATTAGCACAATCCAACCGTTACCCATTTTTTCTTTACCAGTTTGGAGCATTCCACAAACTTTCGTATTCCTTCCAGTTGTTCCAGATATTGCACCCCAATCATCTTCAATTAATTGGTCAGTATAAAATACGCCAACGAGCATTGGAAAATTAAAACCATTATGTGGGGTATTAAAATCCCACAAAAAACCAAGTAAATGATTTACTTCACGATGGTGAGCCTGCCAAGTAATCCCAGTAAGATCATCAATCCTTCTCATCCCTGCTCTCAGATTTGCACCTTGCCTTATATTACCAATAGTTCCTTTGACTTCTAATCCCTGTGGGTAATTTCTCAACAGCTCCTCTGATGAGCCAAGACCGACAGACGGTATAATATCGGGATGGCCCTTCTCAATTGGGTTGACAGCGGCATTGGGAATTGCGTCAGCTAACTTATCACAAAAGATTGCACCAATAACAGCACCGCTAGTTTTGAAATCAATGCTTTTATACAAACTCTCAGGTAGGCTTCTCAAAAAAATGTTGGTCTCATTGACAGCCTGCAATACCTCGACAGCTGTGACAGTAAAACCAACAGTGATACTGAAATTCTCATTTACTAAGTAACTCATTTCAACTCTTTTTCTAATTCAATAATTAAGTCACTCAGTTTCATATCTAAAGCCTTAGCAATTTGAACTAAGACATATATCGTAGGGTATTTAAGTCCTCTTTCAATCTGACTGACGTATGTACGGTGGATTTGGGCTAAATCAGCAAGTGTTTCTTGCGACATCTCACTTTTAACTCGATGCTTTGCAATGATTTCACCTAATTTTTTTGCGACTTTATTCACGGAACAAAGCTAACAACCTGAATACTATAATACCACAGACCATAGTATTCAATCGAGAACGCCAGCCGGTAATATCGGTTTTGCGTCAGGCAGGGTGATTTACTTCTATTGACAATTTTGTGTATAATTGAAGTACGGTTCTTCGTATCAAGTTTTGTGCTGGAAGGCGGTTTTCGTCTCCGAAATTGCCAACTTCTTGTAGCCCCAAACCGTTAGTGCTTATTGACCAAAAGATGGTAAATTTTATAAAATGCAAATAATTAAAAAAAATAACTAAAAATGACCAAACAAACAATTTTAGCCTTAGCCATTACATTAGCATTGGCAAGTTGTAACGATAATTCGACAAAGACAACAAAAACTATAGAGCAAACCTCAACAAAAGAGGTGGCTACTGACTCGCTTACATTAAACGGAGAAGCGATATTGAAATACGGACATCAATTTTCTAACGATTGTTCTGCTAACTCAATTGACTGGCCAGGCTCTTATGTAGGTGCAACTGCAAATAAGGGCAATAATTATGCTCGTTTGCGACTTACATTGAACAAAGATTGGACATACAATCTAAAAATAATGTCAATTGAATATGAGGCAAATGGTGGCGTAAAAGAAATTTTGCAAAACGAAACAAATGGAACTTTTACATTTGACGGCGCAGGACAAATTATTAAACTTATTGGTACAAAACATCCATTGACGAATGAACTGATTTCACTGCGTGTTGGAGAAAGTTATCTCTCTGTATTAGATGGTAATTTGAAAGAGTTAAGCAACGATGGTGATATGAATGCATTGCATAAGAAATAGAACATTATTTGGACTAATTCATTAATCGAAATGCAAAATCAACAAACCGCGAACACCGATTTTGCATCTGGCGAGGTGGCGTACTAGTCAAAAGGCTAGATAAAAAAGACAAAACAAAATAGGTCTTTTTTGACTTTGAGCACCGAATGAAAACTAGAAGAAAAATACACACGCAGGCGGTAAAGACCTATACGCTTGGGTGATTTGCAGTCAATTGTAGTATAATTTAACGGCTTGTGTTTCGCATCAATATCCGTGTAAAAAATCATCAAACATGTGGTCGTCAATACTTAACGGCATTGTTTAGTAGAACTTTTCAAAACAATAACGAACTTTGACAAAGAAAGATCAAAGGAAGAATCACGCTTTTAGGAAAAGAAATGACAACCAACTGTAAAAATTGCGGCACGTCTTTTACTGGGAAATTCTGTAATCACTGTGGCCAAAAAGCAAGTGTAAACGAATTGACTTTAAAAGATGTTATTCACGAAATGTGGCATGCCGTTACGCATACAGATAGCGGAATTTTAAGATTAGTAAAAGATTTATTCTTTCGCCCCCAAAGTGTTTACCTCAACTATTTTTCAGGACAAAGAAAAAAATATTTCAGCCCAGTTACGTTCTTTTTAATAACCGTTGGTGTTTTGTTGTTTTTAGGCATCAAAGTGTTCGATTACGAAGACTATAAATTTAAAGTGCTAAATGAGTTTGGACGATATGCTTTGCTTGAAACCAAGTTCAAATCCTTGCTCTTATTGCCCATTGAAATACTGCTGACGTGGCTGTTTTTTCATAAGCAGTATAACCTTGCCAAGAATATCGTTTTTTGGTTATACTTAAATGGGTTTTTGTTTAGTGTAAAAATACTGCTCACGCCTTTTTACTTTCCATTTATTGATTATAAATCATTCATTGATATAGCCATACAGGTCATTCAATACCTATTTATTTTCATTCACCTCATGCTTGTTTTCGGCAATAGGAAATGGTTCAATAACGCTTTGCTTTTCGTCTTAACAAATGCAATTCTGATCATTGACAATATCCTAACAGGTTATCTGCTTTTTGGCGATGGCATGCTTAAACAAGCAGGCGTAAAAAGTATCTTTGAACTGATATTAAAAACATACCAACCGTAAGCAAAAATGAACGCATAATAAGCGACTTTGTGTCTGCCGAGTAGATGCCTAGCTAAATGAGTTTGTAATCTTTTCTTGGTCTCAGCAAATTGTTGGTTTATTAGCACACATTTCAATACGAAGGAACAATGCGCGAATGCGAAATCAAAAATGGTAAGTTTATCAGCCTTGATATTTATGCAAAAATCAAGACCGCTTAAAACAATACGCAATCATAAAAAACAACATGGACAAAAAACGAATCAGCACAAACTCCATTTTTGAAAAAGAAGTTGCATTTTCCAGAGCCGTTGTTGTGGACAAAACAGTTTATGTTTCGGGATGTACGGGTTACAACTATGCAACGACAACAATCTCAGACGATATTATTGAACAAACAGAACAAACATTTAAAAATATCGAATTTGCATTAACCCAAGCAGGTGCAACCTTAAACGATGTTGTTCGTGTTCATTACATTGTGCCAGATCCAACCGAGTTTGAAAAGTGCTGGCCAACAATCAGAAAATACTTTGAGGACATTAGACCTGCATGCACCGTTTTTTGTGCGAAATTGACAAGCGAAAAAATTAAAATAGAAATAGAAGTAACAGCAGTCATGCCATAGCTTTGGGTTAAAAGTCTCGCTGAGGCATAGGAACGAAGGATAAAATTTAAACAGCTTCTCAAACGCATACTAAAAAGTTATCACCCTCCAAAAAATAAAATGATCGCATTAAAAATAGTTTACATCGCAAACATCCTAGTCGCTGGATGGATAAGTTGTGTGTCGATTTTGAACCCCAAAACAGCTGCTGCAACGGTTTTTCAAAACGCGTACCAACAAACAGAGGTAATCAGACTCGTTGGCTGTCTATGGCTGGCGATAGCCATTTTATCCATGCTCGGGCTTTGGCGACCTATTTCGTTCGCTCCAATTCTTTTAGTACAACTTATTTATAAAGGCACTTGGCTATTGGTTGTTGCTTTGCCAGCAATAAGAAACAACCAAACCTACCCATCTGGCATGGCATTGTTCTTTTTAATTTGGGTATTGATTTTACCATTTGTCATTCCATGGACAGAATGGACAAAATAGATTTACACGTTCGCTTGAAGCGTGAATGAGAAAACTAATCAAACAGAAATATCCGACAACGCTCAATGAATACAATCGAAATAAAAGAACTTTTTGCGATACACATCGAACAGTATAGAACCTTCTTGGCCGCAGGCACACAAGAAGAAACACTTCTCCTTACGCCCAGCGATAACGAAGCTGCAGCTTTTCCTACCAAGGACAGAAACGATAGTTTTACACTTGGCGCATTTTCAAATCAATCCTTAGTTGGTGTCATAAGTTTCATGCGCGATGGCGAGCATAGAGAAAAATTGCGCCACAAAGGCGTTATGTTTACGATGTATGTTTCAAGAGAATTTCGTGGGAAAGGTATTGCAAGTCAATTATTGCAAGCCGTCATTCACCGTGTAAAAGCAACTTTAGATATCGAACAAATTAATTTGATCGTACTTTCCGACAATCACCAGGTAAAGCGACTTTACGAAAAATTTGGTTTTGAAAAATTTGGCACAGAACAGCATTCTATAAAATGGAACAACCAGTATTTTGCTGAAGATATGATGGTGTTAAGGCTTAACTAAATTTAAGCACGAGTATTTTCTTGTTTGCTTTTGAGTTTATAGATTTTTGTAACTTACTAGCTCGCCGCAGGAATCAAGTAAAATCTATAAGTTCATAAAAGCTCAAAACATGAAACAATCAATTTCTCTTTTGGTCCTAGCTACTTTACTTTTTGTCAGTTGCAACAAACCCAATTACAATGCCTGTTTTACACTAGACAGATCATCCGTCAATCCTGGCGATATCATTAACATCACAAACTGTTCCGACTTTGATGGAGAAGAAACGAGATCGAAATGGGATTTTGGAGATGGCTTTAGTATCATTTCAACTCGGCTAGATCCCATGACCCATGCTTATGGAACGCGTGGACAATTTACTATTAGACTTACCATTGGCGAAAAAGAAAATACATCAGAATTTACGCGAACAGTTGTTGTGCAATGAATTGGCCAATTGCTTTGGGTGATAGTCGTCGCGCTGCAAACGAGTATTTATTATCTTTGAGAATCACCTCAATGACAGCGCGTATATGAATACGAAAATACTTGAAAGCATTAAATCGTTAGTGTCTTTAAATAAAGCCGAAGAAAATGCTTTTTTGGATATTTTAGAAGTGAAGACGTTTAAGAAAAAAGATTTTTTACTTCTAGAAGGTCAAGT
>JAAFIA010000101.1 GCA_013298545.1 Bacteroidota bacterium | reverse complement strand
AGAAAAACCTCCTGTCTGCGAGGGCCATGCGGGGAGAAAAATATCACGTCTGCGAGGGCCATGCGGGGAGATTAGAATCTATCATAAAAAAAACTACTTTTAAATCAATGTATCTCAAAACCACCCTACTCGCTTTATTGGCCACTACCGTTCTCTCGGCGCAAACATTTCAAATGCATTACGGCGGATTTCGAGATGAAACCATTTATGGCATGAATCCATGTGCAGATGGTGGATTTATTTTTGTTGGTAGCTCCGAAACAACGAGCAGTGGGGCTGAAGATGCCTTGCTTATCAGAACCGATGCTGCTGGACAAATGCAGTGGTCGCGCGCGTATGGCGGGACGCAAACCGAAAATGCGTTCTTCGCCAAACAAATGCCCGATGGCGGATTTGCTGTTTGTGGAGAAACATTCAGCAACGGACAAAATGGCGAAGCCTTTTTATTGCGAACCGATGCGTCCGGAAATCTAACTTGGTTTAAAACCTTTGGTGAAGCAGGTTACGACATTGCCTATTCATTCGCACCAACCAATAATGGTGGTTTTATCATTGCTGGTTTAACCGAACGAAACAGTGCGTTCAATTACGAGGCGTTTTTAATTTGTACCGATGCAAACGGCGATACCCTTTGGACCAAAACCTATGGCGGAGCAAGCATCGATCATGCGGTATCTGTCATTCAAACAAGCGATCAAGGATTTATTTTCTCTGGAAAGTGCATGAGTTTCGGCGCGGGTATTTCAGATGTATGGCTGCTTAAAACAGATAGCACCGGAACAGTACAATGGACAACCGTCAGCGGTGGCACAGGTTGGGACGAAGGCATGAGCATCATGGAAACAGGAAACGGCTATGTCGTATGCGGTGGAACAAACAGCAGTGGTGTGGGAGATTATGATTTTTTACTGATGCAGTTTGATTTTAATGGAAACAGAATCTGGGCCAAGACGTATGGCGGAAATCGTGTTGAAGCAAGCTATACCGTAAGACAAACGCTTGACGGAGGATTTGCGTTTGCGGGTTACACCGAAACATTTGGCCCCGGCCACAATCAACGCTTGAGTAATCCGAATTTGCCCGATGTATTGGGGACAGATAGTGCCAACATGATGCTCATCAAAACCAATGCAATAGGTGATACACTTTGGACGCAAACGTATGGCGGCCTGAGCAAAGAAGAATGTTTCGGCATGGTTGTTTTGAATGATGGCTACGCACTAGCAGGTTACACCAGCAGTTTTGGCGATAGTTTGCAAGCGATTTTAATTCGCACAGACAGCAGTGGAAATAGCGGCTGCAACAACCGTTCCGCCCACCCGCAAATTGCCAACGCCGCATTCACTGACGCATTCCCAACATTTACAATCGATGCCGGATTTAATTGCGCACAACTCAATTATACAAATGCGATCGGCAATTTAACACAAACTGTTTTATGCGAAAATCCATTATCCATCAACGAAGAAACGGCTACCAACCTCTCCTGTTTCCCAATTCCTACTACAGACGCATTAACGATTTCAGTAATCCCTGAAACAATATCCTCTATTGAATTATACGACCTCTCGGGACGCATTTTTTTTCAACAAAAAACAAATGCCTTGAGCACAATTACGTTGCAAACAACACTGTTTTCAAAAGGTATTTACATCATGCAACTAAGGCTCGAAAATGGAAAAATTATTGTTCGCAAGATTGAAATCATTTAAGTCCAATTTTCGGCAAGACTTATCGGAATCATCTTCGTAACTTCGCGCTATTATGTCCGAACTCAGGCAAGCACTCATCGCTCAATTTCAACACCGCGATCCAGCTTTTGATCCCGCACGAAGCGAAAATTTTTGCCTCGCGCTTCAAATTGCACCCGAAGGAATCATCGTCTGTGTATTGGATAATCTCGTCAATGATTTTTTAGTCCTCGAACATTTCGCATTCCGCAAATCTGTTGAAGAACATACACTTGCTGCTCAATTTGTTCGTTTTGCCGAACAGCACGACTGGTTGCTCAACGGATTCAAGCGCATCGACATTATGGTCGTTACCGATGCATACACACTTGTTCCATCGGCCCTGTTTGATAGCAATCAACTGGCAACCTATTTGCAATTCAACCATACCCTCGACGAGCGCGCTTCCCTCCTCACCGATCACCTGCAACAGCCCGAAGCCCGTATGGTGTGGGCAGCACCCGCCATGCTCGAACAAGAAATTCGTCGCTTGCTTCCCAACGCGCGCCTGCACCACCACGCCAGCCCGCTCATCCAACGCACACTCACCGTAAACAAAAATTTATCCGGCAAAAAAGTAATCGCACACGTCCACTCCGGACGCTTCGACTTACTCATCTGCGAAGGCTCAACCCTCTTACTCTGCAATACCTACCGCTACCAAACGAGTGAAGATTTTCTCTATTACCTCCTCTTTGCTTGCGAACAACTCAAACTCAATCCCGAAGCACTCGAACTCGAACTTGTCGGCGAAATTGAAGAAGCATCATCCCTTGTCGGACTTGCAAAAAAATACATCCGAAACGTCAAACTCGGCAATCGACCTGTCGAAGCACGTTTTGCTGGCGCAATAAACCAATTGCCCAACCACCGCTTTTACACCATTTTTGCCTTACACTACTACGCATGATTCGTATCATCAGCGGCACCCATAAAGGCCGGAGAATTTTAGCCCCGACCAATCTCCCTGTTCGTCCAACAACCGATTTCGCCAAAGAAGCACTCTTCAATATCCTCAACAACCGAATCGATTTTGAAGAAACACGCGCACTCGATTTATTTGCTGGCACAGGAAACATCAGCTACGAACTTGCCTCGCGCGGTTGCCCCGCCATTCAATCTGTTGATGCCGATTTCCGATGCCTGAAATTCATCCGCGAAACCGCAACCAAGTTCGATTTTAAAACCATCAATCCGGTAAAAGCAAACGTGTTTTCGTGGCTCGAACAAACGCCCGGACAATGGGATTTAATTTTTGCCGATCCGCCGTTTGAACAAGTCGGAACCACAGCAACCATTCCTGAAATTGTTTTTCGCCGAAACCTCCTCCGCGAAAACGGCATCCTCATTGTCGAACATGGCGACCGCCAACCCTTTCAAGAAACGGAACGATTGTTGGAATGTAGATCGTATGGCAAAGTTCATTTCAGCATTTTTGGAATCAAATAAAATCCGCTAAAACGCACGCACGTCATGAAAATCGCTGTCTTCCCAGGATCGTTCGATCCGTTTACCAAAGGCCATGAATCTATTGTGCGACGGGCGCTTCCGCTCTTCGACCAAATCATCATTGCGATTGGCATCAATGCCGAAAAAAAATACATGTTCCCGCTCGAAAAACGCGAAAATTGGATTCGTGCAACCTTCGCCGATTTGCCCAATGTACGCGTAGAAAATTATACCGGATTAACCGTCAACTATTGCCGCAGCGTAAAGGCTAATTACATCTTACGCGGATTACGCAATACCGTTGACCTCGAATTTGAAAAGGGCATTGCACAACTCAATAAAACCTTGGCAACCGAAATCGAAACGGTTTTTATGATGCCAACCTTGGAACTCTCCGCAATAAATTCAACAATTATTCGTGATATCGTTAGAAACGGCGGCGATGCATCGGCATTTGTTCCGTCAGCAATTGATCTGAAAAACTAAAACGTATGCGTCGCGTCTTGCTTTTCCTTTTCCTAATCTGGTCTTCGCTTCTCTTGGCGCAAGAACCTACATGCACGCTCGAAGGCTACGCGCCCGGACGCGCCGGAAAAGTGGTGGGCATATACGCATACAACGATTTAATCACGTACACCGAAGACAAACTGGCCGAAGGAATTGTGGACGATAGCGGAAAATTTACACTCAGTTTTCCAAATTACGAAACGCGTTACGTCTTTGTTCGCTGCGAAAAATTAATTGGTTTTTTCTTTGCACAACCCAACCACAAAACATTGGCCGAAATGCCTGGGCGCGATCCCGATGTGATGGTTAATCCTGATGTGGAATACGAAGTGAGCCTCACCATTTTCTCCGAAGACTCAACCGATATGAATGTGTTGGCGATTGATTTCAACCGCAGCTTTCAAAAATTCTGGCTCGCCAATTACGATAAATTTTTGCGCAAAGAATCCATTCATGCACTCGATTCCTTTCACATCAGCATGAAGAAAAAATATGCTTGGGTAAAAAATCCATACTTCATGCCGTGGATGGATTATTCCCTCGCATCAATGGAAGATGCCACCTTTCACCCCGAAAAAAAGATGGCTACCAAATACTTGATTGGTCATCCATTGGTGTACACCAACAACGAGTACATGAATTTCTTCAATAACTTTTTTCAAGACTACCTCTACAGTTGGTCCATGCGCAAAGAAGGTGAAGACATTCGCCCCGCCATCAACGACCGTGGAACGTATGAAGCGCTGATGGAAGCGTTGAAAGATTTGCGCTGGTTGAGCAACGATACCATTCGCGAATTGGTCATGCTCAAAGGCTTGTTCGAATTGTATAATAACCCAACTTACAATCCACGCAATATTTTAAGCATTACCGAACAAACTGCGGCTAAAAGTAAAATTGCCGAACACCGAACCATCGCGCGCAACATCCTCGCGCTATACTCCGGCCTGCGCGCAGGAAGCAACGCACCACCCATTTCGGGTACCGACCGCAAAGGCGAACTCGTCAACCCGCTCGAATTGTACAAAGGAAAATACATCTATGTGTTTTTCTACGCTACTTGGAACACCAATTCTACTGCCGAATTGCGCTACATGGCCGATCTTCAAAAAAAATACGGTAAAAAAATAAACTTCGTCGCCATTTCGCTCGACGACGATACGCTTGCGTATAAAAATTTCCTCAAACAAAATCCGAAATACAATTGGCTCATGCTGCATTACGATGGCAATGCCAAAATGAAATCCGATTACCAATTGTTTGCTGTTCCCGCAGGTTTTGTGATTGATCCCGACGGACGTTTATACATCAGTCCTGCAGATCATCCTTCAGGGATTTTAGAATTGCAAATCTGGAAAATTGTCAACCCGCGCGATCCGCTGCCCATCAAGCCCGGCGAACGTTGAGCTTATTCTGCGCCAACCACTTCTACAATCGAAGCAAACGTATTTTCTAAAGCCGTTTGCACATTTACCTGATCCATCCAACGCACATCGGTTATGCCCTCTTCCACTTGCGGAACGAGTTTGCGTTTATCCGCACATTGCATCTCGAACCAATGCGTTTTTTTCAAAATGTATTTTTCGCCCTGCTGATAGGTGTGGTAGGTGATTAGTAGCGGACGTGTAATCGTAAGTTGGCCAATACCACATTCCTCTTCCACTTCACGCAAGGCGGCCACATCAGGACTTTCGCCTTTTTCAATTTTTCCTTTGGGCAAATCCCAACGACCCGAGCGGAAAATCATCAACAAGCGATTTTTCGAATCGCGTACGCGCCCACCGGCGGCCTCAATAATTTTCACTTTTTTGCAAAAAAGGCGGAATAATTCGTCTTCGTCGCTGTGAAGCAGGTATATTTTGTTAAAAAATCGACCTTCTTCATGGCCCATTTTGAGCAATATATCGAAGGTTTCGGGCGAATCGTAGCGCATGAACAGCGTATTGTGCTCATATTTTTCCTGAATCCCTTGTCCTGCAAGGATCAGCGGACGATTGTTGACAAAAACTTTATACATTTGCGCGCTATGGTAACGAATGCCGAAACCGCCTCTAAAGTAGCGGAATTTTTATTACAGATTAAAGCTGTAAAATTACAACCTGCCCAACCTTTCACCTGGGCTTCGGGTTGGAAGTCGCCAATTTACTGCGATAACCGCAAAACCCTCTCGCATCCGAAGATACGAACCTACATCCGACAACAGTTTGTAGCCTGTATTGAGGCCAACTTCCCACGCCCTGACGTAATTGCCGGTGTAGCCACGGGCGCAATTGCCCAAGGTGTTCTTGTTGCCGAAGAAATGGGCCTTCCCTTTGTGTATGTGCGTCCTGAACCCAAAAAACATGGTTTAGGCAACCTCATCGAAGGCGAAATCAGTGCGGGGCAATCGGTTGTGGTCATTGAAGACCTCATTTCTACTGGAGGAAGTAGTTTAAAAGCCGTTGAAGCCTTACGCGAAGCGGGTTGCGATGTAAAAGGCATGGCGGCTATTTTTACCTACGGATTTCCGAATGCCCAAGCCAATTTTGAGGCTGCGCAAATTCCACTCCTTACGCTTACCGATTATCCGGCCATGATCCGCGAAGGATTGAAAAACGGATATGTCGAAGAAAGCCAACTCGAAACGCTCGCAGCTTGGCGCGAAAGCCCCGATACGTGGGGAAAATAAATTAAATCTTATGGCCGGAGACGGCATCAACAATTCCAAAGAAGTAAAGTATGACACGCATCGAAAGCGAAACCGTTGCTACCGAACGCAGCCAGAACCGAATTTTTACGTTCCTCGCTGATTTCAACAATTTTCAGGCGCTTATGCCCGAACAAATTACAAACTGGCAATCGACCAGCGATACGTGCCGCTTTACCATCAATGGTATGGCTCAAATTGGCATGCGCATTGCCTCCAAAGAAGCCGACAGCAAAATTCATATTGTTTCTGACGGAAAAAATCCGTTTGAATTTACCATGGATGTTTTGATTCATGCAACAGGCGAACAATCATCCAACGGACAATTAATTTTTGAAGGCGACATCAATCCGTTTATTCGTAAGATGATTGAAAGCCCGCTTCACAGCTTTGTGAATGAGCTTGCTAAAAAGATGAAAGACATTCCGGCAGCATAATAACCACGCTTATTAAGTAGAAGTAGCATGAAACTAGGAATTTTAAGGGAAGGCAAAATGCCACGCGATAAACGTGTTCCGTTTACGCCCGCGCAATGCGTGATGATGCGCAAAGAAATGAATGTCGAAATTTTGGTGCAACCTAGCGAGTGGCGTTGTTTTTCTGACGACGAATACCGCGCAGCTGGCGTTACGCTTCAAGAAGACTTGAGCGATTGCGATGTGCTGATGGGCATCAAAGAAGTTCCGGTTGAACAACTTATTCCCAACAAAAAATATTTTTTCTTTTCGCATACCATCAAGAAACAACCGCACAACAAAAAATTGATGCGCGCGCTGATGGAGAAGAAAATTCAAATGCTCGATTACGAATGTTTGACCGATCCTGAATTTAACCGCATCATTGGATTTGGTCATTTTGCTGGCATTGTGGGTGCTTACAATGGTATTCGCGGCTATGGATTACGCTTTGGTTTATTTGATTTAAAACCGGCACATTTATGCCACGACTTGCTCGAATTGCGCGAAGAATTGCGCAAAGTACGGTTGCCCAATATCCAACTCATTGTTACCGGAAACGGACGTGTAGCCAATGGTGCTATTGAATTGTTGGGCATGCTTGCCATTCGTCGGGCTACGGTGTATGAGTTTACGCATTACTCGTTCCGTCAAGCAGTTTATACGCAATTGCATTCCAACAATTACAACGAAGCGCTCGATGGTTCGCAATGGGACACGGGGAAATTTTATAAGAATCCCGAATTGTACCGCAGCACCTTTGGCAAATACACACCACATTGCGATTTGCTCATTCATTGTTCGTACTGGGATCCGCGCGCACCGAAATTGTTTTCAAAATCAGACATGCGCCGCCCCGATTTTCGCGTGAGCGTGATTGCCGATGTAACCTGCGATATTGATGGCTCTATTCCATCAACCATGAAACCATCAACCATTACCGAACCGTTTTATGGTTACAATCCATCAACCGGCGAAATTTCGGACAAGGATGCGTTTGGAAATGATGTGATTACGGTCATGGCTGTTGACAATCTGCCCTGCGAATTGCCACGCGATGCTTCCGAAAATTTTGGAAAAGAATTATCCGAAAAAGTAATTCCTGCCTTGCTTGGAAAAGATGACGACGGCCTGCTCGAACGTGCCTCCATCTGCCGCGACGGAAAACTCATGACACGCTTTGAGTATTTGAGCGATTACGCGAGTTGAGTGAAGGATGGTTTGTAGAAGAACTTTACAAGTTCCGCAGGATTTTAAATCCTGCGGAGCGGTTTTAAAATCTTCCAGAGCGTTGAACTACAAATCCAAGCACAACCAACCTACCCAAAATGTATTGGAACGAAAAAATTGATCTTGTCAAAAAGCAATTTCCGGCGCCGCAATTCAAAGATCCGTATCAAAGCGGTATTCAGGTGATTGAAAAGATCATTCGAAATTTATTCCAAACAACACGTTTCCATTTTAGCGCATCTGAAAATCGTGTTGAATTGCTGAAAGATGCCGCGCTCATCAAAACCTGCACCACCAAACAACTTTACGACGTAGAAATTCCATTAATTACCAAAAGCAAAAACTTTTGGGTGCTCATCATCAATCCACCGCGCGGACAAATCCTTCAAGTGTACGATTGCCAGTACGAGCCCATGCGCTACTTGCTGCAAATTTCTTCAGGCACAGACAAACAAGAATTTTGTATCGTTGAGAAGAAATACGCAGGCATGCTTTTCTATGCGATAGATCACGTGCAAAATACCGCAGCGATATATAAAACAGGTAAAATTGACGGATTATTAGAAAAGTAAAACTCATGTTAGGCTCCGCAGGATTTAAAATCCTGCGGAAACAGAATAATTTAATGCCGATTTTTAAAACGGAATAATTCCGCAGGATTGCAAATCCTGCGGAGCGGTGCGTTAGCCTAAGACTAACGCGCATTGCATGAAATCTTCTTCAAACAAATCTAAACGCTACGGAACAATTCAAATCATTTGTTGCAGCATCGCAACACCTTAACCTTTAAAATCAGCTCACAAAAAAACCGAACTTGAAACAAGTCCGGTTCATTCAAAAAGCACCTGTCACGCATCATCCAAACGCGGCAAGTGTATGGCTTATGCTTTTAGCAACGCATAAATATCATCTTTCAATTTTACGCGCTTCATTCGCAATTCGTTCAAATGCTCATCCGTTGAAACGTTTGCCCCAGATTCAATACGATGCACTTCATGATCAACTTCGTGATAAGCATCATACAGTTTTCTGAAATGTGCATCTGTCGTTTTTAAAAGATGAATTTTATCCGTCATTTCAGGAAATTCGTGGCGAATGTCGTGGTGTTTTTGCATCGTTTTTTGTTTGTTTTATTGTACACCGCTAAATTAGTAGCTATTGAAAAAACTGTACCTGACGAGCATCAGTCAACCACCTGTTTTTGGTCAGTCGTTAATTCAAGGAAACAATTTCCTTACACCCTAAATCAACCCTTTTTTCTTCGCCAACATCCGATACACATCGGCCACCGCTGCATTCACCGCTTTATAATCCCACCCCGCATACGCCAGTGCAAACGCATCTTTTGCATACGCCTCACGCACCACAGCATCTGCTAAAATTTTCTGCATACACACCGTCAATGCCGCAACATCGGTTTGCGGTACAATGTACTCATGCCAAGCCTTCGGAATCGCTTCACGAATGCCTTCCACCTCAAAACCAACTGTTGGAATTTTGCACAACGACGCTTCCACCACCACACGCGGCAAGCCCTCGCGCAACGACGTCAACACATTCACATCCGCCAAATAAAACACCTTCGCTACCTCTTCGCAAAATCCATAAAAAACAACATCGCCCGCAAGGCCAAGCGCGTTGACTTGCTCCTTACACGCCTCCATCATTTCGCCATCGCCGACCAACAATAATTTTGCGTTCGGAAATTCACGCTTCACACCCGCAAACGCTTCAATGGTATAACGTTGCGCTTTAGCAAACGAAAAACGCCCCACATTGATCAACACCAAATCCGAATCGGCAAAACCTAACGCGCGCCGCGCCTTGTTGCGCGTTTCTGTATCGGGCTGCAAACGCACAAACAATTCTGTATCAATACCGCTGTGAATGACTTGTGTGGGAAGATTTTTGCCAAGGTTATTTTCGTGGTAAATCGACAAAGCATTTTCGCCAACCGGAATCATAAAATCGTTTGTCCACAACGTCATCCGCTCCAAACCAATGTAAATTTTGCGGCGCAGCTTACTCATCGGATCATTAAACACCACGCCGTGCAAGGTATAAACAACAACCGGACAACGCGCCAACCAAGCTGCCACACGCGAAATCAAACTCGCTTTCGTTTCGTTGGTATGCACAATATCAAATTTCTCGCGACGAATTAAACGGTAGAAATAAATCAAGGAACGAAAATCTTTCCACGGCTTGAGCGAACGTTCCAAGTGCGGACACACATGAATCTGAAACCCGTCGAGTTGTTCAAATTCGTTGTGGTGAATCTCTTTGCCTACTGCCAAATGAAATTCAAATTCATCTTGCAAACCCGTTACCGTCAAAAAAACATGCTTGTCCACACCACCACCCGGCGCAAGCCAAGTCATCGTTTGCAACACTTTGAGTTTTTTCTTCGCCATCTTATGCTTGCGTAGAAGAGAGTTCGTGTAAACTATACGTACTGATTTTTTTTGCTGCTTCGGCCTGAGCTAAAACTGATGCAACTGTGCCAAACGAAAATTCATGCAGCAATTTTTCGGTGCGGGCATACATGCCTTTCAAATTGTGGTAATGCGTGAGTTTCGCTTTAAACTCCATCTCCACACGCGGATGCGCAGGATCGTATTCCCACGGGTGCGCGTAAAACATCGTCGGACGATTGGCCGCAGTATTGCGTTGAAATGCTTTTTTGAAAAACCAATACGGGAAAATCCGAAAGTATGCGCCGCCAATGCCCAGTTTTTTATGCAACAACGAAAATGTACTTACCGGAAATTCCAACAAATCAATTTCTTTAATTCTAAAAATTTCTTCTGGACAACCCGCAATGCCATACCGCCATGTCTTTACAGGCGATATAGAACAATCGTACGTGTAACCACATTCCTTCAAAATTTCTAAGGCCCACAACGATTTTTCGGTGATGGAAAAAAACGGCGCACGATGACCAACAACTTGTTGCCCACTACAATCTTCTAAAATTGTTTTGGTCAACATACTTTCTTCTCGAAATTTTTGCGGACTTAAATCATACACTTTCTCATGGCTGTAACCATGCGAAGCAATTTCATGACCCGCATCAGCAAGCCTTCGGATGAGTTGCGGATGCTTCTCCCCGATCCAGCCCAACACAAAAAAAGTACATTTGGTTTGCGACGCATCAAGCAACGCAATCAGTTTGTCCATGCCTTGATGAAGGCGTTCTTCCTTTCCGGCCCAAGCCGAAAAAGGCGATTCAATGCCCTGATACCAATCTTCGAGATCAATGGAGAACGGATGTAAAAGGCTCATACAAACAACTTAATATTTACGTTCCGTAAAACGAATGCCGTAGGTTTCTAGTTCCGCTAGTATAGGTGTGTAAATAGCTTTGGTAGTTGGAATACACACACCTATTTGCATCAATTCGCCGCGCAAAATCAGCCGCACCGCAATGGCCAAGGGTAAACCAACCGTTTGCGCCATAGCCGTATAAGTTTCGTTTTCGCCAATGACAACGAGCGACGAATCGAGTTTGTGTTTTTTGCCATTGAGCAAATACTCAAACTGATGCAGCATCACAATCATATCTTTATCACCTGCTTTTAGCAGCCATTTTTGTTCCAATAAATGTTGCAAAATTTGTGCTGGCGAAACTTCATCCAAGGCAATTTTTTCGTCCGACAAAATTCCTGTCCACACAATTTTTTCGATCACCGGATCTGTTTCTTCCACATGCATAAACGCCGCCAAACGTGTACGCAACGTACCTGTTCCTGCCGGCAAAAACGCGTTGACGAAATCAGCATACGTCAATTGCGAAGCCTGTTTAATTTTCCACGAATCATCCGTGAGACCCAATTGCACAAATACATTCCACGCCGCGCAATAGCCTTCTTGGCGCAATGTTCCGCGCAGCATAGTTGGAATTTCAGTCAAATTATACGGAGCACGGTACGAGAGCGAATCGCGGTTGGCATACGCATCAAATTTGCCATGACCGTGCACTTCAACTGTTTTGGCTTGCGCAAATAAACGGTTGTACGGAAGGTATTTGTAAGTGCGGTTAGCAATGTATTGTGCTGTGCCTTGTCCGGCCAAAATAACATTCCGCGGATTCCACGAAAATTTATAGCCCCAAGGATTATCATTCGATTCGGGTGCAACCAATCCACCGCAGTAGGAATAAAACGATTCAAACACACCACCCGCTTCATGCACACGATCAATCACCTGCATCGCAGATAGGTGATCGATGCCCGGATCAAGTCCGATTTCGTTTAAAAGAATAATTCCTTTTTGTTTGGCTTCAGCATCCAAAGCACGCATTTCGTCAGACACATACGATGCTGTAACGAGATGTTTTCCAAGCCGAACACAATCTTTGGCAACCGCGCCGTGCATGAAAGCAGGCAGCATAGAAACCACCAGTGTAGCCGCTGCAATTTCTTTTTCACGAGCCGCCGCATCATTGATATCAAATTGAAAAGCCGTTCCTCGCGCATGCGCACCTACGCGCAGTTGTGCATGATGCAAATCGGCATCGCCCACGCGCACCTGCCAGCCCTCAGTTTCGGCATGTTGCAATAAATAACGAACCAAGGATGAAGACGAACGCCCCGCACCAATCACTAAAATAGTTTTCATAAG
>JAAFIA010000100.1 GCA_013298545.1 Bacteroidota bacterium | reverse complement strand
GATTTATGTTTCAAGTTCCAAAGAAGATTCTGTTCTATAACTTAGAACGATTTATGTTCCAAGTTCCTAAGAAGATTCGATTCTATAACATAGAACGATTTATGTTCCAAGTTTCAAAGAAGATTCGGTTCTATAACTTAGAACGATTTATGTTTCAAGTTCCTAACAAGATTCGATTCTATAACTTAGAACGATTTATGTTTCAAGTTCCAAAGGATTTCGACACATAACACAGGGCGATTTAAATATCATATTTCAAAAACCAGAGAGATGCACTTTGCAACTTGGAATCTGGAACTTAGAATCTGGAATTTGGAATCTGAAACTTAGAATCTGAAACTTGGAATCTGAAACTTAGAATCTGAAACTTGGAATCTGAAACTTAGAATCTGGAACTTGGAATCTGAAACTTAGAATCTGGAACTTGGAACTTAGAATCTGAAACTTGGAATTTGGAACTTGGAACTTGGAATCTGAAACTTAGAATCTGGAACTTGGAACTTGGAACTTAGAATCTGAAACTTGGAACTTGGAATTTGGAACTTGGAATCTGGAACTTAGAATCTGAAACTTGGAATCTGGAACTTGGGATCTGGAACTTGGGATCTGGAACTTGGAATCTAAAACTTGGAATCTGAAACTTGAAATCTGGAATTTGGAATCTGGAACTTGGAATCTGAAACTTGGAATCTGGAACTTGGAATCTGGAACTTGGAATCTGAAACTTGGAATCTGGAACTTGGAATCTGGAACTTAGAATCTGAAACTTGGAATCTGAAACTTGGAATCTGAAACTTGGAATCTGAAACTTGAAATCTGGAACTTGGAATCTGAAACTTGGAATCTGGAACTTAGAATTTGGAACTTAGAATTTGGAATCTGAAACTTGAAATCTGAACCTTTTAACTTTCTTTTTCTCTTTCCACAAACTCCTCATACGTCAACTTCTTATCATACGAAGTATAAAACCCGAAATGCATAAACAAATTGATGACGCCAGACAATTTGTAATAATGGATGTAATTGTGAATAGCAAGAATAACCTCCTTGGGTTTACGATCTCCGTTTTTACGTCCCATAATATCGATCCAATAACCGAAATAGGGATAAACAACTTTTTTATCAATCATACCAATACGCATGAGGTAATGAATGCGTTCTAAATCTAAAAAATAACGGTCGAAACAATCGCGCACGGCCATATCTACGGCACTCAATTTTCCGTTCACCACATGCGGGCGAAGCATCCATTTCAATCGTTCATCATTAAAAAAAACCTCCTGCTCCTCTTCGCCAAGCAACATGGTGAGTTTACACGCATTGTAATCGAGCATACGATGGACCAATTTGGTATTGGGATGTTCGATGATCTTAGAAAGTTCTTGCAGGGCAAATTCGGCGCTCTTCCAACGTTGCGCCATCAAGTATTGGTAAACACCCCAAACAAACGAGAGCATCGCGCCTACAAGGGCCAAGATTGTTCCGTATTCTTCGAAGAATAATTTCAGCTTATCCATAAACACAATTTTCCCGAAAGATGACTAACCTTGAGCAATCGCTCAAAAATAGTTTTCAACGGATGTCTGCAAGTCGCAATTAATGCGAGTTTGATCTGTTTCATAAAAATAATAAGTACCTTTAAAAGATGATTCGCAAGACTTGGCTTTTCGCTTTTTTAGTCATTCCGCTCTTCGGACTTCTATTGAGTACACGGTATCAAAACACCTTGTATTACCCCAAAAGCAAGAGCGGATTTCGGTTCGAACAGCAAAAAAACGAACGCGTCAAAGCCGCCTACGAAAAAACATGGCCTGGAATTTCGACACAACTCAAAAAAATTGGCGTTGATACCGGAAAATTTCAACTCCTCATCCGTGCGTTTAAAGAAGAAGCCGAACTCGAAGTTTGGGTGAAATCTTCCACACAAACAACTTATACGTTGTATAAAACCTACGCCATTTGTGCCACTTCAGGCGAACTCGGTCCCAAGCGTTGCCAAGGCGACGGGCAAGTTCCAGAAGGATTTTATCATGTCAATGTTTTTAATCCATACAGCAATTATCATTTATCGCTTGGCGTAAGCTATCCCAATGCTGCTGATAAAGTTTTCGGGTGCAAACGCGACCCAGGCGGTGCCATCATGATTCATGGCAATTGTGTAACCATTGGTTGTATTCCACTCACCGACGAAAAAATTTGCGAAGTGTATGTCATGGCCGTTGAAGCCAAACACAACGGACAAACCACCATCCCAATTCAAATTTTCCCAGCACGGCTTACTGACAAGTATTTACTTGCACTCAAAGAACGATTCTTCGATAAAAAACTACATACCTTTTGGGCCAATCTGAAAACGGGTTATGATTGGTTTGAAACCAAAAAATATCCGGCCAAAGTAACCATCACTAGTTCGGGGAAATATGTATTTGAATGAAGCTCATATTAATTTTTTGAGGATGGATGCGTTTCGCTTCATTCCAAGTTTTTAGAGACTATTCGCTTTTCCTTACTTTTGTCAACCTATATATACGCATCATGACAAGCACAACACCCAATACACCACCATCAACGCCAACGACATCTAGTATAGACGCAAGCATCTCTTCGACGGCAACAAAAGTTGGCGGCAAACTCAAAAAAATTGGTTTATGGACCTTAGCCGTTCTGGTCGTGATTTTTGGATTTTATATTTATTGGAAATACTATTTCACTTACAGCGATGGCTTCCGCAGTGGCTTATTGCAAAAAATGTCGCACCGTGGCAATGTTTTTAAAACGTATGAAGGCGAATTGGTCATGAGCAGCATCATTGCCAAAACCAATGTTCCTATTGCTTCGGAGAAATTTATCTTTTCGGTAACCGATGAAACGCTTGCCGATCAAATGCAAAAAGCAGAAGGAAAATATGTACGCCTCCATTACAAACAAAAAAATGCAACCCTCCCTTGGCGTGGCGATAGCGAATACATCGTTGATGGCATTGAACTTGAAAAAGGTCAGTAAGGAATAATGGAGTGTTGCGATTTATGGACGTATGCGGTTATAGATTTCAAGTTCCAGATTCCAGATTTCAGATTTCAAGTTCCAGATTTCAAGTTCCAGATTCCAGATTTCAAGTTCCAAGTTCCAGATTTCAAGTTCCAGATCCCAAGTTCCAGATTCCAAGTTTCAGATTCTAAGTTCCAGATTCCAAGTTCCAAATTCCAGATTCCAGATTTCAAGTTCCAAGTTCCAAGTTCCAATGTATTGCGATTTATGACACATTACGGGTTTAGTTTCTAAGTTCTAACGTGTTGCGATTTATGGATAATGGCGGTTTTAAGTTTCAGTTACTAGTTAGTTGATCTATCAACTAGTTATTTTCGTTTCTCGCTTACGATCTCAACTTCTACCGAAATCGTTTCTCCAGATTCATCCACAGCAGTAACCGTATGTTTTCCGGGTTCTGGATTAAGCGCCATGTGGTGAATATCGCTTGTGCTACCCAAGTACTGATCGTCGAGGTGCCAATAAATGGTGGCGGTTGATTTGCGGTGCGCGATTTCAAAAACGGTTCTTCCCGGGCGGCCATCCAATTCAATGGGAATATAAATCTGTGTGGCGTTGCGCGGATACATAAATTCCATCGAACTGCTCACGATTGCCCCCCCGCACCCCTCGCGCAAAGGCGGAAGCATCGAATACTGCGGATTTTTTGTCTTGTAATAAAATTCCATTGCCGGCGGTAAAACAAACCAAGCCTCATGCCGCATCTGATCCACCGCCTCGCACTCGCTCGTAACACGGTGTTGGCCCGTTGCATCCAAATGAATCAACCGATGATAAGGGCATGGCGCAGTCTTTAATCCCGCTTTCGGAATCGGTTGCAATTGCTTCTCGCAAATATCCAACGCACGATGCCCACTCGCCTTACACACATACACATTTTCCAATTCTTTATCAGGACGCTTAAACCAAACGGGCGAACGCAACATCGTAAACACATCAAACAAAATTGGTGCTGCCGTTGCAATGCCCGTCAATCCCGGACGACCTTCGCCATTGGCATTTCCAACCCAAACCGCCACCACATAATTGGGCGTTACACCAATCGCCCAACCATCGCGAAAACCAAAACTCGTTCCCGTTTTCCACGCCACACGGTTTGAAGAAGAATATTGCATCCATCCCGCTTCCTCGTCGGGGCGCGCCACTTCTACCATAGCTTCAAACGTAAACCAAATCGAAGCCGCATCGAGAAACGAATTTTTATCGGGCGAGAGGCTATCTTTTACGGCTTGTTCGCGCATATACCGTGGCGCGTGAAAATCGGTTTTATCATACCCGTTTGTGCGGTTGTAGCGGTTGAGCGTTCGCGCCATCGACGCATACATGCCCGCAATGTCCCACACACTTCCTTCTGCCCCACCCAGAATCAACGACAATCCATAATGGTCTGGCCCTTGCGTAAGCGTGGTCATACCCATTTTTTTCAATTGTCCATGAAAGCGATCGGTGTGGTACGATTGCAACATGCGCACCGCAGGAATATTGAGCGAACGTGCAAGGGCGCGGCGCGCAGGTACAGCACCATCGTATGTATGGCTGAAATTTTCAGGCTGGTAGCCCGACATATCTGTTGGAATATCGGCGATGAGTGTATTGGGCAAAATTTCGCCATCGTGCAGCATCGACGCGTAGAGAAATGGTTTCAGAATACTTCCGGTGCTTCGCGGAGCGGGAATAACATCTACCGCATTGCCGTATTCGTTTTGCATTTGGTCTGCGGCAATTTTTCGTTCTTCGGTATTGCCCACATACGCCAAAACATTTCCCGTATTGACATCGAGCACAAGTGCAGCGGCGTTATGAATATCGTTCGCCATCAAGCTGCGGTGGTGTTTTTCGATGACGACCGAAACACGTTGTTGCAAATTGAGATCGAGTGTGGTTTGCACAATTTCGCCATCGTGCCCTTCTTTAGAAACGCGGTCGATGAGGTGGGGCGCGAATCGGGGCAGCGCGTGGGGTGCGCCCGGCAAGGGTTCGTCTTTAGCAAGTTGGCAAGTAATTTCGTCAATGATTTTTGCCTCTTGCAACCGATCGAGTAAACGATTGCGTTTGGCTTTTAAGCGTTCTTGATTTTTGCCCGGAAAAATAAGTGATGGCGCATTGGGCAATACGGCAAGCGTAGCCGATTCGGCCCATGACAACTGCTCTGGACTGCGGCCAAAATAACGCCACGAAGCGGCATCAATGCCCACCACATTGCTACCAAATGGCGCATGCGAAGCATACAAAGCCAAAATTTCTTCTTTGCTATACGAGCATTCGAGACGTGTGGCCAAAATCAGTTCGATTCCTTTTTGCCAAAAAGTGCGCGGTGGATTTTTGCGCGAAATGCGAATGACTTGCATGGTTAGCGTACTTCCACCACTCACAATGCGTTTGTCGCTAATGTTTTGCTTAATTGCACGACCAAGTGCAAACGGATTTACGCCCGGATGCTTGTAAAAAGAACGGTCTTCAAATTGAACAATACAGGCAGCAAATTTGGCAGGAACCGTTTTGCGTTCGGGAAAACGCCATTGTCCGTCTTTGGCAATGCGAGCGCCAAGCAAGACACCATCTTTATCGAGCAAAACCGTGCTGGTTGGTTCTTTAAATAAGCGCGAAGGCAGACAGAACGCATACCATGTACCTAAAATGAGGAATGCGGTAATCCAACGTCCACGGCGGGTTTTCAAAAAACGCACCACCCAATGCCATATCCGTTTGTGGATTGGGGTTTTAATTTCTGCATCAGGCCGGTTGTGGTCGTCGGTCATGGCTCAAAAATACAGGGAAAGTAGTTTGATCCGATACAACTGGGATAAGTGTTGTAGAATTTGTACAAGTGTGGCCTTTTCAAAAAAAAATTGCAGCCGTTTATGGAAAGTTAAGACCAAGGGCATCTTTATGAAAAATCGCTAAAGATCATGAAACCTGTTGTTCAAATTCCCGAGCCTTGTTCTGAAGATTGGAACAAGATGACCCCTGAAACCCAAGGTCGTTTCTGCGACAAATGCTGTAAAGTTGTGGTTGACTTTACCGAAAAAACAACAACTGAAATTGTCGATTTCTTAAAAGCAAAAATCAATGATCGGGTTTGTGGACGTTTTCGCAGCGACCAGGTTTTACAGCCAGCCGTTGCAACAAACAATCGTCCGTCATTTCATTTTCGTCAGCGCACAAAAGTTTTTCTAGCGGCTTTATATTTAGTTTTTGGTGGTTTTTTATTTTCTTCTTGCAGCACCATTCAGCCTGTTGGCGAAATTGAACCCTTAGCTGGAGCAGTTGCTTATGTTGACGATACACTAAAACCTAATCACTTGACTGGCGATACCATTATTCCAGAGCCAATTGATACCAACGAAGTGCGTATGCAAGGAGAAATTGCAGCGCCACAAATTCAAGGCGATGTTGAATTGGCAACACCCCAAAATCAAAACTGTGTGCCACAAAATGAAATACACATCAAAATGGGAAAAGTGGCTCCACCACCACCAACAGTAGAACCTGAACCACCACAAACATTAGGCGGTGCTCCAATTTTGCTCGTCCCCGATCCGACAGATACGTTGCACTAGTTGTATTTACAACCGAATACCGAGAATACACATATCGTCGGTTTGCGGTTCAATGCCTTTCCAAGTATCAAATTGATTTTCTAACACTTCCCGTTGCTCTAGCACGGGAAGTTTGTGTAATTGCGCAAGTGTAGTTTTAAGGCGTTTAGAACCGAAGCGTTTTTGTGTTAGATAACCAAACTGATCTTTAAAACCATCAGTTCCAAGATAAATCATGGTATCTGGCTTGACCGTAAAATGATGCGTCCGATAATGCCTGTCTTTTTCTAATTGCCAGCCGCCTACGGGGAATTTGTTTCCCAAAACTTCTGCAAAGACATCGTTCTGGACAATGTATAAATTATCGTAAGCGCCCGCAAATTGCAATTCGCGCGTTTCCGTATCGAAAGAACATATTCCTATTTCGAGCCAATCGTTATTGTAGTCAAACTCTGTACCTTGATGAAAAGTTTCTATCCATTTTTTATCGAGTTCGTTCAACACATCGCCTACATCCGAAAAATCTTTTCCAAGAACGATGTAATTTAAAAAGCTAACGGCCATAACGGATAAAATTGCACCACTAACACCATGTCCAGTACAATCGCCTACGGCAAAAAAACGTTTCGTGCCTTTTCCGCCAATCCAGTATAAATCGCCGCCTATAATTCCTTGCGGACGATAAATCACAAAATAATTATCGAACAAACGTTTGAAATGGCGTTCGTTTGGAAGAATACCACGCTGTACCGATTCGGCGTAATAAATACTATCCAAAAGATCTTTATTACTTTTTACAAGCAGATCGTATTGCTTTTGCAATTGTTGGTAACGGTGTGAATCCTGCATAAAAGTTGTGTCCATAGTAGTTTACGACTAATGTAAGTGGTGTCGGATTGCTCCCAGGGTTCACTTCCGGTTACGGGGACAAAATTAGGATGCGTATGCGTGGCGGGGATTATGCGGACGTGATGGTATTGTAAAATAAGTTGTTCTTTAAATCGTTTTCTACGCGTCTTAGCATGTAGAAAGCTAGTATCTTTAGTCCATTAAAAATCAGCACCCGTTATGCGTTATCTTTCGCTTTATACATGCGCTCTTTTCGCCCTTTTGGTTTTGCGCGCCGAATCGTGCAAAGACAAACATGGAACAACACAAACAACGCTTTCAACAGCCGATTCTATACGCATGGCTGATTCGCTAAATCGCATCCGCATGGCGATTGTTCAAGATTCCATCAGAAATGCACAAACCATGATCGATTCTGAACCGCCAAACCGCCACCATCCACCCGCCCTCCCGCTCGAGCCTACGTTCAAAGACGGACGCGCAGCCCTCGCACAATTCATCGCCACCAATACCAAATATCCGCAAGCGGCCAAAGAAAAAAACATCTCGGGCAATGTCATTGTGATGTTTATGGTTCACAAAGACGGTACACTTTCCGATTTCAAAATTCAACAAGGCCTTGGCTACGGTTGCGACGAAGAAGCACTTCGTGTTGCCAAACTCATGCCGCCGTGGAATCCCGGTAAAAAAGATGGCAAAGTGGTGGATATGGAATACATGATCATTGTTCCGTTTAAAGCTGGAAAATAAACATGTTGCGGATTTTTCTTTGCACTTTTTTCTGTCTTAGTTTATTTATCGGATGCATGCCCGATTCGCAAGAGGTTTCGCATACCAACGATTCGGTTGCGCAACAAGACGACGAACAAATTGATACGTTCAACGTGCATAAAAAGCAAAACACCGCCCAAACAAAAGAAGAACTGAAAGAAGAAAAAGAAGTGCAAGAAATCACGCAAGACGCACAATCTTTATTGCGTCAAGGCGAAAACACCGACTCGAAAAATAACGAACTCCCCGATCAACTTGTTTTAGCACCCGATGTTCCGGCATCTTTTCCGGGCGGTGCAACAGCGTATGCAACCTATCTGAAAAAAAATCTGCACTACCCTCCTGTTGCTTTTGAAAATGAAATTCGTGGCTTGGTAACGGTGCGCTTCCTTGTAGAAAAAAGTGGAAAAATTAGCAATGCCAAAGTCATTCGTAGCTTAGGTTTCGGCTGCGACGAAGCTGCATTAAAATTTGTCAATACCATGCCAACTTGGAATCCGGCCCAAAAACAAAACCAAGCCGTGAAAACACAAGTCGATTTACCCTTGTATTTTGAGCCTGGCCATTAACCATGAACTTGCGTTATTTATTTTTCGTCGCATGGCTTTTGGGGCTGTGCTCGTGCGCTCCAGAAAAAGTGCAAAAAGTAGATGTACAGCAAGAGCATTCCAAAAACACATTACGGCTCATCACACATGCCGATACCTTGGCTTACCTCGATTCGTGCATGCGCTTGGCAAACCAAACAACTGATTCTAATAAACTTCACGCTGCTACGTTCATCGTTGCATTTCCGCAATTGGGAAAAGTTTCTAAATATACAGCACCAGATTCATCGTATGTTTTTGGTATCGCTGGTTTTGAAGGAGAACTAGGTCGCACGGAAATTGAATGGTATCAATTTCGCGATTCGTTGATGGTTGCCACATACCGGTGCATTCACTTCAATTTCACGCAAGATGTTACTTGCAAAGAACTCGCACTAGAAGCCGTGTATTACATTGTCGGGCAAAAAGTTATTCAACGCACAATCACGTTCAACAAACCGAAAGGTATTTGGCGCGAAAATGATTTACCGAATTCTACTAAAATGCTGGGGCAACTGAACCAGTTGCTTGCGGCAAAGCCCATTACGAACTGAAGGAGTTGATTTTTTTTGTACTTTTAGTTAATCCATTTGACTTTATGCTGCATGAAAAAACTTATACCTACACTCTTTTGTTTGCTCTGTACATGGCTCCCGTTTTCGGCCAAAGCACAGATTCTGATCAATGAAGTTTCTGCGGCTGGCGATACGGCTTACTTGGATGAAGATGGAAAAGTAAACGACTGGATTGAGTTGTACAATGCAGGAAATACAACCGTTAATCTTGCCGGATACCAGTTGGTATGCAGTCAGAATAACAATGCTTATACCTGGACGTTTCCAGAAGTGTATATGGATCCGCAGCAACGACTGACTGTTTTTTGTTCGGGGAAAGATCGTAATTGGTATTTCAATCATTGGGAAGTTCCTGTTTTTTACGATATGCCTTGGCGTTATTTTGTTGGCACATCAGAACCTCCAGCAAATTGGGCTGAACCAAATTTCAATGATGCTTCGTGGAATGTTGGCCTTGGTGGTTTTGGGTATGGTGATGGCGACGATAGTACAATCATTCCGCCAACAACATCGCTTTACATGCGTATTTCGTTTCAAGTACTTGATACATCAAATATATTGATTGCGGCATTGCTTGGCGATTATGACGATGGGTATGTGGCCTATTTAAACAATGTAGAAATTGGGCGTTTGAATATTGGTGTTCAGGGCGTTCATCCTGCTCACGACGAGTATGCTTACGATGAGCACGAAGCGCTGTTGTATCAGTATGGTGCGTATTCACATTTTGTAGTTGCTGAACCAGAAACAATTGATGAGGCGTTGATTCCGGGAACAAATACATTAAGTATTCAGGTACATAATGCGGCCAATGGTATGGACGATATGTCGGCTATTCCAATTCTTTTGTTGGGGGTAATTGATACATCAATTACTTATTTTCCTTTTGCCGCTGATGTTGAATTGCATACGAATTTCAAACTCAATAGTCACGGATGTTTACTTTTATTAAAAGATGCCAACGGCGCAACAATCGATCAACAGGTTATTGGCGAAATGCAGATGAACCACTCGCGCGGACGCATGCCTGATGGTGGAAATTTTAGTTGTGTTTTTACAACACCAACACCAGATAGCAGCAATAACCTCTCGGCTTGCTTTTCGGGATATGGCCCAAGTCCGACTTGGAGTTTGGCTTCGGGATTTTATACGAATACACAGACAACAACTGCAACGGCGAATGGTAACGGAACAATCCGTTGGACAAATACGGGAGCAGATCCCGATCTTACCGCGCCAATTTATGCGGGTGCGGTGAATACTACTACAACACAAGTCTTGCGGGCGCGCTTTTATCCGAATGATCCCTTGGTATTGCCGGGGCCTGATGCAACGGTTTCGTATTTTATGAATGAGAATATTACGTTGCCTGTAGTTTCGTTGGTAACAGATCCCGATAATTTGTTTGATCCGAATTATGGCATTTATGTGCTGGGCAATACCGCCGACACCACATTCAACGACATTCCTTTTCCAACGGCTAATTTTTGGCAAGGGTGGCGCAGACCGGCTGCGGTTACATTTTTCGACAAGCAGAATCAGCAAGGATTTCAAACGGATGCTTCGATTTCGATTCAGGGCAATTGGTCGAAAATGTTTCCGCAACGTGGATTTTATGTGGATGCGGATGAAGATTTTGGGGGCGATCCGGTGAATTATAAATTGTTTCCTGACAAGCCAGCGACTTCTTATTACGGGTTCAATATCCGCAACATGGGGACGGATTGGAATGGTGCGATGATGCGTGATCGCTGCATTCAGAAAATGGCGCAACCAGCAACGTATCTCGATGTGATGGATGGTTTTCCGTGTGTCTTATTTATCAATGGGGTGTATTGGGGCGTGTATGAAATTCGGGAAAAGCAAGACAAACATTTTATTAAAAACAATTCGGAAGTGGATGATGATAATGTGGACTTTCTGCAATTTGATGGCGACATCATTGAAGGCGATAATCAAGATTTCCTGAATATGGCGTTGTTTATTGGCAATTCGGACATGACGATTACAACACATTACGATTCGGCGATGCGGATGATTGACCGTGAAAATTTCTGCGATTATTTCATTACCGAAACATACATTGCCAATACCGATTGGTTGGGCCAATATACCAACAACATCAAATACTGGCGCATGCAAACACCGGAAGGAAAATGGCGCTATATGCTCTGGGACACAGATTTGTCCTGGGGTGCAAATGGTCCGGTAAATGCCGACATGTTGGACAATGCGATTCATCCGGCGGTCAACAATCCGCATTCGGATATGTTGCGCTCCTTACTTGCGAATGAAACGTTTAAAAATTATTTCATCAACCGCTATGCTGATTTGATGAATACGGCGTATTTGCCAGTCAATATTGAAAAGACCGTACGGAAAATTGAAGCCGAAATGGCTCCAGAAATGGATCGTAATTTTGACCTCTGGGGAAATGCAAATTCTTCGTTTGCTCCACTCATCTTGCAATGGCCTTGCGATACAATGATCTGGGGACAAAATGTTGATGATATGCTTTTGTTTACGCAATGGCGTTTACCGTATGCGCGAACGTTTGTACAAACGCAATTTAATTTAGTCAAGCAAGTTGATTTGACACTTGATGTATTTCCTGCCGGAGCGGGTACAATTAAACTCAATACGATTGTTCCAGATTCGCTACCGTGGTCGGGTGTTTATTATGATGGTGCGCCTGTTACAATGACGGTTCAACCTGCTCCAGGATTTCGCTTTCTATACTGGCGTGCAAACAATGTGATGGCGGCAGATAATAGCAATCCGTCGCTAACCATCAACATCAACGATAGCACAACCTTTACGGCGGTTTTTGAAGTGATTGAACTGAATTTATCGGCTTATCCGAATCCGTTTTACGATGCGTTGACGGTTTCGTATGCCTTACCCAATCAAGCGCAGGTTTCGATGCGTATATACAATACGTTAGGGCAAGTGATTGCAGAGCCACTTTCGCCCACTATGTTCCAACCTGCTGGTGTACATAGCTTGACGATCAATCCCGATGCTTATGGCATGATGGGTGGTGTATATTTTATCGAATTGATTACGGGCGATTACCGCAAAGTAATTTCCGTTATTGCGGGAAGGCCCAAGCCATAATTTGGGTAGCTTCTAAGTTCCCACATCTTTATCCTAGCGATGTTTTTTTTAGCCACAAAGCGCAAAAAAACGACTAAAAACTTCGCGCGCGCTGCGAAAAAAATTAACCGCAAAGAGCGCAGAGAAGGCGCAAAGTCCAAAACTTAAAAACCATGGGTGCTTTAAATGGCAATAAAAACCTTGGCGGTCTTTGCGGTAAAAAAAATAGAACAAAAACTTAGCGGTCTTTGCGTAAACCTTGGCGGTCTTTGCGGTTAAAAGAAATAGAACAAAAACTTAGCGCCCTTTGCGTAAAACTT
>JAAFIA010000010.1 GCA_013298545.1 Bacteroidota bacterium | reverse complement strand
ATTTTTGTGCCAGACGAGGCGCGTTTTGAAGGCCATAGCAGTGCGACTACGGTCAAAAAACGCAACGAAGTATGGTGCAAAAAGGCGCATAACAAACTCGAAGGATGAAATTTAAACAGGCTCTTAGCACATTAAGAAATCAGCGCGGAGACGGCCGCGAAAAGTGCGAAGTTGCATTTGAAAATGAGCTAACCGGCCCATATCGTCAGGCCCATTTTCATTGCAATTTGGTTTTCGTGGGGCCTTTTCTTTGTTACTTTCTTTGGGCAAGCAAAGAAAGTAAAAGACAACTTCCTTTTCTAAACCAATTATGTCAGCCCGCCGCAGGCGAATTGTACAAAGCACGTCAAGAAAATCAACTCAAAGACAAATCACACACAGCACGTCATAAAATCCAAACAAAACCTAAAAGCAGTCAACTTCCCAAATTCTTCCAATCAAAAAAAAGCAAAATTTATTTTCTCCCCATCTGTATCTTTTCATAAATCCCGCATTAGGAAGAAAGCCTATCGCATCCCCAAAAACGCCACAACCCTTTACAGTAAAGCGATTCGGCAAAAAATATTTTATCAATCCCTGTATCTTTTTAGCACACCCCGTCATTAGGAGAAGCAAAACAACGTTTCACCTAAACAACACCGACTATGGCCTCTGCTAAACTTCCCCCCCGCCAGAAAATGATTGGTATGATGTACCTCGTGCTCACTGCCATTCTCGCGCTCAATGTTTCAAAAGACATTCTCGATGCTTTTGTTACCGTAAACACAGGCCTCGAAAACACAGGCAAAACATTCGATGCTGACATTACTTCACTCTACGATAAATTCAACGAGAAGAAAACCATTGATCCCTTGCGCGTCATGAACAGTTGGAAAAAAGCGCAAGAAGCTAAAAAAATGTCTGTCGAAATGAATACATGGATCGATCAACTTAAAAAACAAATCATCCGCGAAACAGAAGGCTTTAAAGCCAAAGAAGAAGACACCATTCGTTTGCAATACGTGAGTGCAAAAGACAATTACGACATTCCAACCAATATCCTTTGTGGAGCAACAGAAGATGGCTCAACAGGCTCGGCACACGAACTGCGCAACAAATTGCAGCAGTACAAAAAAAACATGCTTGGCTTACTCAATCCTGAAGATCAAAAAAATCTTCACCTCAGTATCGAAACACCTGATCCCACAACAGGCGAACATAAAAATTGGGAAATGCAAACATTTTACCATGCACCACTTGCGGCTTCCGTTACCATCCTCTCTAAAATTCAGGACGACGTAAAAAGTGCCGAAGCCGATGTGCTCAATGCCTTGCTCAAAGAAACCGATGCCGACGTTATTCCATTCGATACGGTTGCGGCGCGCGTTGTTGCACAGAGCAATTATGTCTTGCTCGGTGAAAAATACCAAGCCGATATTTTTCTAGCCGCTTTCAACAAAACGCTTGTACCAGAAATCAAACTCGGGGATTACGATCCTGCTACCGGAAAATTCTCCAATCCTTCCGATTCAGTTCCTGTTTCGCAAGGTATCGGACAATACGCGATTAAAACAAGCAAAGAAGGCATCATGAAATACCAAGGGGTCATCAACATGAAAACACCCAAAGGGCAAATCATGCAATTCCCTTTTCAATCGGAATATATTGTTGCACGTCCGGCCTTGACAGTTGGTGCAGATAAAATGAATGCGATGTACGCCGGATTAGAAAATCCGATTTCTGTTTCTGTGCCCGGCATTCCGAATGAAAAACTACGTGTTACGTGTTCGAATGGAACCTTGAAACCACTCGGAAATGGAAAGTACATGGTTGTTGGCCCGCGCGTTGGCAATTGCGATATTGTTGCAGTAGCGACTATGGATGACGGAACAACACGTCCGATGGGAAGTATGTCGTTTCGTGTAAAAGCATTACCTGTTCCGATCGTTAAAATGACTGGTGTACCAAGTTCACGTGCTACGAAACAACAAGTGGCCTCATCGCTCGGATTGATTTCCACGTATGGCCCAGACTTTCTCTTCGATGCAAAATCACGCGTAGTTTCATTTCAAATGGCGATTTACAAAGGCGGTGTATTTGTTTCTGACGATAAAGTTCAAGGCAATCAATACACCCAAAAACAACGCGATACATTCAATGCCCTGCGTCGTGGCGATCGTATTCTCATTACAGATGTAAAGACTGTTGGGGCCGATGGAAATGTGATCACAGCCAACGACATTACGGTAACGATTCAATAACCCCGTTGTTTCCCACGCGCCGGAGAGCGGCTGGTGCGTAATCCCGAGGCGGACGATTTGAAAAAATTGTCCGCCTTTTTAATGCACAATCAATTCCAAAAAAACTGAATCAAAACAGACAAACCAACTGCACCAATAAAACTATCGAACCGATCTAAAAATCCGCCATGACCTGGAATTGAATTTCCAAAATCTTTTACGCCACAAACACGCTTATATCCCGAAGCCAATAAATCGCCAACTAAGGCTGCAACACAAAATAGAGCAACCAAATCTAAATCAGAAAAATTTCCGGCAAATAAATACATCACCAACATCGTTACCAAAAATCCACCCAACGCGCCCTCCACCGTCTTGCCCGGACTCAACCTCCGCGCTAGTTTCATCCGTCCAAACAACTGTCCGCAAATCTGACTAAACCCATCAAAAATGACGACCACCAAATACACCAACATCTGTTCCATCGGTGTTGCCTTCTCTACAAATACCAACATTGCCGTCATGAATAGTAAAAACAAAAATATGGCCATCAACACATTGCCAAGCGCAAATGGCACCCGCGCGCGCCCCGCCTGAATCAACTCTACCAGCCCACCAACCAACAACACCGAAAAAACCGCATACATCCACGCAAACGAAATTGCAGCCGTTACACAAGTTACGACCAACAAATACATGCCGTATTTCAACCACAAACTTCGCGATTCGTTTTCGCGCTTTCGGGTAATGAGCCACATCGAAGCCGCACCAACGACAAACAAAGGTGTCAACACGATCAAGTATGCGCGCCAAACATCAGCCATTGCGTTTCATTTTGAGTAAATGGTAAAGTGATTTTACATCCGAGCGGTAACGCTCTATTTTCAAGGCCACAAAAAATTCTTCTACATAAGCCAACGAAGTAACCACAACCATCACCCAAAAATAGGCAAGCGGAAGAACCTTCGCAAACAGCAAAACAAAAAACAACCCCTGAACATAAGCGGTAATTTTTGCCGACCACAAATGATAACTCGGCCATTTCCGAAAACGCATGGCCGTAACGAGTGGAGAAAGTAAATACAACGCAACCAGCACGAGCAACACAAAACGATGTGCATGAACAAAAGGCCATTGAAAAACAAACAATCCTCCCAACGCACAAGCAAACACACCTAAATCTGCAAGACTATCCAAACGCGCACCCAAGGGCGTTGCCCAACCAAATCGACGCGCTAAAAACCCGTCCAAAATATCTGTGATCAAACAACAGATAATCAACCATACAAATACATTTTCCGCACCAGAAACAAGTGCCCAAACCAAAACCGGCAAGGCTGCAAGGCGCGAAATAGAAAGTATGTTGGGCAAATGACGCATCATGATGGTGCAAGATTACTTTCTTATTTTCAATCTTCCTTTTTTTTCTTTGGCAATAATTCATCATGCTACTTACGAATACAGCAAACTTCGCAAATGCCCCGTTGAACGTTGCAAAAATTGCAAAACAAAGGCACTCGCCTTGAAAACACAGGCCACAAAACGCACAATGCCTTAAAACTTTTTCTCCGATCACGGAAAACCAATTTGTCGCCATCAAACTCTCCGTTACCTTTGGCCATATCATTAAACCCAATACTATGTCAACATCAGGAGACAATGTGCAAAAAGCGCTCAAACAAATCGATATGCTCAAAGGCATCGATAAACTTTCTGAACGCGTGCGTAACAAAAGCATCAACATTCCACCGCGCGATGGATTTCCCATCGAAGACCTCGCATCGCCCGAAGGAAAAGATAAACGACTTGCCTACTTAGAAGAACATACTGGAAAAACACTGCCAACACTTGCCGGAAAAACAAGTTTCGATGATATTGCTTCGTTACGTGGCAACATCGAAAATTTCATTGGCATGACACAAGTGCCAACAGGAATCATTGGGCCACTCTTTGTTTTAGGAACAGCCATCGAAGAAGACGTTTACGTTCCCCTTGCCACAAGCGAAGGCGCATTGGTGGCATCGTATCACCGTGGCGCAAAAGCCACGCGCTTGAGCGGCGGCATTACATCCGTTTGCCTCGTCGAAGGTGTACAACGCAGTCCTGTTTTTTGTTTCGACGATATGGGACAGCTTGCTCAATTTTTAGTTTGGGGATATGCGCAACGCGAAAAAATTGAAGAAATTGTTGGTCAAACAAGCCGTTACGCCAAGCTCGACGATATTCGGGCAAATGTCGAAGGCAATCACCTCATCATCACGTTTATTTTTCATACAGGCGATGCCGCAGGACAAAACATGGTAACGCTTTGTACCAACGCCATCTGTTTGTATTTGATCGAACATGCTCCTGTAAAACCCAATACGTGGTATGTGGAAAGCAACTACTCCGGCGATAAAAAAGCAACAACCCTTTCGTTTACAACGGTGCGTGGAAAAAAAGTTGCCGCAGAATGTGTCATCACACGCGAGCTTGTAAAAAACGTATTGCGTACCACACCCGAAAAAATGGCCGACTATTGGCTTGCCTCAACTATGGGCGTTATTCAAAGCGGAGCCATTGGCGCGCAGGGACACGTCGCCAATGGATTAACAGCACTCTTTCTAGCAACCGGACAAGATGTTGCCTGTGTTGCCGAAGCCGCTACCGGAATTACGCGCATGGAAATAAATGCCAATGGTGATTTATACACCAGCGTTACACTTCCCAATTTAATTGTTGGAACTGTCGGCGGTGGCACCGGACTGCCTACGCAGCAAGAATGTTTGAAACTGATGAATTGTGCAGGACCAAACACCGCCCGACGCTTCGCCGAAATTTGTGGCGCATTGGCCCTCGCAGGAGAAATTTCAATCGCCGCAGCTTTATCTGCCGGACATTTTGCAAGCGCACATAAAAAATTAGGACGCAAACATTAACATAAATCCCCATGAACGCCGAAAATCAATCATCTTTTTTACGCCGCCTTTGGATTTACCAAGGCGAACGTTTTCCTGTATTCGGGCACGTTCCACTTGTTGCAGCGTTCAGCTTTTCGGCCATTTCGTATTCCCGAATTTGTCGTGGTGCTGACGGATTTGTTTCGTTAACACATTTCTTTGCGGCTATTTTTACAACAATAACACTGTTTCTACTCGTCAGAATTTTTGACGAACACAAAGATGCCGAAGACGATGCGCTTTACCGCAAAGAATTGCCCGTGCCACGTGGACTGGTTTCGTTGAACGAATTGCGCAACATCGGAATTGTCGTATTTCTTTTGCAAGTCGTCGTCAACTTGCTGATATTCCCAAAAATGCTCATCATTCATTTGATTGTGTTGTTGTATTTGGCATTGATGGGAAAAGAATTTTTTGTGGCAGAATGGTTAAAGAAACACCAATTCTGGTATGTCGTTTCGCACATGTTCATCATTCCACTCGTGGACATATACGCAAGCGGAACAGATTGGCTCGTTGGCGGATTTGAAGCGCCTATCGGATTGGCGTTCTTTTTTGCGGTCTCGTATTTCAATGGCATTGTTTTAGAAGTTGGCCGAAAAATCCGAACACCAGAGCAAGAAAAAACAGGCGTACTCACCTACTCTTCTTTGCTTGGTACGCAAAAAGCGACATTCCTCTGGATCGGTATTCTCATCATTACATTTGGTTGGAGCATTGCAGCCGCTTGGTTTGCCGGATATGGCACTACGGGTTCAGCGATTCTCGGCGGATGTTTTTTAATATGCGTCATTCCGGCGATTCTTTTTTTGAAAAAAGAAACGACGAAAACCGCAAAACTGATTGAATATGCTTCGGCTGTTTGGACAATTTTGATGTACCTGACGCTTGGCGGTGTTCCCATGTTGATTAATTTGCTTGGCGCATGAATCTCATCAAAGACAATCATTCCGAACCTACAGCCGTTGGAAAAATTGGCGGGAAGGCACAAAGCCTCTTCCAGCTAATTCAGCATGGCTTTCGCGTTCCCAAATTTCTAGTGATTCCTGTTGAAGAAAGCCTGCGTTTTATTCCGCAGCAATTGCGGATCGAAAAAAATTACAACGCCATTCGCTCGTGTATCGAAACCGTCCAGTTTCCCGAAATGTGGAGCGAAGAAATGCTTGCGCATTTTCCAACAACACGATTCTTTGCCGTTCGGTCTTCGGCAACCGATGAAGATGGCGGGAATTTTTCTTTTGCCGGACAATTTGAAACCAAACTTTTTGTTTCGCCAAACGAATTAGAACAAGCCATCAAAGCGGTTTGGCTTTCTGCATGGAGCGAACGTGTGCAGCAGTATCGCGAATTTAATAAACTAGAACCACCTGCCGGAATTGCTGTTATCATTCAAGAAATGATTGATGCCGATGTTGCTGGTGTTGCGTTTAGCATCAACCCCATCTCGGGCCACCGCAAGCAACAGGTCATTAGCGCCGTCTATGGTTTAGGTGAAGGATTAGTTTCGGGCGAACTGGATGCCGACACGTTTACCGTTGAAGATCAAAAAATTGTTGAGCAACAAATTGCACAAAAAACACACCGCATCAGTTTCGATACAGCTTCGCAAACTGGAACAAAATTGGTGGATGTAGAGCAAACACGCCAAGCGGTTGTTTCGCTCAACACCGAACAGGTTTTAAAACTTGCAAGCGATTTACAACACTTGCAAAAATTATATCAACGTCCTGTCGATATTGAGTTTGCATTTGCTCAAAACACATTTTATCTCTTACAAGCGCGACCCGTTACAACCATCAATCGCCTTGCCGATCCGCAAGGCGAATACGTTGTTTGGGACAACAGCAACATCATTGAATCGTATCCCGGATTAAGTTCGCCGCTAACGTTTTCGTTTATCTTGTGCATGTACGAAGCTGTTTACCTGCAATTCTCATCCATGATGGGCATTTCTGAAAAAGAACGCAACGCACATGCCAACACGTATGCCAACATGCTTGGCTTGCTGGATGGACGTGTGTATTATAATTTAAGAAGTTGGTACAAATTACTTTCTCTCCTTCCGGGCTATTCGCTCAATGCCGGATTTATGGAGAAAATGATGGGCGTGAAAGAGCGTTTTGAATTGCATGATTATGTTCCGCGTACAAAATTCCGCGAACGCACGCGCATACTCAACATGATTGGTATCATGATTGGAAATATGCGTCGCCTTCCAAAAATGCGTCGCGATTTTGAAGCCGATTTTGAAGCCGTCATGCAACGCTTTGAAAAAATTAATTTCCATACGTGTGATGCGTGGACACTCATGCGCTTGTACATGGAATTTGAACAAACGCTTTTGAAAAAATGGAAAGCGCCACTCGTCAATGATTTTTTTGCCATGATTTGGTATGGTACCTTGCAAAAGCTAACACTCAAATACAAACTAGACGAAAACGGAACACTCCACAACGATTTACTCTGCGGTGCAAAAGACATCATCAGTACCGAACCTGTTCAGCGTTGTAAAAAAATGGTTTTGCTCATTCGTGAAAATCCAGACGCGTTAAAATTATTTGAAGAAGCGAGCGTGGGTATTTGGGCAAAGCTCGACGATCAAAAATACCGTGCGATTAAAACAGAAATGGACGCTTACATTTCAAAATGGGGCGACCGCACCGTTGGCGAATTAAAGCTCGAAACGATCACCTATCGCCAACAACCCGAATTGCTGGTGCGCGTTTTGCAATCGTATTTGCGTCAAAACTCCTTTACACAAGCCGAGCAGCACCTCGACCAAAAGTTACGATCTGCAGCCGAGCAAATTGTTCAAGAAAAATTGCGCGGTAAATTATTCAAGAAATTATTTTTCAATTACGCCTTGCGCAAAACACGCGACTTGGTAAGCAACCGCGAAAATCTTCGCTTCGCCCGCACACGTGGATTTGGCATGGTGCGCCGGATTTTCTTAGCACTTGGCGAACGCTTTTATGCCGAAGATCTAGTCGATCATCCGCGCGATATTTTTTGGTTGAAAAAAGAAGAAGTGTTTGATTTTATTCAAGGAACTTCTCCCTCTCGCAACTTGCGCACAACCATTACGCTGAGAAAAAATGAATATACCGAGTTTGAAAAACGCTATACCGCAGAACGCATTCCAACGCGCGGAATCGTTTATCAAGCCAATGATTTTGCATACACACCGCAAACCGAAGCGGCACTTGCTGGCGATCTCAAAGGAATTGGCTGTTGCCCCGGACGCATCCGCGCACGTATTCGTGTCGTACACAACCCGCATGAGGTGGATGATTTAGCGGGCGATATTTTAGTAACGGCAAGTACCGATCCGGGCTGGGTAACCTTATTCCCAACAGCATCGGCCATTCTCGTCGAGCGCGGCAGTTTGCTTTCGCACTCCGCCATTGTTTCGCGCGAGATGGGCATTCCGTGCATTGTTGGCATTACCGGATTGTTGCAACGCGTCAAAACTGGCGATCTTGTTGAAATGGACGGAAGTAGTGGCGAAATAAAACTAATTACATCATGAGCGAAACACTAACCGAACGCGTCGATTTTCAATTGATCCGTTATGCCAATTGTTGGGAAGATGCTGACTTGCTAATTCAAGCACTTGAAATCAAACCAACCGATCGCGTACTCTCGATTGCCTCTGCGGGCGATAATTCGTTCTCTTTGCTCTGCGCCAATCCAGAAGAAGTTGTTGCCGTTGATGTCAACCCCATTCAACTGCATCTCTGCGAATTGAAAAAAGCTGCGTTTGAATTGTTGACCCATTCCGAATTTCTTGCCTTGCTTGGATTTTCGGAAAGTAACGAGCGGCTTACGCTTTTTGAAAAAATAAAAAATGCCCTTCCCGAAACATCCAGAACATGGTGGGAAGCAAACAAAGAAATTGTTGCACAAGGAATTATTCTGCAAGGAAAATTTGAAAAATACTTCGCATTCTTTCGCCGCCGGCTCCTGCCATTCATCCACAGCAAAAAACGAATTGCCGAATTATTTGCGCCAAAATCAGAAGCAGCGCAAATTGAATTTTACAATACAGCATGGAACAACTGGCGCTGGCGTTTATTTTTCAGCATATTTTTCAGTCGCTTTGTGATGGGCCGTTATGGACGCGATCCCGAGTTTATGAATGAAGTGAAAGTCAAAGTATCGGAATATATTTTTGGCAAAGCAGAAAATCATTTGAAACAGGTTGCGGCTCAAAAAAACCTTTACCTCAAACACATTTTAACGGGGCAGTTTGGCGAACGCTTGCCGCATTATGCGCGCAAAGAAAATTTCGACACCATCAAACAAAACATCAAACGCATTCATTTTATTTGTGGCTATGCCGAAGAAGCGCATGGCGTATTTCAAGCATTCAATTTATCCAATATCTTTGAATATATGCCACAATCCATTGCCATCGAAACAGCCAGTAAACTTGCAGATAAAGCGAGTTCTGGTGCACGTTTTGGTTTCTGGAATTTGATGGTGCCCCGAACGTTAGCTGCATTAAATCCCGAAAAATTTTACTGGCATAAAGAACGTTCCGAACAATTTACACAAACGGACAATGGTTTTTTCTATCACCGTTTCCTATTGGAAGAAAAAAAATGAACAACGATCTCTTCAATTGCCTCTGGTTGAGTGGATGCTTTTTAGCACTATTCGGACTTGCCGAGTTGCTGTATCATAAATTCAACATACAAGCCGAGTACACGCGCAAACTGGTTCATATTGGCACGGGCTTGCTCACGTTGTTATTTCCTATTCTGAGCAACCATTGGTATGTTTTATTGCTGTGCAGTTCGTTTGCCTTGATTTTGATTTTAAGTTTAAAATTCAATTTATTAAAATCCATCAATGCCATCGACCGCAAATCGCACGGTAGTATTTCGTATCCGGTTGCGGTGTATGGAACGTTTTTATTTTACAGTTTTCTCTCACAAAAAAATGACCCGCAACTTGCCTTGTATTACATTCCGATTTTAATTCTGGCCATTTGCGATCCGGTGGCGGCACTTTGCGGCAAGCGTTGGCCTTGGGGAAAATACAAATCGGGCAAGAGCAACAAAACCATGACGGGTTCTATTTTATTTGCCCTCACAGCGACTGGAATTGCGTTGCTCTTATTGCTTTTACTTTCAAAAACAGCTTTGTCTTCAGCAATCATCATCGCCTTGATTCTTGGCATACTCACGTCGCTCACCGAAGCACTCAGCATCAATGGCCTTGATAACTTAACCATTCCGGGTATTGCGATACTGATTCTTTGGATGATTATTGAATTTACGTCTCTTTACGAATTTCAAAGTCATATCATTTGCATTTACTATCCCGTAAATTCTTAGTCGATGGAAACGAAATACAACCTGCTCGAATTTTCGCGCGATCAAGAAGCCGATTTCCTGATTCATGCGAAGCAATGCATTGATCGGGTGTTTCAGCCACAACAAGCGGCCATTTTCAAAAGTTCAAATACCATTCACCCTGAACATAAAATACGTTTTCTAGCACTTACTGACGAAACGCAAACCGTCGGCGTATTGGCACTTTACCGCAATCTTGAATTAGACCAAAACGATACACGGTATTTAATGCTTGGCAATTATTGTTGTATCAACGATCTCGATGCTGCACAATTGATGCTGAATCGTGCCGAGGAAATTGCCAAAGAACTGAATTGCACGCACCTACTTGGCCCTATGAATGGTACTACTTGGGACAGCTATCGTTTTTGTTTGGGAAATGCCTTGCCCGATTATTTCTCGGAGCAACCTTGCATGACTTGGTTTTCGGAGCAATGGCAAGCAAACGGATTTCAGGTGCGCGAAAATTACGTTACCACAATCGACCGAAAACTCGTTTGCGATGCTTCAGAAATTTTGGAGCGCGAGCAATCGTTAGCCACTCAAGGCATACGGATGCGTACCATTGCGGGAGAAAATTACACAACTGAGTTGCCGCGTATTTTTCAATTTTGCACACACACATTTCAAGCCAATGTCTTGTATTCAGGAATTAGCGAAGCGCGTTTCGTTGAGAAGCATGCCGGATTAAACACCTACATGCACAACGAGACAACCTTGATTGCAGAAAATAGTAGCGGTGAAATTGTGGGCTTAATTTTTTGTTTTGCCGATCATTTTTCGATCTCGGAAAAACGATTGATTATCAAAACTGTTGCTCGCCATCCGGCACCAGGCTATCGGGGTTTGCCGCAAGTGATGGGCAATTTTGCTACACGTTATGCCAAGCAACATCAATTCGATGCGGTGATTCATGCGTTTATGCACGAACGCAATCGTTCTGTAAAATTATCCGAATTATTTTCCGGTGAAGTCTGGAAACGCTATGCTCTCTTTCAAAAAGTGTTATGAAAAAGAAACTACTTCGCGCACTACTGATTTTACTACTGATTTGCCCTTTTGCAATTTGGGGATTGAGTCCGTACAAAAAGCACGACAATCTTCCATACAAAGCCGTTGCGGCAACCGTTGAAATCAATGCTTCGCCAGAAAAAGTATTTGCTTACCTCGGAAATTCGGCCAATGCCGGAAAATGGTCTGTTTACGTCGATCACATCATACCGTTAAATAACGATAGCATTGCCGATGGTTTGCCCGGCTCTCGCCGTCGTTGCTTTCAAGAAAAAGATGAAACCGGAATCCGTTGGGACGAAACCATTACGGAAGTTGAGCCAAACAAACGCAGACAACTCATTACTTACGATTTGAAAAATTTCCCCATGACATCGGATGGTTTATCTACGGAACAACTTTATGAGTCTTTAGATGGCGGAAGACGTTGTAGGCTTACATTTACACTATTTTACGACACTTACCAACCTTCGTTTTGGGAACTGATAAAGATGCACTTGGGTGCTTGGAAAGTAAAATCTGTTTTTGAACAAAACATCGCCAACGTTAAACGCAACTTGGAACAATGAGCAGCAATATCGCCGATTTATTTTTTGCACAAGCACTCAAAAAGCCTGAGCACATCGCCATTATTGATCGCGATGGAAAGCAACTTACGTTTGGCGAATTGGCGAATGCGGTAAAAGAAATGGCTGCGTATTATCATGCCAAAGGAATCGGGAAAAACGATCGGGTGTTGGTTTTCGTCCCCATGAGTTTGGATTTGTACATTGCTGTGCTTGCTATTTTTCACCTTGGTGCAACATCCGTTTTTTTGGATGAATGGGTGAGCCGTGAGCGACTAGAGCTTTGTTGCAAACTGGCCAAATGCAAGGCGTTTATTGCGTCTTGGAAAATTCGTGCGTTGGCATTTATACTTTCGCCTGCATTGCGTCGTGTGCCAGTTTGGCTTGGTCCGAAAAGCAAACCTGTTAGTTCAACACACACACCAGATACGGTGCAAGCGGATGATTTAGCACTGATTACATTTACAACAGGTAGCACAGGAATTCCAAAAGCGGCAAAGCGTACACACGGTTTCTTGCAAGCACAATTTGAAGCATTGGTCGATAAAATTCAACCACAGCCTTCGGATATCGACATGCCTGTTTTACCAATTGTGTTGTTGCTCAATTTAGGAACAGGTGTTACTTCAGTCATCGCTGATTACAATTCGCGTAAACCGTTATCGTTAAAACCCGAACGTTTGGTAGAACAAATTCGTGCTGCGGGTGTCAATCGGTTTACGTCATCGCCTTATGTGTTGCAGCGGTTGGCGGAATATGTGCTGGCGCAAAATATAGATGTGTCCTTCCGACGGATGTTTACGGGTGGCGCGCCTGTGTTTCCGCGCGAGGCGAGTTTGTTTGCAAAAGCATTTCCGAATAGCGAAAGTATTATCGTTTATGGATCAACAGAAGCCGAACCGATCAGTAGTATTACAGCAACAGACTTGGTTGACAAACAACGTAAGGGCTTGTTTTCTGGCGAAGAAAACATCGCGAACAATGGGTTGAATGTGGGTTTTCCATATCGTCTCACACGCGTAAAAATTCTTCCCATTACAACCGAGCCGCTTTCTTTTGCTTCGGAAGAAGCATTGGAACAAACGTGTTTACCTGTTGGAAAAATTGGTGAAATTGTGGTGAGCGGCCCGCACGTGTTAAGGCATTATGTAGATAATCCTGAAGCCGAAAAACTGGCAAAAATTTTTATTGGAGAAAACGTTTGGCACCGAACAGGCGATTCGGGATTTTTCAATACGGCGGGAGAATTGTTTTTGTGCGGACGGTGTTCTACACTCATTCCTTTTCCAGATGGTTATCTCGTAACATTTGCAGTAGAGTACGCTTTATCACAACAAGAAGGGATTGTTTCAGGAACGGTTTTACATGAACGCACGAATGTATTTGCCGTAATTGAGGCAACGCCTCATGCCGACAAAAAAGCGATTCAAGAAAATATTTTATTGCATTACGCATACGCCATCAACGCGGTTTATTTCATTGCAAAAATGCCACGCGACCCACGCCATTTTTCAAAGATCGATTACGGTAAACTGAATGTGTTGATTCAGCAAGGACAATTGGAAGATCTAGATTTGTAGTAGATTCATCATCGTTAAGCGCAGCCACACGTCCACATCCTATAACAAGCGAAAGTATTGGCATTTACTGTCTAGTGAGTGGACATATTTTGGTTATCTGTTCATATTTTTCAAAAAAATGAACAGATTGATAATTCCTGTTCAACAAGTGGACACACTTTAGTAATATGTTCATATTTTTTCCAGAAATGAACATATAGATATTTTATGTTCATGAAGTGGACAGGTTTTGCGAATATGTCCAGATTTTAGATTGGATATGGACATATTGTTTGTTTATTCCTAAATCTGACCTTATATTTGCTATATGTCCAGAATATCCAAAAACATGAACACCACGAAAATTGTAAAATTTGATCGTAATATACCTTTCAATGGGCTTCCTGACTTACCACCTTCAATTGACATCATTGATAAAGAAATTTTACTGAAATGGGGCTATGCTTCTAGAGCATTGGCAGAGCTGAATAAAAACATTTTGCGCATCCCCAATCCATCTATGCTAATCAATACCATTTCACTTCAAGAGGCACAAAATTCGACTGCGATTGAAAATATATTTACAACGGAAGATGATTTATACAAGGCGGTTTCAGATACGATAAAGGAAGAATATGCTAGTCCGGCAACGAAAGAGGTACTAAAATACAGAGAAGCGCTATGGAAAGGGTATTCGACGTTATTAAAGCAGAAGAAGCTAGACACTTCGGTAGCGATCAAAATGTTTCAGCAGATAAAAAATACACGACAAGGGATACGGCCACCACAATCGCAAGTAGTTATCAAGCGTGGACAGAGCGAATTTAAGGCTGGAGAAATTATTTATACTCCACCGCGTGGCATCGCCTTGATTGAAAAAAAACTGACGAATTTGTTCACGTTTTTAGCTGCTAAAAACGATTTTGATCCTTTGCTCAAAATGGCAATTGGGCATTATCAATTTGAGGCTATTCATCCATTTACAGATGGCAATGGTCGTACAGGAAGAATTTTAAATCAACTTTACTTAGTTGAACAAAATTTACTCTCACATCCTGTTTTGTATTTGAGCAATTACATCATTAAAAATAAAGACGACTACTACAATCATTTAGCAGGTGTTACTCAACGAAAAGCGTGGAAGCCTTGGATTATGTATATGTTGAATGCGGTTGAAAGTACATCGAAAATTACGAATCAAAAAATCGATGAGATGCTTTCACAGATGGAAGCTACACACAAACATGCGTCGAAAAAATTGAAATGGTACTCACTCGAATTGAATCAGACATTGTTTTCTCAGCCGTATGTAAGACCACAACTGGTTGGAAAAGTTTGCCGAGTAAGTAGTCGAACAACATTGACAAAATACATGCAACAACTGGTTAAGATTGGTGTTTTATCCTATCGTGCGGATGGCCGAGATGTTTATTATATCAATGATGATTTGATTCGGATTCTTCAATCATAAAACATGGACAAATCGGAACAAGCAGCAGCGATTTTTGATAAATTGGCGGATCTGTATGCGCAAAAATTTATGGATGTTTCGTTGTATCACGATTCATTTGATTTGTTTTGCGCGTGGGTCAATAGGCCCAATGCGTCTATTCTGGAATTGGCTTGCGGGCCGGGCAACATTACAAAGTATCTTTTACAACAACGCCCAGACTTCAAAATCTTAGGAATTGATTTAGCGCCAAACATGATTGCTTTGGCGCAAGAAAATAATCCAACTGCAAATTTTCAGGTTATGGATTGCCGTGCAATTGATCGGTTGCCACAAGTATTTGATGCGGTGATGTGCGGTTTTTGTTTGCCTTATTTATCCAAAGAAGAAGCCATAAAATTGATTGCAGATGCGGCGTTGCGTGTACATGCAACTGGCGTAATTTACATCAGTACAATGGAAGATGCGTACAGCAAATCGGGATGGAAAAAAGGCAGTACGGGCGATGAAATTTACATGCACTTCCACGAAGAAAAGTATTTAGTTGAAGCGATGCGATTGGCTGGACTTATTGATATTGAAGTCAAACGCATTGTTACCGTGGGCGGCGATGGCGCGGAGGTTGTGGATTTGATTTTGATGGGGAGGAAGGGGTAACCTGTAAAATTTGTATTTTGCAGTTGATAAATGCATTAACTCCAACCCTTTTTCTCATGTTTAATTTATTCAAATCTGGCAATATCAAAGAGCCATTAAACAAAAGTGCTCGGCAGTATTTTGAACAAAATATGCAATGGTTAGCAGAACAGTTTCCTGAGCCGACATTAGCTGAACGAAAAATATTTACACCTACAAAAATTGACATTCCAATTAAGTGGACGGTTTCCGAGGAGTCGGCGATAGCGGCAATGCATATTGTGGCAGATGCAATGCAAATAGACAGAGATGAAGTCGAACTGCATTTTTTCGATGATAATCTGAGGGAGATCAACATGGGTACTTCTGTAATTTTTATTGAAAACGACCCGCAACAAATTACTCCAGCAGGTTTATACCACCACAAAAATGAGCATGGGAAATACGAAATTTCGATCAGCAGAGGTCTTCTCGACAAACCTCAGGATACAATTGGTGTACTCGCGCATGAACTTGCGCATGTTAAATTACTTGGACACAAAGAGCTTGATTTTAACGATGAGCATTTAACTGATCTAACAACTGTTTTCTTTGGCTTCGGGGTGTTTAATGCAAACGCTGCATTTCAATTTAATAAAACTACCGATCGTTGGTCTTATAAAAATCAGGGCTATTTAAAACAAGAAGATTGGGCCTACAGTATGGCAATTTTAGCATTTATGAGAAATGAAGAAGCTCCAACTTGGTCTGGATATTTGAATAAAACTATCAAGAAAGATTTTGAAAACAGCCTTAATTACATTCTCCAAAACAAAGCATCTATATTTCAATACGATTAATGACATTATGAAACATGAAAAATACAATCACGCTTTTCATATTCTTCTGTCTATCATTTGTTCAGAAAAGTCATTGCTGCATCAATGAATACAGAGCAAAACTAAATGGGAAAATTGAATTCACCGAAGCTTATGATGCTACGCCTCGCGGAAAATTAGACGCGTTCAGCAAAAACTATTTATATAAAAAACTACGCATTGCAGACAGCTTGTATCGTGATAGTAACTCCATGGAAAACTATAATGATTTTGGTGTTGCGTTGCTCTACGTTGGTCAATACGAAAATGCAAAAGCGGTGTTTATTGATATAGAATCAAAATCTCCGGGATTATATGCAACCGCATCGAATCTAGGAACAACATACGAATTGCTAGGAAAGAATGATTCTGCCTATTTCTGGATTAAAAGAGGTATTGAAATTGATCCTACTTCGCACGCCGGCTCTGAATGGATCCATTTAAAAATACTGGAGGCTAAGGTCAAAGCCAATGGCGACGAATCCTACTTATGGAAATCAAATATTTTGGGCCTAGATTTCGGTGATGGTGAAGAACCGATATATAAAAACAATATTGATATAAATGTACTTGATGTACAACTCCATTTTCAACTGAACGAACGAATGAGTTTCATTAAACCCAAAGACCCGATTATTGCTCAATTGCTATTCGACTTAGGCAATGCCCGAGCAATTACTAAGGATGCGAAAAGTGGCATGCAGATTTTTGAAAAAGCAAAAGAATATGGTTACTCCTCCTCGATTTTTTTCAAAAGAGAAAATCACTTTAAAAATTTACAATTGCGTGCTGAGTTCAAGACTTATTATGTTGGTATAGCCAAAAAGCATCCTATGTTTACACTAATTATCCTTCCTCTCCTATTTTTAATCTTGCTCATAGGAACATTTATACTGCTTGCCGAAAAAGGAAAATCAACAAAACAAGAACAACCGATTGACGAGGCTTCAGGCAATTAACCCAATCACCCCAACCGTTCTTCTTCCTTAAACTGCAATTCAAACAATTTGCGGTATTGGCCATTCAATTGCAACAATTCGTCGTGCGATCCTGATTCAATAATTTCGCCGTGATCGACGACTAAAATGCGACTGGCGTGACGAATCGTAGCGAGGCGGTGCGCGATAATCACAGATGTGCGCCCACGTGTAAGCACTTCGGTTGCTTGTTGAATGAGTTGTTCCGATTCCGTATCAATGGAAGATGTGGCTTCGTCTAAAATTAAAATGCGTGGGTTATAGACATACGCGCGAATGAAGGCGATGAGTTGACGTTGGCCCACAGAAAGCATGCCGCCACGTTCTTTTACATCGTAATCATACGTTCCGGGAAGTTTGGAAATGAAATCGTGTGCGCCTACTGCTTTTGCCGCTTCGATCACGTGCTCGCGCGAAATGCTTGTGTTGCCTAATGTAATGTTGTTGTAAATCGTATCGGAAAACAAAAACACATCTTGCAACACCACACCGATATTGCTGCGTAGCGAAGACAATTCATACGAGCGAATATCGTGTTGATCGATTTGAATTTCGCCTTTATTGAAATCGTAGAAACGTCCGAGCAAATTGATGGTTGATGATTTCCCAGAGCCTGTGGCGCCAACAAGTGCAACCGTTTCACCCGCTTTCACATCAAACGAAATGTTGCGCAGCACCCAATCTTCGTTGTTGTAAGCAAACCAAACATTTTTGAAGGAGAGATCGCCGCGCAAATGTGCGGCATCGCGTGTTCCGTTGTTGGCAATTTGTTCTTCGGTATCGAGTACTTTAAACATCCGTTCGCCAGCAACCATGCCCATTTGTAAGGTATTGATGCGATCGGCCAGCATACGGATAGGGCGAAAAAATTGATTGATGAGCAGTACGAAAAATGTAACATCGCCTGGATTGGCAAAGTTTTCAAAAATTTGTTTTCCGGCATACCACACGAGTAAGCCGAGCGAAACGGAAATTAAAATTTCGACAACGGGAAAGAAAACAGAATAGTACCAAACCGAACGTACATTGGCATCGCGGTGTTTGGCATTGATTTCTTGAAAACGATCCATCTCCACCTTTTCGCGGTTGAATACCTGAACGATTTTCATGCCGGTGATGTGTTCTTGCACAAACGTATTGAGCCGCGATACTTGATTGCGCACATCGGTAAACGATTGCTTGACGGAATTTTTAAACCACCATGTTGCCAAAAACATAATGGGAATGGTGGTCAATACAACCAGTGTAATTTTCCAACTCACGGCGAGCATGGCAATGAGTAAAACAACAATGGTCAGCAGATCGCCCGCAATGACAATAAATCCTTGCGAAAACACATCGTTGATGGCTTCGATATCAGCGATAACGCGTGTAACGAGTGTACCAATGGGTGTTTGATCGAAATAACGGGAGCGAAAGCCAATAATTTTACGGTGCAGTTGTACGCGCAAATCTTTGACAATGCGTTGGCCGAGCTTGCCTGTTGTGGTTGTATTGCTAAACTGTAAAAATGCTTCTAGCAAAAGTGTAGCAAACATAATCACAGTAAACGTGAGCAGTAAACCATGTGCTAAATCGGCTTGCGTTTGTGTTTGCGCGGGATGAATAAATTCATCGATGGTATAACGAATGAGGAGTGGACGAACCACGGATAAAACCGAAAGGGTGATGGTTAAAAATATGGCTGTGGCAAATAAACCGGAATACGGTTTAACGTACTGAAAGATGCGTTTCAGTAATTTCCAGTCAAAAGATTTTCCGCTTACTTCACTCATTTATGAAAGTCCCAAATGGGATGGGTATTGAATATCGGTGAGAAATAACCCTTGTGGCGGTACAGACATTCCGGCCTGCGACCGTTTTTGGGATTGTACAATTTCGTGAACTTGCTCGACAGTTAATTTTCCGCGGCCCACATCGACCAATGTTCCGACAATGGCGCGAACCATATTGCGCAAAAAGCGGTTGGCGGTGATGTGAAAAACAAGTTTGTGGCCTTCTTCTTTCCAGTAGGCTTCTTTTAAATGGCAAATGGTTGTTTTGCTATTTCCGCCGGCTTTACAAAACGAGGCAAAATCTTGGTATTGCAACAAGGCTTGCGCGGCTTTGTTCATTTCATCAACGTGAAGTGGCTCGTGGAGTTCCCAAGCTAAATCGGGTCCAAACGAATTTTTCACGCGGGTGATGTGGTATTCGTAACTCCGTGCGGTGGCAGCGAAGCGCGCGTGGGCATTGTCGGGCATTTTTTTGATTTCCTGAATGGCGATGGCTTTGGGTAAAATTTTATTGAGCCGAAACATGACTTTTTCGTTGGTATCGAGATCGGTGTGCTCGCTGTCGAAGTGTGCGTAATATTTACTGGCATGAACGCCCGAATCGGTGCGGCCACATCCAACCACTTCGATTTTCTCGCGCAGGAGCATACCAATTTTTGTATTGAGGGTTTCTTGCACGGTTTCTACACCGGGCTGAAATTGCCAGCCGCAAAAACTGCTTCCGTTGTATGAAAGACGAAGAAAATACCGCGTAAGTGTCATTTGCAAATAGGATGCAAAGATACAGACTTGTTTTTGCAATGTGTAAACAATTGTTTTGCTAAACTGTTTTATTGCTGAGTACTAATACACTAGCAGATGCGTAAACTATATCTTAAACTTGGGCTTATTCTAGCTCTTTTTATACCTAGTTGGGCAATGGCACAAAATCGTCCATGGCTAAGAACAACTCAGAAAGTTGCTTTCTTTGAACACAAACATGATTTTGAAATTTCATTCAATTTTTCTGATGCTGGCATTGAAGGGCATGCTGCATACGCGCTAACCGATCATTGGGCTGTATCCTTAACAGGATCTTACAGGGGCAAGTTCAACATTGATTCGACCATTCTACTCAGCAACAATGGAGTCCATTATCAACTGATCGAAAGTGGAACTGCTTTTCGTGATTTAGAGCTTGCTAGTGGTTATTCGACAGTCATAGATGAGCGGTTTTGTTTTGAAGTCTATGGAGGTATTGGATTTGCTTCGCAAAAAAGCACATGGAGTAGGATAAATTATATACAATATACAGATTATCAAAAAACGATCGAGGAAAGGATCAGGCGCATTGGGCTTAGTAATCGGTATTTCCTTCAACCCGCCATTGGCCGAAATTCGCGTCATGTTGACTATGGTGTTGCGTTTCGTATTTCGATGTTGGAGTACAAAGGTTTTACGAATGATTTTTTATACGAGCCTATGTGTTTCATACGTGTTGGTTACAAACATATAAAAGCAATGGCTCAAGTTGGGCTACAGCAAGCATTAGTCAATAATTCAAACGTTGATTATTCCAATATTGTGGTGGGTGCTGGCCTTTATATTCAAATGAATCAGCGCATTAAAAAAAGAAGTAACGTGTGAGTTTGTAGTTGAAAACCAAGTAAGAGCCTGCTTAAGTTTTATCCTTTGATTACGAAGCCTACATATACTTAAATGTATGTTTTAGACGATTCCAAATGAATCAGAATATTAAAAATGGCACAACGCTAAAAGCGCGCATCAAAAAAAAGGACGAAGAGAAGAAAAAGTCGGAGAAAATTGCGCCTCAGAGATTATAAAAATCACTCGTGATATACATAGCTGTATTCATTTTTCACAAGCAATTCTCCCATATCGGTATATGTATTGTGTTCGATTAAATCGCCTTGGTCATTATACGTGTATGCGTCCCTAAAATTCAATTGACTTGGCGTATCTGTCATCATTTCTTCGATCACATTTCCGTTGTTGTCGTATCTGTATTTTGTTTCCATGATGGTCCAATGCCAATCGGGAACAATACTATTGACAGCACTATCTTGCATTAAAATAACATTTCCTTTTTCATCATACGCAAAACGTGTTGATCGCTCAAAAGGCATGATGGCATCAAAAACATACGCTGAGGCTTGTTTGGTCAAATCGACATACAGGGTTGCTTTGATGCATTTATTTTGCTTATCGTACTTATAAATCAAACTATCTGCTTGTGCTACAAAACTTGTTGGGTCTTCGTTCTTGCGTTTATAGTTTTTGAGGCTTATTAAATTCATCTCTTGATTATAGACTTCGATGCTGTATTCGTCGCTGGGCAATGCCCATGTTGTTTTTTTATACGCCAAACCATTTTTGTACGACCAAATGCTTGAATCGAGCCAAGCTTGATTTTTTCTTGTTTCTTCCCAGAGCATTCGTTTTTGTGCATCATAACCGCAGGTGTAACGTTCGTCTTCATTACCATTTTCGAGCGTTGTTACTTTGGAAATCAGTTGCTTGTTTTTAGTGTACGAAAAAACGGTCTTTGCTTTTGAGGGATAATGCGTGTACCCATTTTTCAACTCGTCGTAAAACCAAACGAGGGAGTCTGTGCGTTCCCAAATCTGGTTTTCGTTTTGATACCAAGTGGCTTGTGTTTTAATTTTTCCTGATGGATCAAATGAGGTTGTCCAGCGAACGCCTTTGAGATGGAGTGTTCGTTCGATTAACTTTCCATCCTTGTTGTAAGCAACGGATTCGATTAGCGTTTTTTCCAGTTCATTGGTTTCGGAAGAAACTTGACTGCGGTAATGTGCTATTGTTTTTATGTTTGTGCTTGCAGCATCTTTCAATGTCTGTGCGCGGAGGTTGCTCGTTAAAAGGAGTAAAAAAAAGAGGGTTCGCATGGGTTTATTTTGGCTCTAAAATAGGCAGATAAACCAGATTGGCGGGTGATTTGACATAAAGTCCTCACTAACGATTATGGCTTGTCTTGTATCAACAAATGCACCTTAACATTTTTTTACAGCGTGGGCGGCGGTTGCGCGGGTGGGTGCATTACCTTTGCCTGAATCCAATATTCTCCTATGGCCATCGACATTCAAGCGCTGAACGAGCGCATCAAAGAGGAAAGTGCATTTATTGAACGTATTCATAACGAACTGGATCAAGTCATTGTGGGTCAAAAGCCCATGATTGAGCGTTTGCTGATTGCCTTGCTTTCTAACGGACATATTTTACTTGAAGGTGTTCCGGGGCTGGCCAAAACACTTGCGGTAAAATCGTTGGCTTCGGCGATTGAGGCGAAATTTAGTCGCATTCAGTTTACGCCGGATTTGCTTCCTGCCGATGTTGTTGGCACCATGATTTATAGCCAAAAACAAGAGGCGTTTACGGTGCGTCAGGGACCCATTTTTGCCAATTTGGTTTTGGCCGATGAGATTAACCGTGCGCCAGCAAAGGTGCAGAGTGCCTTGCTCGAAGCGATGCAAGAGCGGCAAGTTACCATTGGCGAACAGACATTTAAATTGCCTGAACCGTTTTTGGTGTTGGCAACAATGAATCCGGTAGAACAAGAAGGAACGTATCCGTTGCCGGAAGCGCAAGTGGATCGGTTTATGTTGAAGACGGTCATTAAATATCCGAGCCGCGAGGAGGAACAAAAAATTATTCGCCAACAACTTTCAGCAGATATTCCAAAAATCAAACCGGTTGTTACGACAAACGATATTTTACGTGCGCGCAACATTGTGCGCGATGTTTATTTGGATGAAAAAATTGAACGGTATATCGTTGACATTGTTTTTGCAAGTCGTTTTCCGCAAGAATATCGTTTGAATAAATTACAGCCACTCATTTCGTTTGGAGGATCGCCGCGTGCTAGTATCAATCTTGCTTTAGCTGCGAAAGCGTATGCGTTTTTGCAACATCGCGGCTTTGTGATTCCTGAAGATGTACGGGCGGTGTGTTATGATGTGATGCGTCATCGTATTGGCATTACTTACGAAGCAGAAGCAGAAAATATTACGAGCGAACACATGATCCACGATATTCTTAGCGTGGTTCAAGTTCCTTAATTTAATTTTCATCTACACACTTCCTGATTTTGGAAACGAGCGAACTGCTAAAAAAAGTCCGGCGCATTGAGTTAAAAACTCGAGGGTTGACCAATCAGGTTTTCTCGGGCGAATACCACAGTGCGTTTAAAGGGCGTGGCATGACGTTTAGCGAGGTGCGAGAATACCAACCGGGCGACGAGGTGCGAACGATTGATTGGAATGTAACAGCGCGTTTCAATCATCCGTATGTGAAAGTTTTTCAAGAGGAACGTGAGTTGACGGTGATGCTGTTGGTAGATGTGAGCCAATCGGGAAGTTTTGGAACGCGTGGACAAAGTAAGCGCGATTTGATTACAGAGATTTGTGCGGTGCTGGCCTTCTCTGCATTGACGAATAACGATAAAGCGGGTGTGATTTTTTTCAGCGATAAGGTGGAGAAATTCATTGCGCCGAAAAAAGGAAAGCCGCATATTTTGCGCATCATTCGGGAATTGTTGGAATTTCAACCAACGAGCCGTGGAACAGATTTGAATGCAGCGATTACATATTGTACGAATGCGGTGAAACATCGGTGTACGGCATTTATCATTTCCGATTTTTTAGCGGGCAATTTTGAAGATACGCTTCGTGTGGCCAATAAACGGCACGATGTGGTGGCCATACACATTCAAGATCAGCGGGAGCTTGCGTTGCCAGATATTGGTTTGGTAGAAATGGTTGATGAGGAATCGGGTCTTACGCAATGGATTGATACTTCAGATCCGAATGTGCGTAAGGCGTACGAGCGTACTTCGCGCATGCATAAATTGTGGTTGGACGATACGTTTCGTAAATGTGGTGTGGATGTAACGCAGATTTTAACGGGGCAATCGTATGTTCCGGCCTTGTCGTCTTTTTTCCGTAAACGCGAAAAACGTGTCTAGCCGATGAATCGTATCTTCTCCATGCTGTTTGTGTTGAGCGCGTTGCTGTTTTCGAGCGATGTGCGCGGGCAGGTGCGCGTGGAAGCGGAAGCTACGTTGGATAAAAAAGAAATTAAAATTGGGGAGCAGACGAAACTGAATTTAAAATTGTTGTACCGCGAGGGTTCGCAAAAATCGGTGGTGAATTGGCCAGTATTGAAAGATAGTTTGGCGTACGGCATCGAGAAAATTTCGGGCGACTCGATTAAAAATAACTTGGTGGATCGCAACAGTGTGTTGTATGAGCAAACGCAAGCATTCACGATTACTTCTTTTGATTCGGGTGTTTATCAGATTCCGGCAATTCGGTTTATTGTAGATCAAGACACGGTGTATTCGCAGCCGCTCGAATTGCGGGTGCAAACAGTTCCGGTTGATACAACGCTTCCGATCAAGGATATTAAGACAATTGCAGAGGTTCCGCCACCGCCCCCTCTTCCGCCCGATTACAGCTTGTGGTATTGGATTGGTGGTGGCTTGTGTGTCTTGACCTTGTTGGGTTTTATCATTTACCGTGCGTTTAAGAAATATAAAAACCGACAACAGGTTCCGATTGTGCCGGCGCGCGTTTTATTGCCACATGAGCAAGCACTCGAAGCCTTGCAACGCATGCGTGTGGAACGTCCGTGGGAAAAGGGCGATTTAAAAACATATCATACACAGCTAGCTGAAATTTTGCGCGAATATGTGGCGCTGCGTTGGCATGTGAATGCACTTGAGCAAACAACATACGAATTGGTTCATACTTTGCGGCGGTTGAAAGCGGATGAAAGTCAGGTGCTTTATTTGCAGCGTGTTTTGCGGGTTGCCGACATGGTGAAGTTTGCCAAAGAAATTCCGACGAAAGAGGAGAATGAAGTGAGTTTGAATTTAGCGATTCAGTTTGTGGAGCGCACCATTCCTATTTTACCACCTGTTAATCCTGTTGTATCATGAACTGGTGGGCGAACATAAGTTTTGTTTATCCGTGGGCCTTTTGGTTCTTGCTGCTGATACCGTTGTGTATAGCGGTTTACATTTTTGTGGTGATGCAGCGGCGACCTGTTGTGAGTTTATCGGCATTGCGTTTCTTGCAAGGACTTCCAACACCTCCGCGTGCGCGTCTGCGACACATTCCATTTGTATTAAAAATGCTGGTGTTGGCCTTGGTGATTACGGCACTGGCGCGACCACAATCGAAGTTGGGATGGAAACGCATTCGCAAAGATGGGATTGATATTATGTTGAGCATGGACGTTTCGCCGAGTATGAATGCGAATGATTTTAAACCAAACCGTTTAGAAGCAGCTAAAAAAACAGCGATCAATTTTGTGAATACGCGTTTCAATGATCGGATTGGTATGGTTATTTTTAGTGGTGAAACGTTTACGCTTTGTCCGCTCACAGCCGATCATTCGGCATTGGGTGGAATGATTGACAGCATTCAGATTGGCGAATTAAATTCGGGCACAGCGATTGGATTGGGATTGGCCAAAGCAGTAGAACGGCTGAAAGACAGCAAAGCAAAAAGTCGTGTGGTGGTATTGTTAACGGATGGGGAAAATAATTCGGGTTTTATTTCGCCCTTAGATGCTGGTCGTTTGGCGAAGACATACAACATCAAAGTCTATTCGATTGGTGTAGGTGGTTACGGAAAATCATTGCAACCGCAGAGTCGTAATCCAGATGGTTCATGGACCAATACCTATCGGCAAACGGATATTGACGAAGAAACCTTGATCGAAATTTCAAAAGAAACGGGTGGGAAGTATTTCCGTGCGGTGGATTTAAAAAGTTTGGAAGCGATTTACGACGAGATTGATCGTTTAGAAAAAACTGCGATTGAAGGAAAACAATCGGAGCAACGAAAAGAAGATTTTTTACCGTTGTTGCTTGCCGCAATTATTATTTTACTCCTTGAATCAACATTGCGTTATACTGTTTTTAATCGCGTGGAATAAATGGAGTTTGAACGTCCATACCTACTCTTGTTGCTTGCGGTTGCAGGCATTCCGGCCTTGATTTGGTTCATGGCTCGAACTGCGCGTGAAAAAAAATTGCTGTTGTTTGCTGATTCGGCCATGTTGGGACGTTTGATTCATGGTCGCTCAACGGCATTGGGATTGATTCGTATGATTGCGATTTCGCTGGCCTTGGTCTTGCTGACAATTGCGGCGGCTGGCCCACAAATTCCGGGCGGTCGTGAACCGGTAAAAATTACGGGCATTGATTTGATGGTGGCTTTTGATGTCTCGAATTCGATGCTGGCTGATGATTTAAAACCAAATCGTTTTGAGCGTTCGCGGATGGCGTTGACGAGTTTGACGAATCGCTTGGATGGCGATCGGTTTGGTTTGGTTGCTTTTGCGGGCGATGCTTACACGCAATTGCCGCTAACAAATGATATTGGTGCGGCGCAAATGTTAATTGAGTCGATGACGCCTGATATGATTTCGTTGCAAGGCACCAATGTTGCAGCAGCAATCGATCAGGCCATGCTTTCGTTTGATGAGCTGGACGATCCGAAAGAGAAACATGGTCGTGCAATTGTGGTGGTAACGGATGGTGAGGATTTTGAAAAAGGTGCGGTTGAAGCAGCAGAACGGGCGCGCGCAAAAGGGGTGGTGGTTTGTACCATTGGTATTGGATCAACAACGGGTGCAACGATTCCGCAATTCGATTCGGAAGGAACACGCACCGGCGATAAGCAGGACGAAAATGGACAAACGATAACAACAAAATTGAATGAGTCGTTGCTGAAAGAAATAGCGGCTGCGGGCGATGGTATTTATGCGCATTCGGATGCTGCTGACATGGGAACAGATCAAGTGTATAATCGTTTGCGCAGTTTGACCAAATCGTCGAAAACAACGTGGCGTTATACTTCGTTTAAACCTATTTATTATTATTTCTTGTGGGCGGCCTTGGCTTTATTGGTTTTTGAGGCCCTGATTCCTACCGGAAAAAAACCTAAAAAAACTACACGATGAAACAGCTCGTAGCTCTGCTTTTTTTGGTCTTGTGTTTTAGCACCGATGTGTTGGCACAACAGGTAACGGACACGACCGATCGGTTTGCGAATACGCGGGAGGGAAATGAATTGTACAAGAAAAACGATTTTGATGCGGCTGAGAAAAAATATGTTGCGGGTGTGCAAAAAGATGAAGACAAAAATGCCGCGAGTTATAATTTGGGAAATGCCTTGTACAAGCAAAAACGTTTTCCAGATGCAGAGAATACCTACAAACGTGCGGCAGCGGCCAAAAATTTAAAGCCGGAAGAGGAAGCGCGCACAAATTACAATTTGGGCAATACACAACTGGAGCAAAAAAAATACGAAGAGAGTATTGAATCGTATAAAAAAGCCTTGCGCAAAAATCCTAACGACGAAGATGCACGACATAATTTGGCGTATGCGCAGAAAAAATTAGAGAAACAACAACAGCAGCAAGGTGGCGGCAATGATGAAGAGGACAATAAAGGAAAGCCAAAAGAAAATGATCAGAAAAAGCAGGATCAAAAACAGCAGCAGGACAATAAAAAGCAGGATCAAAAACAAAAGCAGCAGCCTAAAAAAGAGATGAGTAAAGAGGAGGCAGAGCGCATGTTGAATGCCTTGCGCGAGGAGGAGAAAAAAACACGGCAGCACATGAACAAAAGTGGTGGCAGTCCGAAATCGAATGGAAAGGATTGGTAATGATTTTCTCGAGGCGATTTAGCGTATTTATTTTTTTTGCTTTGTGTTTGTTTGCGCAGAACGTTCAGGCACAAAAAATTTATGCGCGTATTTCGGATGATACGGTGCGGTTGGGCGAATCGTTTACGTTGACGGTTGTTGTGGAGGAATTGGATGGTACATACATCTCACCATCGTTGCCGGGATTTAAATTAGCGGGTCAAACACAAAATCGGAGCATTGATTATGCGCGTGGTATTGTTCGGAATATTTTCACGTACTCGCTTCAAGCGTATCGGGTTGGATCATTTCGGATTGAGCCAGCGGCATTGCGTAGTAGTAAAAAAACATTTTACGCCAATGAACTTCATATCTACGTCAAGGCCGATGCGCTGAGAAAGGATGTTTTCATGCGTGTGGTTCCATCCAAACAAAAAGTCATTGTTGGGGAATGCATTTCGGTGGATGTAAAACTTTACAGGCGTTTAGATATCGAGGTGGCGCGGATGACCGATTTCAAACCGCCGACAGATGCTAATAATTTTTGGCTGTTGCGTGGGCCTTGGGATGAGATTGATGAAGAATCGGTAGAAACGATTGATGGGATGACGTATAGCGTTTTTACGATTCATCGGGATTTTTTATATCCAAATACACCGGGATTATTGGCCATTCGTTCGTATAGTGGAAAATACTTCATCCGCGAAAAAATACAGCAAGCCGATGGTAGCTATACGGTAAGCGGAAAAGATATTCTTTTAGAAACAGACAATGCAATTATTGAAGCGTTGCCACATCCAGAAGTTGGAAAACCGGAAGATTTTAAAGGCGATGTGGGGCAATTTAGCATGATGGCCGAAATTAGTGCGGCAAAAGTAAATGCGGGTGATGGATTTACCGTTAAAGTGAGCATTGATGGCGATGGACTTTTTCTGGCCATGTTTGCCCCTGAATTAAAATTCCCTGCTGATTTTGAAATCTCGGCACCAACTGTGAAAGACAACACGGTCATTGATTTGCGTGGGCAACATGGTCGTAAAGAATTTAGTTATACGGTGATTGCTCAAAAAGCAGGAAAGTACCAATTGCCCGGATTGCGTTTTGTTTATTTCGATCCGCAAACACAAACGTATGTTACGCGTGAGACGCCTGCATTTTCGCTTGAGGTATTGCCATCGGCTGTCGGAAAATCAAGCAGTGCAGATTATTTGGATGAGCATGCGTTTGATGAAAAAAAATCGTCGGGTTTATTTTTCTTGTGCATTGGATTCATTTTTCTGGGGATCGTTGGTACGTTTATTTTTTATCGGTTGCGGCAATCGCGAAAAGTGCAGGAGCAACTTGTTCTGGAGGAAGCGGAGGAGTTGCCGGATGCGGAAGTTGCATTGCCCGTTGGTGTTGTTTCGGGAAGTTGGAAGGAAGAATTTAATGCTGCGGAATTGCATTTAAAGCGTGCCGATGGCGTGTTGGTGGCGCGACATGCAGCGCATGCGTTATTGTTGTGGATGTGTGAGCAGACGGGGCTTGGGGAGATGGAGGCATCGGTAGAAAATATTCGGTATCGGTATAGCGATTCGGTGCGTTTGGGGGTGTGGTTGGCCTTGCGGGAGCGGTGCGGGTTGGCACAGTATGCGGTATTGACGAAAGCCGAGCAGGAAGTGCTGTTGCAGGATATTGGGCGTTTTTTAGTTGGTTAATATTTATTTGCAGTTGATCTCGCCAATGGGTGTTACAACACCAACAGTTGAATTTGTGCTATTTCAGGGCATGTTTACTTTTTTTTACTACTTAATTCAATAAAAACTTGGAAAAGAGGAAGTTTGTTCTAAATTTGTTAGCGGCAAATACATCTTACCTCATGATTAAAAGATACATCCTAACCGGAATGCTGTCGTGTGCTATGTTAGTAGCACAAGCACAAAATGGCTCGACCCCAGTCGTGGGCCAAAATCCGATGGCACAGCAATCGTCGATGCGCTCCGGCGATCCGCAAACACCGCAAGACGGTAGTGCAACCCTTGGACCTGTTTATCAATTCAGTTCGTGCGGATTGAATTATACTACGGTTTCTCAAAAATTAGGGCAGCGGGTGTTCCCACCGGGTGTTCCGCAGCCAGCAACATTTACCGTTGCCGGAATTCCAGCAACGGCAAATATTGTAAAAGCATTTTTGTGGTGCGAAGGTTCTGGTAATGGTGCGCCCATTACAGCAACGGTAACCAATCCCGCACCACTTGCTCAGAATTACAACATGACCTTAATTGGTAGCGATGCCGATAAATGTTGGGGATATCAGGGGACGCATTCGTACCGTGCAGATATTACTAGTATCATCCTCGGCAATGGCAATTACATCGTTGATGGTTTACCTACAAGTGTTTCTTCTGGTGGAACAAACGACATGGATGGTGCTACGATCATGGTCATCTGGGATGATCCAACAGCAACGTTCCAAGGCGATATTGTGATTTGGGATGGATGTTTTGTAGGTATCGGGAATTTCAATTCCATTACACTCAATGGTTTTACGGCTTGCGCGGGTGTTGTGAGCAATTCGCGCGCCTTCATGGGTATTGGCGATTTGCAAGGTTTGGCTACGCCACTTGTTTTAAACAACAATGCACCTTATCTCATTCCGGTTGAAGACTGGTGGAATTGGGTAGATAACCCAACGGTTGTAACTCCGGGCCAAAACACCTCTTATTTTGATGTAAATGCGATGGGTGATTGTTACAACATTACCGTTGCGGGAATTTATTTTCAATCGAATTGCCAGACCTGTTGTGCGAATCCATTTACGCTGAATATGACGCAAGTACCAAGTTCTTGCTCGGCCAACAATGGTTCGGCTACGGCAACACCAAATGGCGGTGCTGGTCCTTTTGGTTATACATGGAATACGGTTCCACCACAAGTTGGCCAAACAGCCACCAACGTGGGACCAGGACAATACATTGTTACGGTAATTGATTCATCAACGGGTTGTACCACTACCGATACGGTTATTGTTTTAGCAAACGGAACTGTTACATTAACCACAGCGTCAACAAACGTTACTTGCAATGGAGGAACCAATGGTTCTGCAACAGTTACACCAACAAGTGGCAATGCGCCTTATACATACGTTTGGACACCGAATGTAAGTGCAACCAATACAGCGAGCAATTTATCGGCAGGGCAATACGAGGTTGTTGTAACAGATGCTTTTGGCTGTTCGAATAGCTTTACGTTTACCATTACAGAACCGCAACTGATTCCTTTAGCCGTAAACGTTACGGGAAACAATACGATTTGTGTGGGTAGCAATACAACCCTAACGGCAAATCCTGCCGGAGGCAGTGGGCCGCCTTATACATTCAATTGGATGCCGGGCAACATCAATACGCAAACCAATACCGTTGCTCCTGTTGTAACAACAACGTACACCGTTATTCTTGGCGACCAATGCGGAACGCCTCAAGACACGGCAACATTTACAGTAACCGTCAATCAACTTCCAACGATTTCGTTTACGGGCGATAACTTAGAAGGATGTGCTCCTGTTTGTGTCAACTTTACGAGCAATTCGGTTCCAGCGGCTGTCAATTGTGTGTGGGATTTTGGTGATGGTGTTGGCAACGGATGTAACATCAACCATTGCTATCAGTTGCCAGGAACATACAATGTGCAATTAACCGTTACAGATGTGAATGGTTGTATCAATACAACGACAACGAACAATTACATCAATGTATATCCATATCCAATTGCTGGATTTAACATTACGTCGCCGCAACCCGCTACATTGATTGAAGCGAATATTTTATTTGACAATCAAAGTCTTGGTGGCGACACATGCATCTGGGATTTGGGCGATGGTTCGCAATTGATCGTTGATCCAACTTGCAATGATATTTCGCATACTTATGGAGATACGGGCATGTATAGTGTGATGCAGGTGGTCATCAATCAATATGGATGCGCCGATACGGCATGGGGCGATGTCATTGTTGTTCCATACACAACGATTTATATTCCAAATACATTTACGCCTAATGGCGATGGCAAAAACGATTTCTTCTTTGCTTACGGCAATTATGTAACCGATTTCCAGATGATGATTTTTGATCGGTGGGGCAATTTAATTTTCCAATCGAACGACATCAATAAAGGTTGGGATGGCCGCGCCAACGGAGGAAAAGACATTGCACAGATTGACACGTATGTGTATGTTGTTTCTTGCTCTGAGCTATATACGGGCAAACGCTTGAAATTCCGCGGTCATGTCAATATCGTGAAGTAAAAAAACGCTTATTTTTCGATTACAAAAAAACACGCTTCGGGCGTGTTTTTTTGTAATATTTAGACTCATCTGATTTGTGGTATAAAACGCACAGTAAACATACGTCGCTGGAAATAGCGAACACATGCGGATTTGAAAGCATGCCTGTGGTATAGTTATCAACTACGCTTCACATTTTCGGTAAAAAAATTTGGTCGTTTCCGTTTTTTTTCTACTTTTCGTTCACCAACACCGGAATTCAAAAACGCCCTGTTTTATTATCTTGCTTATGAGAACAACGCTACGTTCTTCCGTTGCCCTATTTTTCATTTTTATCTGCCAGCTTGTATGGGCACAACAACCTGCAACAACGAGCTGTCCGGGTGTCCCGGGTGCATGTGGCTACCCGAGTGTGAGCACACAACGAAATGCTCCGCCACAAAATCCGCAAAACGGAAACGGCACGTTGGGTCAGATTTACAACTTTTCTAAATGCGGTCTTGACTTTACAACTGCATCGCAGCGTTTAGGGCAACGGTTCAATCCAATTGGTGTGCCTCAGCCAGCGCCATTTCCTATTGCCGGTATTCCTATTTGCGCAACAATTGAACGAGCTTATTTATGGGCCGAAGGTTCAGGAAACGGTGCAGCGCAAACAGCCACAATTGTGAATCCTGCCGCTGCTACATTTAACTACCCAATGACAATTGTTGGTCAAGGCCCTGATAAATGTTGGGGATATGGAGGTTCGTACACCTATCGTGCTGACGTTACTTCTTGTATTTCGGGCAATGGTACATACAACATCAGTGGTTTATTGACAAGCCCTCCAAATTCCGGCAACGATATGGATGGCGCAACGCTGATGGTTATTTGGTCAGATCCAACGGTTAACTATCGTGGTACAATGGTCATTCATGATGGCGCGGTTGTTATCAATGGTGGTGTTACTACGCAAAATGTAAACTATGCTCCTGTGGTTTGTGCCAATACCAATACAGCAACGGCTTTTTGTATGCTTGGTGATATTCAGTTTGCCGTAAACTCGCTCACGATGAACGGTACAAATGCACCTTTTGCGTGGAATTGGTGGAATTATGTTTCAGTACCAACAACGCTTGTCAATGGTCAGGCCACATCAGCCTATACAGTCAATTCGGGGGGGGATTGTTACAACCTCTGCGTCATAGGTATGTATTATAGGACAACAACATGCGCCGTTTGTCCTGCCCCTTCATCCTTAACGCTCAATATGAGTTCAACGGCAGCTACTTGTTCTAATTGCAATGGAACAGCAACCGTTAACGTTGTGCCTGCTGGAGCTTATACCTATTCATGGTCTCCAAGTGGCGGAAATGCGGCAACAGCCACAAACCTATGTCCAGGAACTTATACGGTTACCGTTACAAGTGCTTGTCAAACTGCAACGGCAACAGTTACCGTTGCCAGTACGGGTGGCGGCTTAACATTAAATGGATCGCAAACCAGCGTTTTATGTAACGGCCAATGCAACGGTACGGCAACATCTACTGTTGTTGGTGGTAATGGGCCATATACGTACACATGGTCGCCAAACGTTCCAAACAATACGGTTGGAGCAACAAATACCGCAAGTAACCTCTGTGCAGGTACCTATACGGTAACGGTAACAGATGCAAATGGCTGTACAGGGACGCGAACCGTTACGATAACACAACCGCCACTCTTAACATCGACCGGATCGCAAGTGAATATCTTGTGTAATGGACAATGTACCGGATCGGCAACGGTTGTAGCAGCCGGAGGATCGCCGGGATATACCTATTCTTGGGCTCCAAGTGGTGGTAATACGGCGACAGCATCAAATCGATGTGCGGGAACTTATACGTGTACCATAACTGATGCGAATGGGTGTACGACAACGCGTTCATTTACCATCACACAACCAACCGCACTAACAACAACTGGATCGCAAGTAAACGTGTTGTGTAATGGATTCTGTACGGGTTCCGCAACAGTCAACCCATCAGGCGGTTCGCCGGGCTATACATACGCTTGGGCACCAAGTGGTGGTAATGCCGCAACAGCTTCAAATCTTTGTGCAGGAACATATACGTGTACCGTTACAGATGCAAACGGATGTACGGCAACACGCACGTTTACGATTACACAACCACCTGCGTTAACAACAACGGGATCGCAAGTCAATCTTGTTTGCAATGGCCAATGTATTGGCTCAGCCACGGTAAATCCATCAGGAGGATCACCAGGTTATACTTACGCTTGGGCACCAAGTGGTGGTAATGCCGCAACGGCCTCTAACCTCTGTGCAGGAAACTACACCTGTACCGTTACCGATGCCAATGGATGTACCACAACACGCACATTTGCCATCACACAACCAACTGCAATAACCTCAACCGGATCGCAAGTGAACGTTCTTTGTAATGGACAATGCACAGGATCGGCTACAGTCAATCCATCGGGTGGATCGCCGGGCTACACGTATGCGTGGGCGCCGAGCGGTGGTAATGCGGCTACTGCTTCTAACTTATGTGCGGGAACTTATACCTGTACCATAACAGATGCGAATGGTTGTACAGCAACACGTTCGTTCACCATCACACAACCACCTGCGCTTACAGCTTCTGCGCTTGCCGTTGCGGCAACCTGCGGCAACAACAATGGTTCGATTACCGTTACAGCTGGTGGTGGATCGCCAAACTATACTTACACGTGGAATCCAAATGTGAGTGCGACCAATACAGCAACCAACCTTGCACCGGGCAATTACAGCATTCAAGTTACGGATGCAAATGGTTGTACGGCTTTAGTAACGGCAACGGTTTCGCCTTCTTCGGCCATTGCAGCGACCAATGCCGTAACCAATATTCTCTGTTTCGGTGGAACAGGATCGGCAACGGTTACCGTTACCGGAAACAATGGTAACGTAACGTATGTCTGGAATCCGAATGTGAGTAATACGAACACCGCATCGAATCTTGTGGCTGGGTCTTATACTTGCACTGCAACAGATGCACAAGGGTGTTCAGTACAACAAACGATTACCATCACACAACCTCCGCAATTAACATCAACTGGGTCGCAAGTGAACGTTCTTTGTAATGGTCAATGCACAGGATCGGCTACAGTCAATCCATCGGGCGGATCGCCGGGCTACACGTATGCGTGGGCGCCGAGCGGTGGTAATGCGGCTACTGCTTCTAACTTATGTGCAGGAACTTATACCTGTACCATTACAGACATCAATGGTTGTACAGCAACACGTTCGTTCACCATCACACAACCACCTGCGCTTACGGCTTCTGCACTTGCCGTTGCGGCAACCTGCGGCAACAACAATGGTTCGATTACCGTTACAGCTGGTGGTGGATCGCCAAACTATACTTACACGTGGAATCCAAATGTGAGTGCGACCAATACAGCAACCAACCTTGCACCGGGCAATTACAACATTCAAGTTACAGATGCAAATGGTTGTACGGCTTTAGTAACGGCAACGGTTTCGCCTTCTTCGGCCATTGCGGCGACCAATGCCGTAACCAATATTCTCTGTTTCGGTGGAACAGGATCGGCAACAGTTACAGTTACTGGAAACAATGGTAACGTAACGTATGTCTGGAATCCGAATGTGAGTAATACGAACACCGCATCGAATCTTGTGGCTGGGTCTTATACTTGCACCGCAACAGATGCACAAGGGTGTTCGGTACAACAAACGATTACCATCACACAACCTCCGCAATTGACGGCAACGTCAAGTTCAATAAATGTTGCTTGCTTTGGTGGTAATACAGGTTCTGCGAGTGTTGTTGCAAGTGGTGGTGTTGGAGCTTATCAATATAACTGGCAACCATCGGGCGGAAATAGTGCAACGGCTTCAAACCTAATCATCGGACAATATAGCTGCACAATTACGGATGCCAATGGATGTACAACAACACAGTCATTCAATATTACCCAACCACCAGCAATTACCTTAACTCCAGCAGTTGTCAACACAACGTGTGGCAATGCGAATGGAAGCATTACCGTAACGCCGGGTGGCGGTTCTCCGGGCTTCGTGTGGACGTGGAATCCCAATATTGGAAACACAGCAACTGTAAGTAATCTTCTTGCAGGATCATATACCTGTACAGCTACAGACCAAAATGGCTGTTCGCTAACAATTACGGTAACTTTAACCAATGCGGGTTCTCCAACGGCTCAGATGGCTAGTTCGACAAACGTTTCTTGTTTCGGCGGAAATGACGGATCGGCAACCGTGAATGTAGTTGGAGGTTCAGGCCCATACACCTATGTTTGGTCATCGGGTGGCAATGCGGCTACTGAAAATAATTTGACACAAGGACAATACACGGTTACCGTAACAGATGCAAACAGTTGTTCTGACACAGCCGTAGTAACCATAACAGAGCCAACGCAGTTAACGGCTGCCAGTTCGCAAGTTGACGTATTGTGTTTTGGAAATACCACAGGATCAGCCACCATTACGCCTTCTGGAGGAACGCCCAACTATTCTTACCTCTGGAATACAAACGGCGTTGGAAGTACAGAATCCAATCTTGTTGCAGGAAATTATTCGTGTGTGGTTACAGACGCGAATGGATGTACAGCAACGTCAACCTACACCATTACCGAACCGCCAGTATTGACGGCTACCGCGTCGCAGGTTGATGTAATGTGTTTTGGTGCAAATACGGGATCTGCGACAGCAACAGCGGCAGGTGGCACACCCAATTACACCTACCTCTGGAACACAAATGGCGTTGGTAGTACAGAGTCGAATCTTATCGCAGGAAATTATTCTTGCGTGGTTTCAGATGCCAACGGATGTACGACAACACTAACGTATGTCATTACAGAACCACCAGGCATGACACTTGCCATGAGTTCGACAGATGAAAATTGCGGACAATCGAATGGAACGGTAGGTGTTATTGCATCAGGCGGAAACCCCAATTATCAATACCTGTGGCAGCCGGGCAATCTAGCACAACAAAACGGATCTGGCCTACCAGCAAATACTTATGCTGTAACCGTAACAGATGCCAATGGATGTACGGCAACCGACAGTGTTACCGTAGCGAATTTATCTGGAGTCAATCTGGCGATTGTAAGCTCTAGCAATGCAACGTGCTTTGGCGATTGCAATGGCTCGGCAACCGTTTTGGCGAGTGGTGGAAATAACCCAACTTATTCTTATGTCTGGTCTTCGGGTGGAAATGCCGCAACCGAAAACGGGTTGTGCGTTGGTAATTACAGTTGTGTTGTTACCGATGGCGATGGGTGTACAGCCACATCGAATGTTGTTATCCTTCAACCGTCACAACTGGTTGTCAATGTTGCCGCTCAACCTTGGCCATCAATTTGTGTAGGCGCTTCGACCCAATTATTTGCATTGGCCAATGGCGGTACTCCAAACTATTCGTATGTATGGGCGCCTGGAAATGTGAATGGAAACAATCCGTCAGTCTCTCCAACCCAAACAACAACGTATGTTATTACGGCTACCGATGCCAATGGATGTAGTTCGTTGGACAGCATGGTCATCACCATCAATCCAACCCCAGTAGCGACAATCAGTTCTGATGTAACATCGGGGTGCTCACCATTAACCGTAAACTTCTCGGATGTATCGACGGTTGCGTCGCCCGGTGTGATTACTTCGTGGTTCTGGGATTTTGGCGATGGTAACACGAGCAATCAGCAAAATCCGTCGCATACCTACACGAACCCTGGGCCATATACCATTACATTAACGGTAACAACTGCTGATGGTTGTACGCACACCATTGTGATGAACAATTACATCAATGTGTTTAGCAATCCAATTGCGGCATTTATTGCTGGACCGCAACCTGTAACAGAATTAAATCCGACGATTACCTTTACCGACCAATCTATCGGTGCGGTTGCTTGGTCGTGGAGTTTTGGCGATATTGCAGGTTCGTCTTCTAGCGATCAGAATCCTGTTTTCACGTATTCAAATCCAGAATGCTATCAGGCCCTTTTAACAGTAACATCTGCTGATGGTTGTATTGATACAACAAGCGAACTCATTTGCATTGATCCTGATGTTACGTTGTATGTGCCCAATGCGTTTTCGCCGAATGGAGATGAATCTAATGAGATATTCATTCCACAAGGTATTGGTATCGATCCAAATCAGTTTGAGATGTGGATTTTCGACCGCTGGGGCAACATGATTTTCTATACGGATGATCTGAACAAAGGATGGAATGGTAAGGTTCAAGGCTCAGATGAAGTCTGCCAAATTGATACCTATGTTTGGAAAATCAAAGCTGTGGACTTAATGGGTAAAAAACACAACCTATTGGGACGTGTAAGCATCGTCAAATAAATTTCGATTTATTCCGAAAAGCGGCAAATTCAAAAATGGATTTGCCGCTTTTCTATTATTGATGTTTTAACATCGAAACCAGATACGGGCCAAAAAAAACACAATTCCATATTTTTTCTGAAAAAAATTTGGTTCTCTGTAAAATTGTTATACATTTCGGAAAGAATTACCACACACACCGGAATTTCACACATAATACATATTGGTATGAGATCATCTTTACGGTTCTCGCTCCTGCTTGCCTTCCTCCTCCCCGTATCAATCGTATGGGCACAGCAAGCAACAACTACAAACTGTCCGGGTATTCCAGGCGCTTGTGGTTACCCTGCCAACAGTAATAACCAACGTAATGGTGGACCGCCACAAAATCCGCAAAACGGCAACCAAACACTTGGTCAGATCTATAATTTCTCCAAGTGCGGGCTAAATTTCTCAACCGCCTCTCAGCGACTTGGACGACGCGGCTCTTTGAATGGTGTTTTGCAACCAGCGCCTTTTGTTATTACAGGTATTCCGGCTTGCGCTACCATTGAACGTGCCTACCTCTGGACAGAAGGATCTGGTACAGGTATGGCTCAAACAGCAACCATTGTTAATCCTAATTTAGTTTCAACTCCATTTCCAATGACGCTTGTTGGTAGTGGCCCTGACAAATGCTGGGGATATGCTGGCTCGCACACCTACCGCGCCGACGTTACAGCATGTATTACCGGAAATGGCACTTACAACATTAGTGGTATTTTGACGAATCCACCAACCGCTGGAAATGATATGGATGGAGCCACATTGATGGTTATCTGGGCCGACCCAACAGTCAATTATCGCGGCACAATGGTTATCCATGATGGTGCGATGGTTGTTAACGGTGGAACGACAACACAAACCGTTACCGGTCTCAATGTTTGCCAAACAACTGTCAACGCACGCGCATTCTGTATGGTTGGCGATATTCAATTGAATGGCCAAACACTCACTATGAATGGCACCAATGCTCCATTTGTATGGAATTGGTGGAATTATGTTTCTGTGGCAACCACCGTAAACATTGGCCAAAATAACGCAAACTACACTTTAACATCCGGCGGCGACTGCTTCAATCTTTGTGTGATTGGCATGTACTACCAAACCACAAACTGCGCTGTTTGTCCTCAAGCATCCGCACTTCAACTCAACATGAGTGCTACGCCTGCAACATGTTCTGTTTGTAATGGAACGGCCACGGTAAATGTTGTCCCAGCAGGCAACTACAATTACAGTTGGGCACCTAGCGGCGGCAATACAGCCACAGCAAGCGGACTTTGCGCGGGAACGCATACGGTTACCGTAACAAACTCTTGCTATACGATGACTGCAACAGTCAACGTTCCTGCCGTAGGCGGCAACATTACTTCGACCGCAGTACAAAACAATGTGCTCTGCAACGGGCAATGTAATGGATCGTTACAAACAACCGCTACATCGGGAAATGGACCATATACTTATACTTGGTCGCCATTTGTACCCAACATTACAGCTGGACCTTTGAACAATGCGTTCAATTTATGTACAGGAACCTATAGTGTTACCGTAACCGACGCGAATGGGTGTACGGGGCAGCAGGTCATTACCATAACAGAACCACCTGACCTAACGCTAACACCAAGTACCGTCAATGAATCGTGCAGTAGTGCAAATGGAAATATAGCTGTTGCCGCTGCCGGAGGAAGTCCAAATTATTCATGGGTGTGGTCGGCAAATGCCAATACCGGAAACTCCAATACAGCATCGAATCTAGCTGCCGGCTCATATACCTGCACGGCCACAGATGCTAATGGTTGTATTGAGACCATAACCGTAACACTCACCAATACACCTGGGCCAACGCTTCAAGTGGCCAATTTCACAGATATTACCTGTTTTGGTGCAAACAATGGAACAGCTACTGTAAATGTATCCTCTGGTCAAGCACCATACACCTATGCTTGGTCAACAGGAGGTGCGGCAGCAGCAGAAACCAATATGCCACCCGGCACACATACCCTTACTGTAACAGATGCCAATGGTTGTATTGCAACCATTACCGTAACCATCGCAGAACCTACACAACTCACCACTCAAAATACACAAACCGATGTTTTGTGTTTCGGTGGAAGCTCAGGAGATGCCACCGTAACTCCATCTGGAGGAACACCGAACTACACCTACTTCTGGTCTAATGCTGCTGTAACAAACTCAACATCAAACCTACAAGCAGGCAATTACTCGTGTGTGATAACAGATGCAAACGGTTGTACCGCGCAAGCAAATTTTACCATCACAGAACCACCACAAATCACCTTAGCCATGAGTGCTACGGATGAAAATTGCAATCAATCGAATGGTACTGTTGGCGTTATTGCTAGTGGTGGAAGTCCAGGTTATCAATATGTTTGGAATCCGGGCAACCTGCAACAGCAAAATGGATCTGGATTACCAGCAAACTCGTATTCGGTAGTTGTAACAGACGCTAATGGATGTACCGCCACAGACAATATTACGGTCAACAACCTTTCTGGTGTTACTGCAACATTAACATCCAGCACAAATCCACAATGCTTTGGCGATTGTAATGGCTCTGCGACAATCAGTGCAAGCGGTGGAAATAATCCAGTGTATAGCTACGCTTGGTCTTCTAGTGCCAATAACAACCCAACAGAAAACAACCTTTGTGCCGGAAATTACAGTTGCGTTGTTACTGATGGCGATGGCTGCTCTACGACGGTCAATATCGTTATTCTCCAACCCGCTCAACTTGTTGTGAACGTTGCGGCACAACCGTGGCCTGCTGTTTGTAATGGAGGGGCAGTACCACTCTTTGCACTTGCCAACGGAGGTAGCCCAAATTACACGTACAACTGGATGCCAGGAAATATCAACGGAAACAACCCGTCTGTTTCTCCATCAACCACGACAACATACGTGATTACAGCTACGGATAATAATGGCTGCACGGCACTCGATTCAATGGTTGTAACAATTAGCCCAGTACCTGTTGCTGATTTGTTAGCCGATGTTACATCTGGTTGTATGCCGCTTTCGGTCAACTTCAGCGACCTGTCTGCCGTTGCTGCTCCAGGCAATATCACATCATGGGCTTGGGATTTTGGCGATGGCAATACCAGCAACCAACAAAACCCTTCGCACACGTATAACCTCGCTGGGCCATACAATGTAACATTAACGGTAACAACAGCCGACGGATGTACGCACACCATTGTCATGAACAATTACATCAATGTGTTTGCATTACCAACCGCCGCATTTACAGCAGGTCCACAACCAACAACCATTCTGAATCCGATAATTAATTTCACAGATGCATCCATCAATGCAACCACTTGGAATTGGACATTTGGCGATCTGACAAATGCTTCTTCAACAGACCAGAATCCGAGCTTTGAATATCCGGCATCTGGGTGTTATGAAGTTGTGCTTACCGTTCGCTCTGCCGATGGCTGTGTGGATATGGCCAGCGACTCTGTTTGCATCGATCCAGATATGTCGTTGTATGTTCCGAATGCGTTCACACCGAATGGTGATGGATCTAACGATATGTTCTTTGCACAAGGCTTAGGCATTGATCCCGACAAATTCGAAATGTGGATTTTCGATCGCTGGGGCAACCTGATTTTCTATTCCGACAACATGAATAAAGGTTGGGACGGAAAAGTGCAAGGCTCCGATGTCCTTTGCCAAATCGACACCTATGTTTGGAAAATCAAAGTAGTTGATGAAACGGGTAAAAAGCAAGCACTACTCGGACGCGTTTCCATTATTCGATAGATTTTTTTTAGTCTGAACATCCCCAAAAAAATCGGCTGATTTCTTACGAAGTCAGCCGATTTTTATTTCTCCTCAATTAGGCTAACGTGATGCACAGCTAATATTTTGGAACACGTATGATTAAGCTGTTTGTTGCACTAGGCATTTTACACACTCACCTTGTCTTGCTGTAAAAACGCCAAACCAATCCGGTTGCAGCAGCAAACAAGCCCGCAACATAACCAAACCAAACTCCCATCACACCTAACCCTGCTTCAAAACAAAGCAGATAACTCAACAACAACCCAATCAACCAATACGAAACCGCCGCAATAATTCCGGGTACAACCATATCTTGCACACCGCGCAACGCGCCCTGTGCCGTAACTTGTAATCCATCAAACACCTGAAAAATAGCAGCAATAAAAAACAAAGGCGCAGCAATTTCGAGAACCGTATAATCTTCGTTGAAGAAGGCAGGCAGTTCTTTTGAAAAAAGTACAAATACAATTGCTGCTAAAACCATAAATGCCAGAGCAAGACCCATCGCGCTAAATCCCGCCCGCCGCACCTGCTCCCGCTCACCCATCCCCAAAAAATGCCCCACACGAATCGTTGCTGCCGCACCCAACCCACTCGATATCATATACGTAACAGATGCCAAACTCAATGCTATCCGATGCGCCGCTAAATGATCTGCACCCAACTGACCAATAAACGCTGCTGGCATCGAAAAGGCAACCACCTCAATCACAAACATCAATCCCGATGGTACACCAATCTTCAACAACTCCTTAAAATACGACCACTCTAAATTTTTAAACCGAAACCCCTCGCGATAAACCGCATAACGCGACCCATAACGCACATACAACCACATCGCCAAACCCATGCCGCAACGCGCAATAAACGTGGCCCAACAAGATCCCATCATGCCCATTTCAGGAAATCCCCAATGCCCGAAAACCAATACATAATTCAATAAAATATTCAACGCGTTTGAACCTAACGTAATGTACATCGCCATCCGCGTATCCGACATGCCTTCTGCAAACTGCTTGAACGAGAAAAAAATACTCAACGGAATCATCGACAAAAGAATAACGCCCAAAAACGGAACAGCCAATCGTACCACCGCCTCCGGCTGGCCAAGCTTGCCCAACATGGGATTTATGGCCAGCAACATCAACACCAAAATCAACGACGTTAAAACGTTTAAAACAATCGAATGCCGTAACAGATTTGCAATGCGCGCGGTTTTCTGTTGTGCTTGTGCTTCCGCAACTAAGGGCGTCAATCCATACGAAACACCAATCGCCATCACCAAAAACGTTACATAAAATGCTCCTGCAAGCGCAATTGCCGCCTGCCCTTCGGTATGTTCCGGAAGTTTTCCAATGAAATAAGTATCTGCTAAATCAACCCCCATGTGCCCGATATTACTCAGACAAACCGGTATCGCCAACAAAAGTGTTTCCCGAAAATGCGTACGCCACGATGTAAAAATCATACGCAAAGATAAGCCCCCAAACACAAGAATAACTTTCTGCAAATTTTTATGTCTAGGCAACAGGTATTTTTCTTATTTTTGATAGCTATGTATTGAGTAAACATTGTTGAACGGCAAACTCAACTTTTGTTTAAACCAACTAACATATTTTATTTTGAAAGACCTCAGACTCCTCCTGTTGTTGCTAATTTTTGGCCTGCCACTCCATGCGCAAGTCCCTACTGCTATTGCCCCCGAAAAATGGGACGATATGAAGCGAAGTGGGCAACTCAACAATGGTCTTTATGTGATGGCAAGCGACAATGCCCGCATTCAACAACCCCTCTTGTCGCTCATCAATCAACCACCACCATCGACACAAGCGGCGAACTGCAATTGCATGTTTCAACTCGATAACACATATCAAGTTGTTCCTTTTACTTGGGGAAATCCGCCACAATATCGCAACGACGACGCATCATCACCACTCATTCCAATTCCATTTAATTTTTGTTTTTACGGACAAACGTTCAACGATTTATACATCAACAACAACGGCAATATTTCGTTCGGAACACCTTATGGCACTTTTTCGGCAACAGGTTTCCCAACGAATCAAGTTACCATGATTGCGCCTTTCTGGGCCGATGTGGATACACAAAACCCGATCAGTGGCGTTGTCTATTACAAAGTAACACCCACACACCTGATTGTGCGTTGGCAAACGGTTGGTTATTTCTCGCAACATGCCGACAAACTCAACGATTTCCAATTGATTATTTCAGACGGTGTTGATCCAATCCTTCCAGTTGGTAGCAATGTTTCTTTCTGCTATGGCGATATGGAATGGACAACTGGCGATGCTTCTGGCGGAAACAATGGCTTTGGAGGCACAGCTGCAACCGTTGGTGCAAACCTCGGCGATGGTGTCAACTACATCCAAATCGGAACATTCGATCAACCCGGCGTTACTTACAATGGCCCACTCGGCGCACCTAGCGGTGTGAGTTGGCTCGACAACCAGCAATTCTTTTTTGACGTTTGCAATACGGGTAACGGAAACAATATTCCGCCCATCATGAATGCCGGACAAGTTTGCGACACACTCACCCTTTGCGTAGGCGATACACTTCCCATTACGGCGACATTCTTCTCACCCGAACCTGCACAGATTACAACCATTACCGTTACACCAAGTGGCACAGGCTATTTCAACATTTCCAATGCGCCCGGAAATACAGCCAATCTCATCGGTGGATTTGTCGGTTTAAATTCCAACATCGGCTACAACACACTTATCATTTCGGGAACAGACAACGGCAATCCCGCGCAAACCACTTCTGGCAACGTTGTGGTCAACGTCATTCCCGGCCCTACCGCACTCTTCACCAGTACCAGCGTTTGCCCCAACGCACAAATGCCCTTCAACAGCAACAACTCCAGCGCACCCGCAGGAAACGGGCCAATCAATGTTTGGCATTGGGATTTCAACGACCCCGCAATTGCCAATGGAAGCGATACCTCCAACCTCCAAAATCCAAATTATGTTTACAACACGTCAGGAACGTACACCGTTAATCTAACCGTTACCGATTCGCTGGGATGTTCGGATACGGTCAATTTCACGGTGCTTGTTTATCCACTTCCTGATATCAATTTTTCTGCAACACCAACATCTGGCTGCGCACCACTCTGCGTCGATTTTACCGACCTCACAACCGTTACCAATAGCAATGTTATCCAATGGGCTTGGAATTTTGGCGATGGCTCAACCTCCAATGTTCAAAATCCCAATTACTGCTACCCTGTTGATGGACTTTATACCGTAACACTCTCAGCAACCTCTGCCGAAGGATGTACGTTTACCGATTCCATTGTAAACATGATTTCTGTGCAGCCCGGCCCACAAGCCGCCTTCACACTCACCCCGCAACCCGCTACCATCAACAACCCCACCATCACCTTCACCGATCAATCGACCGGAAGTCCAAGTGTTTGGGAATGGGATTTTGGATCAAATGCAGCGTCGTCTAATCTGCAAAGTCCAACATTTACTTACGAAGACACAGGCACATTTTGCGTCCGCCTTGTTGTCTTCGGACCAAACAATACGTGCCCCGATACCGCCATCGAATGTTTGGTGATTAGTCCTGAAATTCTCATCTACATCCCAAATACATTTACGCCAAATGGGAATGGACTTAACGACGAATTCATGCCATCGTTTAGCGATGTGGCCGACATCAATACCTTCGAGATGTATGTCTTTGATCGTTGGGGAAATCTTATTTTTACCTCCAACGACAAATACACCGGATGGGACGGAAAAGTACAAGGATCAAGCAAGCTATGCCAAACCGATACCTATGTTTACAAAGTACATATTGTTGATCGTAACGGCCAAGAATACGACTACATCGGACATGTCAACCTTGTTCGATAACCAACTGTAACCAATCGCAAAAAAATCGTTATAGAAACTAGACGTTCAAACGACCCAATGAAACAACTCATTACGTTTATTTTTGCTCTTGCATTTTGCCTTGCAGGATTTGCACAAACAAGTCAGCAGCTTCCTGCACCCGGCACATCGGAATACGATCAACTAAAACGCGAAGGCAAACTCCCGCGTGGGCCTGTAATAATTACGGGCAATGATGTCAGACCGCTTATTCCTGAAATAAAAGCTGCAAATCCAGCGCAACCCTCATCCAATGTTGTATGCAATTGCATGATTCCCATTGACAATACCTTTCAAGTTGTCCCCATGCAAGGCGGAACTCCACCAGATTATCGCAACGACGACTCGTACTCCAACCCAATTGCATTGCCTTTCAATTTTTGTTTTTACGGGCAAAATCAAAACAATTGCTACATCAACAACAACGGGAATATTTCGTTTGGCGCACCCTATTTTACCTTTACTGCAAACGCATTTCCCGATCCATCATTCATCATGATTGCACCTTTCTGGGCCGATGTCGATACACGCGGCACAGGAAGCGGCTTGGTGTATTACAAAATAACACCAACAGCCATGATTGTGCGTTGGCAAACCGTTGGTTATTATGCCAGCTACGACGATAAGCTAAACGATTTTCAACTCATCATCACCGATGGAACAGATCCAATTTTACCTCCAGGTAATAATGTTTCGTTTTGTTATGGTGATATGCAATGGACTACTGGCGACGCGTCAAATGGTGTCAATGGTTTTGGTGGATCGCCCGCTACTGTTGGTGTCAATCGTGGCAATGGTGTCGATTACATTCAGATTGGCCAATTTGACCAACCCGGAACAAATTACGATGGCCCATTTGGCACAGTTGACCAAGTAAGTTGGCTCGATAACCAAACATTCTATTTCGATGTTTGCAACAACGGTTCAGGAAATAATTTACCGCCAATTGTCAATTCTGCCGAAGTCTGCGACACACTCACACTTTGCGTTGGCGATACGTTTGATTTTAGTGCAACATTCCTCTCTCCAGAGCAAGGACAAATCACCTCTGCAACAATGACTTCGGTACTTACTGGTTTGACCACCATTGTAAATACATCTGGAAATCCAGCTGTATTTACGGGCCAGCTAGTAGCAGACGCAAGTAATATTGGATTGTATTCCATTCAAATTGTCGGTACAGACAATGGAACACCTGCAGCATCAACAACGGCCAATATTTTTGTCAATATTGTTGCCGCACCAACTGTTGCGTTTACATTTTCGCCACAACCTCCTCAAGCGCCACCGACCACGGTTCAGTTTACTGACAATTCCGTTGGAGCCGTAAGTTGGTTCTGGGATTTTGGCGATGGCGATACAAGCACATTGCAAAACCCAACACATACCTATACAAGCGATAGTGTTTATACTGTAACACTCACCATCGAAACAGCTGGCGGTTGCAGCGGCATATATACACTGGCTTACTTGGTACAAAGTGAACCCATTGTTCTTCCGGTAATTGCACCCAATGTTGTTTCTCCAAATGGCGACAACAACAACGACGTACTCGAATTTACCAACCTCGCCGATCATCCAAACTCGGCCTTAACTGTTTACAACCGTTGGGGAAATAAAATCTACGAAAGCAGCGACTACCGCAACGACTGGAAACCAAACGTAACTGATGGTGTTTACTACTATGTGTTGAGTGGTCCAAACTTGGAAAAAGTATTGACCGGCTTCTTCCATGTTGTAAAATAAACACAACCGCTTTGTTTAAGTCCGGCTCGCGCAATGCTTGCCGGACTTTTTGTTGAAGGCTAAATTCACCCATTTCAAATACCTACCTTTGCATCATGCACAAATCCGGTTTCGTCAATATCGTAGGCAATCCCAATGCGGGAAAAAGTACACTCATGAACGCACTTGTAGGCGAGCGTCTTTCCATCATCACTTCCAAAGCACAAACTACACGACACCGCATCTTAGGCATTGTCAATGGCGACGATTTTCAAATGATTTATTCCGATACGCCCGGAATTTTAGCCCCGAAATATAAGCTCCACGAAGGCATGATGCAATTTGTAGGCTCTGCCATTGCCGATGCTGATGTATTGCTTTTTGTTGTCGATCTAACCGATGACACACCGATTGAACCGGCCATGATGAAACGCATTCAAGGCGCAAAAGTTCCGGTGCTCGGATTGCTCAATAAAACAGATGTGGTGAGCAAAGAAAAATTGCAGCAAGCAACCGATTTCTGGAAAAAAGAATTTCCTGCGGCAGAATGGATTCCGGTTTCGGCTTTGACCAATGACAATATCATTCCACTATTCGACCGCATCATGGCCTTGCTTCCTGAGCATCCCGCGTATTATCCCAAAGACGCATTGACCGATCGGCCCGAACGTTTTTTTGTGGCCGAGATTGTGCGTGAAAAAATCTTGCTCACTTACGACAAAGAAATTCCGTACAGCGTAGAAGTGATTGTAGATTCATATCGCGAAGAAGAAACCATTGACCGCATTCGTTGCACCATTTATTGCATGCGCGATTCACAAAAAGCCATTCTCATTGGTCATCAAGGAAGCATGTTGAAAAAGGTTGGAACTGCCGCACGCCTCGACATGGAAAAATTCTTGCAGAAAAAAGTTTTCCTCGAACTCTTCGTCAAAGTTGACAAAGACTGGCGCGACAGCGAACGGAGTTTGAAATTTTATGGGTATTTAGGAAAGTAAATCTCCACCTCGTTTGCAACGAGGTGGCTCGAGATGCGCGTTTATAACGCGCGTTGCAACAAATTATATACTTTTTGTTATTCGCAACCAGCGTACAATTCGCCTGCGGCGGGCTTACGGTTGGGGTTTGGAAAAGGAAGTTGCTCTTTACTTTCTTTGCTTGTCCAAAGAAAGTAACAAAGAAAAGACACAACGGAAACCAAATGGTAACAGTATGCAGTTCTGACTTTTTGTTAGATGATTTGGATAAGGCCGAAAGTCTGAAAATCGAAACCTTACAGGCTATTTGAAAGGTAAACGATTTGAGTATTTTAAAAAGCAACAAAAAAAGCCGTCCGAATTTGGACGGCTTTTTACCTATAAATGCTATTCTAATTCGTTTTAACCATACGTTTTGTATCAATTACTTTACCATCAACAATAAGGCTATAAGTGTAGATACCTGTTGACAAATCACCTGCAAAAACATTCAACTGGCCTTTCCCTTTTTCGGTAATATCAACTAAACGGATCATTTTTCCCTGTGCATCATAAAACACAATTTGAGCAAAACCCGCATCTGCCGGAATGGTGTAAGTTATTGTAGTTTGATCGGCGAACGGATTAGGAATGTTTTGTTCCAAAACAACCGCGTTGTTATTCAATTCGATGTTACGAATAGTCAACGGATCATTATTTGCCGTGCGTGAGTTGTTGTTACAGCAACCATTTACGGTATTGGTCAAAGCAGACAAAGCAGCAGCTAATGAATCGTTACGGCGGTGTTCATCTTGATAGGCCGCAATTAGGTAAGGCATCAATTCAATATAAGAAACCGATTTTAAACCGTTGCCGTCTGTATGTACCACCTCAGACAAAACGGTATCAACTTCTTGTGCAATCAAACCAAAGTGTAAACCAACCATCGAAGAATCAGAAATAGAAGCTGTGGTATAGTTGTAACTGACAGGGCGCAAGCGATCAATAATACTTCCCGCGTTTTGTATTGTATTTACATTGGTTTTGATTGAAGCATCAGAAGTTTGAACAATTAAACCGTTTGAAGTGATTGAACCGTTTACATTCAATAGTGCAAATTGACCTGAGTTTGGTGTAGGGTAGCCGATATTTACCACACCGCCCAATTGCGGAACGTAAATGGCTACTTGCTGACTTCCAAAACCTACACTTGCTTCAAACCATCCGGCAACTTTTGTTTGTGTTCCAGAGGCCGTACCTAAAGCACTCGCACGAAGGGCAACGCCATCATTATCAAGGTTGCGCGAAAAAACGCCTGTTGAATTATTTACGGTTGATTGTTGCAACACTTCTAGTTTGGCAATTGGAGCGCAGTTTGCATTTGGAAGGCCAATACCAACGTTATCGCCGTTTACACTTTGGCCTGTAAATACATAATTAAAACCGTTTGTTGGGATTTCCCAATCCGAAGGCATCAAGTTTTGATTACCGCAAGCACCACCAAACAAAACACCTGTTGGAGCAGGTACATAAACCACATCGCCGTTTGCATCAACGGCCAGTACACCTTGTCCGGGATTTGCAATAGTTGGCGAAGTGGTGTTGAGATTTGTAAACCGAAGGCCGCTACTTCCACCTGCTGCATTGGTAAGGCCATAAGAATTTACCTCAACGGTTTGTGTTGGGTTGATGCTGTTTTGTGCAGGGCCGTAAAGGTTTGTTTGTGGATCGCCGCCGATACCTGTAAACATATATGTATTGGCGTTTACTGCTGCTGGAGTAATCCGCATTGCTTCAAGTCCTTGTGTAGAAGCAGGGCCAGTAGCCGTAGCCGGATTTTGTACCATTGTAAAAATAAAACGCAAATTATCAGGGCCAAACGGATTTTGGTTTTGTGTGTTATCACCCCAATTCAATACGGCATCCATACGGTCATTATTTCCGTTGGGGCCAAAGTTTCCGTTCGGGTCTTCGTTTTTCAAGCCTAAATACACGTTATCACTACCCGCGCACATAAACGCGCCTACGTCCATCCAAGCACGTTGCCCGCCGTTTGGTCCTACTGGTGGATCAAAACCGAGATTGAGTAGGGCAACTGGATTTGTTATTGGGCCATAAACAGAACCGTAACTAATGTTGACGCGCGTTGCGTCTTGTTGAGGAACGCCTAACTGATTTCCAATACCGTTGGTTAAACGCAAACGTTGTAAATCGCCAAAATTGACACTTTCCGTAAAGAAAAGCATATCGCCGCTAGTGGTGTATAGTTCTCCGTTGTTTGAATTTGCGGGTGCTTGGATAGAAAACTTTTCTGAGTTTACAACCGAGTTTATTCCTGTATATAACCGCCACGCATTTGTAATATTATTTTCGCCATCGGTTCTAATTATTTCGCCACGTAGCAATGGAGTTTGCATATTTGGGCCATACTGCATAATGTGCAGTTGCGATCTAGGTTGTCCAAAGGCATTGACATTGCCCATAGCTACAAAACCATTTTCTGCAAACGAACAAACTTTAATGCGATCAGCAACACCAACACCACCGTTGTTTGTACCGATAAGGATGTTTCTACTTGCATCATAATCGCGGATTACAGCAGCACCCAAAGCCAGTACACCAACTTGAAGGCCATCGGTTGCGGTTAGACCTGTTGCAAAGTTTGTAAAACGCATAGCGGTAGTACCGCCTGATTGATATAAGTGCAAGCGATCTACGGGGGCGAAATTGGCGGGTAGGTTATTGCCCATGCCAATATAGCCGTCAGCATTGCCCCCCGCGCCGTTGTTCATCATCATACGGTAAAAACCGTTGGTCATTGACCAGACTTGGGCGTTGTAATTGGTTTGTGTTCCGAATACGTTGTTTGTGCCATTGGCATTCGTATTCCCTTGTCTAGACCAATACTGCAAGCTATTTGCTCCAGCAACATTGGCATTTGCAGGGTTGTTGATTACAGGTTGTGCGTGTAGCACAACTGTACTACTTAGTCCAAGACCAAGTAGTACAACTTTTAAATATTTATTCATCTTGTTCGTTGTTTAGCGCAACAACTGAACAAATCCTTTTAAATCATATACTTTATCATCGTTACCAATGGCATAAATAGTATAATAATAAACACCATCTGAACACGGATTACCGTTTGATGTACCATCCCAATATTGGTTTGGGGCATTGAGTTCTACTACTTGTTCTCCCCATCTATTGAAAATTTGACATTTGTACGACAGTAAATAGGCAGAAGTCGGTGAAAAATTATCATTGATGCCGTCGGCATTGGGTGTAAATACGTTTAGCACTTCGAGTTTGCTTGATACTTCGGTTAAAGAAACTCCATCAACAAAATAATATGCCCCTATATCAATGTAGTTTGTGTCGAGAGAAATATAATCTGTTGACAAAGTATCTTTAAACCACCCGATTGTAATAAACTGCTCGCCACCTTGTGCCACAAACTCACCCTCAATTTTTGTCCATCCCAAAGTATCTGTTAAATATATTCCGGCAGGGGATTTTATTTGAGGGCTATACGCATCGAATGGTAAAGGATCGGGACGAGAAATAGCATTTGAAGAAAAGTACACACCAAGCTCATCAACTGCAAATTGAAATGTATAGCCATTACTTACATAGAAAGAACAATTATATGTTACACCCGCTTCGAGAGGTTGAGTTAGATTGCCTTGCACATACTCCCACCAGTAATAACCGCCATTAATATCAAGTATTTTAGAGAATGCGAAGAAGCCACAATATCCGTTCCCGTTAAGTGGATATTGAAAACTAATACCATTCATCGGAATACTAACTGGAAAAGCACTACAAATATTAAAATAGTCGGAAGTAGCATACGTCGGCATTGTCCAGCCCAAACAATGCTCAATTTGTGGATTGTTTGGGGGACTTGAAAAGCCAATAGGGCAAGTATCATACAATTCAAAATCCCCATTGTACACAAGGTTTTGTTGGGCTTCTGTCTTCGCGACGATGCCCAAGAAAAAAATTAACGCTATGAAAAAGGATTTGTTCACGTTATTGCTTAGTAAATCAAATGTACTACAATTCGCAGCCGTAGTCAAGGCGTTTTCTGTTTTTGTAGTTTTTTTTCACTTGGGGAAACCTCCTTTTTTAGCGGGTCGTTTACTTATTTATTCAAGGTTCAGCCTGAATTTCAATAGTTCATATCATGGTCGGTAACGCCAATAAATCGGCGGTTCGATTGTTCAAACCAATTCGCTAAGACTTCCCAATTTAGTATCTCGTTATAGCGGTTTCGGTTTAGATAATAGGAAAGTGTAGCCAATTGTTTAGGTGTTAAAATTTCTAAGTTGATGAGTTTGGAATATGTGTATTTATTCAGATGCCAAAGACTTGTTATGCCTTTACTTGTAAGTATGTGTACTATTTCGTCCCCTAGTTCTGTATGCTCGTTTATTGGTTTTAGAAAGGCTAAAAAAGTGTCTTTTAACGGATGCTCAATCGAATCTGTATTTTTTCGCAGCAATGCGAAGTAAGCGCGTTCTCTTTTCTCTAATTTTGAAAACGCACGAAACATTTTCTTTCTCAGGGTTGGTAAATCGAGGTTTAATAAAGCTGCTGTTTTTTTCAATTTATATCCACTTACCGAAAAAGCAATAAGGGTTTCAACCACTTCGCCATCAAACCCCGATTTGCTTACAAATTCGATAAAAAAGTATGCAAATGGCTTCGCACGTTGCGCGTACTTCAAAGACCGAAATGTTTCTATCGGAATCCGTTGGAGCAAGTTATTCAATTCGATTACGTCAGGTTTCATAGGTTGGTAGCTGGTACTTTTTAGATTTTAATTGGAAACATCCCCCGTTGTAATACACTTACAAACACAACAGACAAACCCCTATGCCGTTGGCCCTTATGGGCGGGGATGTTCAATGCTTAAACTGCAATTGTTAATGCTTCCGACGAGCGAACCAACATGGTTGGTGTTTTTTGCTGAAAAGGAACTTTCTCAATTTTGCAACTTAACCAAGCGTGAAATAGTATTAGTTCAGGGCTAAGTATTTCCCAACGTAAATTATTTTCAGAACTTGACAAGTCCGCTAATGCTTTTTGCTGTTTGATCGTAAGATCAGAAAAGCGAAAACTTTTTCTGTCAAGAGCAAGTAACAAACTGATAATTCTTTTATTTCTTGGAGATAGATTTTTATGCGATTTTTGATTTACTTGTTTACGAATAGTTTCTAATCTACTACTAGCGACATCAAATTTTTCTCGTTCTATATTACTTAGGATTAACAAAAAACGAACTCCAAGATTCCACCCATTTTTGTCGTTTTCTATCGGATTAACAGCAAGTAAAATTGTATCTACTTGCTGATAGTTTCCAAGCGCAAACTCACAACAAGCGATAAGATAAGACCATTTCCCTTTTTGAAAACCCCAACCAAAGTTCTCAGTAAGTTTCACGACTTTTTTCAAACAACCTAACGCCTTTTCATATAGACCTAAATAGAAATTACAATAAAATTGAAGTTCCATAAAAAATACTGAGGTGCTGTGAGTAGCCGGAACGTATTTAAGTCCGGTAAATGTGTTAGAGATAGCAGTTTCAAAATCGCGCAAATAGATATTGTTTTGAGCAATATCTAGTAATGCCCCAGAATGCCTTGATTTTGTTGCAACAGAATCAAAATCTTTTGTTAAAACTACTATTCGTCGCAAACATTCGTCGGCTTTTCGATACTCATAATGCTGCTGATAATAGTGCGCCTCTAAACGCCTTAAATGATATTCAATAGTTGCCGAGTTTGTTTTCTCGAATAGTTGCATCAATTTCAGTATGTTTTCTCTAAGTCTTATAGAATCTTTTTCAGTCCAAGATCTATAATTTGTGATGAGAACCAACTCGTTGTATTTACTTTCAGCAAATGCACAAGCGCGATAAATTTGCCTGTATTCTTTCCATGATTGAGCACATTTTTCATATTGGCTTTGGCCCATAGAAATTGCCACTAGTCCACACTTAAAACGAGCAGCAGTTATTACCTCCTCCCATAATTCGTAACGTACACCTTGCTGTATGATTTCGTCGTATAGATGCAGCACCATAGAAGTCATTGAACGGGCTTGAAGAATTTGAGCGTAGTTAAGTTGTTTTCGGATGGAATAAAGGACTTGTAATCTAATAGGGTAAGTATCTTCACGTTCAATGTTTATATCCATTTGCAGCATTTCCAAAATTTTAGCTTTTAGCCGGACTTGTAATTTTTGAATAGCAGTAATTTTTATTCCCCCGTATATCTTCTCTGATATGAACACCTCCGTATATTCCCCCGTTTGATCTTCTAACAGCGTTTCAAAAAGTTTAACCGCTTTGTTATCAAACTTAATTCCTCTCCGATCAAAAGCAGTAAGAAGCCTTCTGCATACTTCAACTTCTTCCGACTTTAACTTGTGGACTAACTTATGTAGGTTTTGTAGTCGTGTCATATCGTTTGGTTTTGAATGATTTTTGAATGTCCATTTTGTTGAATAAAGTACCCTAATTTGGATCGACTGTTTTTAGACATTCGTAGAAACCAAAAACAAAAGAAAAATGGAACTCATTCAAGCAATTTTAAGAGCATTAGGTATCATTGGTACTGATGGCAATGGTGGTTGGTAGATGTAATTTAGTACGTCCTAATCCTGTGAAAATCCATATACCACGTACATTTTGCGTGGATATGGTTTTTTTATTTTGATAGTTCATATTTATTTATTTAATGTTTAAACGTTTTAATAAAATTGATAAAAAAAAATTACTAATACAATTTATTTACATTCATTTTTGGTCTGTTTTCTGACATTGGTAATGCTTATTTTTCAGGTATTTCGTTTCAATATCAATGCCCAAATTATTAAAACCGATGTCCACTTTAAGCACATAAATAATAGTTTATAGTCAAAAAAATCGGCGTGGTACTTTAGTAACCGCTTATCAGGGACGGCAAAGCCCCCTCAAACAAGTACACTAAAGCCCACGCCTTCCGGCGCGACGCTTAGTGTTTCCTTGTTTGAGTTAAAATTTGCCGTTTTGATAAGCAAGCAACACTAACGCCAATGCGTTATTACGATATGTTAATATGTGATTTAGTCGATAGTCTTAGTTTTAGAAATGTTCTGCTAAAGTAAATCAGATTTCAATACGTGCAAAAAATAAGTAGAAAAAAAGTGGGTGTGAATAAAAAAGGAAATACATTTGCGCCCTGTTATTGAGAATTAAGCACCTTAACAGAAGACAGTAACTCCCGTTGCTGTTTATTTCGGCGGTCAAGTTTTAAGGGGTTAGGGCTTGGCCGCCATTTTTTATTTATTTACATGGTAAGAGATTTAAAAACAGTCCTTGAAAAATTCCGACTATGGCAAACATGGATCATTGCAGGTTTGAAAACACCTTTAACGATTTGCAAGACTGCTACGAAGTTTTAGCGGCGAAAAATCTAAACGAACTTTCGGAAAGTGAAAAAGAGTATGCGATAAGACTTATTAAATTGTGTCAAGACTTTTCGGATGATTTTATAGACGATGCTACAAACGAAACCGCATGAGAACGTTTTTAGTTTTGGGTATTGCGTTTATTGTTTCGTGTTATAACACCAATAAAACCATCCATCCCGAAACACGATCCCGTTATTATTTAGAAGGCAAAATTTTATCGTTTAAGAAACTAAACGATTCCTTATGCGAAGCAGAATTTTCGATAACGAATAAAGCCCCAAACACGCATTACAAAAACCTGTTGATAGAAGTTTATTGCATGGGAAAAGATGGGGACACATTGGCACATGATGGAGCATTAACAGGTGAAACAATACACGCGGGAGAAAAAAAGCATATACGAGCTGAATTTGCGATAACAGAGAAAACAGAACAGATACAACTGGATTGCATTTCGGGTATGGCAGAAACGAATACCAAAAATAAAATTTCGCAAAACGAAGTACATAGTAAAAAATTGTAATTCGTTAAAAAAATCAAACACTTGTGAAATAATCCCCCCCATTTGTACAATAGAAGCAACCTTAACACGTTAGCCGCGTTATACTAATTGCATACCAAGAGGATGCAAAATTAATCGTAGAACTGGGCTACACATCCATCAAAACGAAACAACTGGCGAACAAGAGAAAATTAGCACAAACGAAAAACAAAGAACGTGTATTGTAACTACTCAAAGGCATAACCCTAGAAAACGGAGGACACCTAAAACATCCGTTTCAAAAACTCCAAAAAATAACTTTTATGTATTCGCTCCATGACGAAGACAGCTACAACCGTCGGCGCATAACTGTGTTTAGAATCCGGCCTATGAAAAAAGCGGATTTGCAGCGTATGTACCAAGTTGGTCGCAAAACGATAGAAAAATGGTTGCATAATGCGGGTATTTTTTTCAATGCTAGGCATTCGCATTATTTGAGCATCGACAATGTTCGACGCTTTATAAGTCATCAAGGCTTACCTGAATTTATGGTACTGGAGAATTACACGGAGGACGAATTGCAAAGTATGTACATGAGTAATAAGAAAAAGGAAATGGAAGACTTTGCAAATGCAACAAAAGATAATCAGCTAGACAACGACGAGGAATGGGGTCAAGATTCCTTTTCTAAAGCAGAAAAACGTAAAAAGAAAAAGAAGTAATTGCACACTAAAACAAGCAAGGATAACCGGACAAAAGAAGTCCGGTTTTTTTGTGCCAAATCGTGAGCAAAAGATATTTTTTATGTTTGAACCGAAAAAAATGGAGTGTGAAAAATGACCAGTTTAAATACTTTTTCAACCACTTACAAAAAACGAAGTTGCAAAAGTTGTCCTAAGTTGTTCCAATTTATCCCGCGTAATTTTTCGATGTAAGACCTTTGACTAAACAAAAAACTAAGTCAAATGAAAAACATGGGAAGCATAGCAACGAGCGGAACGACGGACGACATTTTGTTAAGTAGTTCTATTTTTTTGGCAGGCATGGAGAGCGGCGGGATGTTAGATTTTACGATACGTTCCATTATTGGCGGTTTTGTGTGGTTTGGTATTCGTATGCTCATTGACAGATACAATGCCAAGCAGCGCGAAGTACGAGAAACCAAAAACAAGGCAACGTGTGAGGAATGCGGGAAGGAGATTAAAAAATGATTTTTTCATTAGCATTGATCGGGGGTGGTGCGGCATGGCTTTATTCATTAGCAAATGCCGCCCAAAAATTAAGTATAAACGTTACGCAGGTTGCCATTGTGGGCATAGAGCAAGCGAGTTTAAAAATGTGGGCTGAAATCACGATAGATAATTTTTCGGGTCATGCGTTTACCATAACTCAGCCCCTTTTAAAAGTGTATTTGATGGATAGCGAGGTAGGCAACAGCGAACCAAGCGAAGAAACACACGCGATAAAAAAAAGGGCGCGTACAAAGTTGAAAGTAAACCTGTTTATTCCTTTAACAAATATACCCGCGCTTGCTCCCCTGCTCTTAAAAGGACAAAAAGCAAACCGGACACTAAAACTGGAAGTGTTTACTCAGGCTGATGGTATTCCATATAAAGCAGAAAAGATTTTCACGATTTAGGAAATTGGCGAGTTGGTGAATTGACGAATTGGTGAGTTAGTGAATTTTTGAATTAGTGAATTAAAAAAGTGAAGTTGGAAAGTGGAGTTGACTAGTGAAGTTGAACCGTGAAGTTGGAAAGTGGAGTTGACTAGTGAAGTTGAACCGTGAAGTTGGGCAGTTGGTGAATTGGTGAATTGAAAAAATCGCCAATTCACTAACTCAAAAAATCACCAAATAAAAAAAGCGATGGAAGTGAAGTTGGGAAATTTGGGTTTGGTGTCCACCACCGAAAAGCGCGTAATAAAAAGTACACGCTATGATCGCTTATTTGAGCCATGCGATTGGAAGGAAACAATTATCCGTCCCAATGGGGATTTGGATATAGTGATTGAGAAAATATTTGGCGTAATAAAAACCTATCAGTATCAAGTCAATCAATTTGCACCCACACAGCGAGCAAAAACAATTTATCAAACGTGCCGCAACCTTTGGAACTTTTGGTATTCGCGTTGCAATTATTTAGAAGATATAAAAGGACGTGAGCAGTTACGCACACCTGCCCGCAGCTATTGGGAAGGAAATTTAGCAGGTTACGGAATTGATTGCGACGATTTTTCTATTACTCTTTCCTGCTGCTTGTCTGTGCTTGGCATCCCCCATCGTTTACGCATTGCACGGTATGAGGGCGTAGAACACTTTCAACATATCTACGTTATCGCGCACGATGGAGAACGCGATATAATTCTGGACTGTGTGTTAGATTATTTCGATAGCGAAAAACCACCTGCTGAAATTCGAGATTTTCCGATTTCAGTAAAACAAGATAAGAACTACCAAAGAACATTTTATACACAAGAAAAAAATAGAAACATGGCAAGCAAAACAAATTTATCGGGTATTGATATAGCCATACTTTCAGGTGTTGGCGAATCTTCGCCGCTCCTTGATTTAGTGAGCGGGTCGGATTTTGCGGGGATTGGCAGCACGGACACACCGGATGCCATTTACAACCATTTAGTAAAAACGCGGGAACTGGTACAAAGCAATCCCGAACTGATCCGCGAAGTTGAACACCCTGAAACCTTTCTTAAACTAATCGACTACGCCTTAAAGCATTGGCATACCCCACAACGGGACGAAGCCTTACGCCGACTGAGCGAACAAGAAACACGCATAAACGGATTACTTGGTAGCGGCTCAGAAGAAACGATAATCTTGGATTATCAAACCGACTTATCGGGCGTTGTTGTTGGCTTGGGTCGTGTGGCATGGCAGCGTAAATTTTTTGATCGTGTAAAAGAAGCCGTTCAAAATCAAAAAGAGAACGTGAAGGATGCAGGGCAAGCCTTAGTAAAGTATAATCCTTTAACGGTTGCCGCCCGTGCGGGTGTTTTGCTTGCCATGAAAACAAACCTGTTTCAGATTGCAGAAACGTTGAAATGGGGTTATTTGTCGCCCGATCAGGCCGCCAGTCAGGGTTTCGATACGGAAGAATATACCAAAGCCAAACACGCATTAAGCGAAGCAGAACACATTTTTGTGCGTGTCTTGCAGGGAAGCCCTGAAACGTTCCGGCATACGATTTTAAGCGGTCGAGCGGGTGGCTTAAATGGTATTTCTTTTGGTGTGGTTGAACCCGTGAGCGCAGCCACGACAACGGCGGCGAGTGTTCCCTTTTTAGCCAAACTAAAAGCCTTTGCCTCGAAAGTCAACGTAAAAAAATTACTCAGTAAGGTAAATCCTTCACGACTTTTGAAAAAATCGGGCGCAAGCGATCAAAACGAAAAAACACCAAAGCAAAACGAAAAACTTATAAACGATGGACAGGGGGCGGGTGAAAATCCACCACCACCACCGCCAAACGAAGAAACAGGCTTACCCGCGTGGGCAGTTCCGGCGGCTCTTCTTGTAAGTGGCGGTTTGCTTTTGATGAGTAGCGGCAAAGAAAAACTATCAGGGATTTCGGGATTGGGTACGATTAAAAGAAACAGAAACAAGAAACAGAAACAGAGCGCAAGTACAACGCGAAAAACAAAAACAGCACCAAGCGCAAAAAAGAAACCTACTGCAAAGCCCAAACCCAAACAAACAAAAAAGCCCACGCCTAAACCGCGTAAGGTTGTCAAAACAAAAAAAATAAAACCAGAACCTTTTCGACTGGTGGGAACAAAAACGGGGTCTGCCAAACCGCGTAAAAAAAACCACACACCGAAAAGCAAATCCAAACCAAAAACTAAAAACGGCAAAACGAAAACACTTTATCTCTAGGCGGGATAAAAAAAGCAGGGTTAATTTCCGCACCCGTGCAAAAGATAAGCGGAAGCAGTTAAAAACAAAAACAAGCAATGAAAGCAAATTGGAAAGAGCGTTTAACGCTCGTGAGGATGAAGGACGAGTTTGTAAACTCGGCTTGTGTAGCAGGTGGGTTGCTTGGTGCATCGCTTTTGGATCGTTTGATTGAAAAGGCAGTAGATAACTACCTGCCAACAGCAAAGCAGTATATCGGCCCGATTAAAGCAGCCGTACAAGTGGCGGCGGGCGTGGTGATTTCTTCGCTGAACGATAATCCAAAAATCAAAATGGTCGGCTATGGCGTTGCTGCATCGGGTTTTATGTCCGGCGCACGATTGATTCCGGCAGTTGACCAGTTTTTTTCCGGTCTTGGTTCAACCCAAACCAATAATTTGGAAGTAATCGACTTGGGACTGGTAGGCATCCAAAACGGACAGGCGCATTACAGTATTGATGCCGCCCCCGCAGTTGATGTAAACCTGCAAGACCCGCAAGGATCAAATTCAGCTAACTATGCTTATTCGGAAAATTCCTTCGCAGGGAACGAAGTAGAAGAAGAATCGACGGCTGACATTATCTAGGAACGAATTGGTGAATTGGAAAATTAGTGAATTGGTGAATTAAAAAATTAGTGAATTGGACAGTTGGTGAATTAAAAATCACCAATTCACCCAATCACTAAATCACCAATTCTAAAATTCACTAACTCAAAAATTCAAAAATTCGCCAATTCAAAAAATTAAACAAATTTAAAAAAACCGAAAACGATGAATGAAGTAGAAATGTTGTTGGACGGTGAGTTTGGAAACGTTGGAGAATTGTTCGGTATCGAAACAGACACGTTTAATTCACTTTTGGGCGCAATTAAAAAATTGCCCCCTGCCAAGCGGTACAAGGCCGCTAAAAAACTCTTGCAAGGTCAAACGATCACCCTGCAACGCGGAAGCCGTTATGAAATGGAAATGCGTTTTGGGCAATTGCCCGAAGATGTGCGGATGGGACTATTAAAAAAACGTTTGCAGTTAGTCGATCAACGCTTTTATGTGGTGAAAGAAGTAACAAGCAAATCGAGTATTGATATGTTTATCGGTACTGATCAGAAAGCGACGGGGTTGGCGAGTATTGCCAATTCAAAACTGGAAAAGGATAACTGGTTTTTGCTTGCAGGATTGAAAACGGCCTATGCCGTAAGCCCAACAAAAGAAGCGGCAGATTTTTATTTAATCCCGCCCTTTATCCGCAACGGTGATTTTGAACTCGAAGCGGGGGGCAAGAAAATTTTGCCGCAAATCGACGCGGAAATTTTCAATACCCGCGACCGTCAAGACGTAGAGGTTTGCAGTTTCAAGTTGGAAAATGCAAAAGTAATTGAACCGCAAGTAGAGATTAAAATGCCGTTCAAATTTGCGACGGCTGCTGCTGCGACGGTTTGTTGGATGCGTGTTACGTTTATCGGAACATCCGTAATTCCATTCTAAACAAGGACAAAGGGAAACGGGGGCGGAAGTCGGTGGATATGGATTTGAGATGTGGATCAGCGTAGTTTTTGCGCCGCCCGCCCCCACCTTTTAGAGCGAAGAAACAGAAAGAGAAACAGAGCGAAATGAAAATTGGTGAATTGGAAAGTTGGCGAATTGGAAAATTGGCGAATTAGTGAATTGGCAAGTTGGTGAATTAAAAATTTATCAATTCACTAACTCAGTAATTCACTAATTCAAAAATTCACTAATTCATTCACCAATTCACCAATTCAAAAATTTATCAATTCTAAAAATCAAAAACAATGGTCGGTAATATCAAATATCAACCCGTTCCGGTAACGATTCAATTTGCAAACGAGCAAGTACAAATTGAAGTTGAAACGGATAAACTTTTTGCACGTTTGACAGGTGTTTTTATTAACGTAGTCAAAGAGGCTGCAAACTCGACACTTTCAAAGGTTACAATCGGCAGTACCGAAATTTTCCCTGATGGGTATGAGGTTCGGATGCTAACTGCTGATTTGGGCGTACCAGTTGACGAATTGTATTACGAACTGGATAACCAAGCGGCAGGATTGAAATTTAAAACGCTTTACCGTGATTCAGGACTAGCAGTTAGTTACCCCTATACCGCAGTAATTTATTTAAGACTATCCGCATAATGAAAACCTGCAAGCAAACACAAGGCTATTTAATTTATGAAATCGAGGCCGTCCGCAATGGCTTTAAAGCCTTTGAATTTCGCTTACCCTTAGAGGTTTGCCGTGTGATTGGGATTTATATTTCCATTGCACAAATAGCCCCTTTACGCGGTGAATTATGCGTAAAGTTTTCAGAAGGTACGAGCGCACCCTTAACACGTTTTCAAGCTCGGGCCTTTAGCGGGCTACCAAAGAAAAAAATTAGTTACATAAAGCTGGACGAACATACAACCCCTGCCTGTTTACTGAGCGGCTATTATCAAGACAAAAGCGGCTTTGCATCCATCACACACAAAGTAAAAATATACCTACGAGTTTTAAAAGTTGGCGAATTAGAAAATTAGTGAATTAGAAAGTTGGTGAATTAGCGAATTAAAAAAATTTACCAATTAAAAAATTTACCAATTCACCAACTCACCAACTCAATAATTCACCAATTCACCAATTCACCAATTCACCAATTCACTAATTCACTAATTCAAAAAAGTATGAACGAAAATTTTTGGATCGAATTTTTAAACAAGCGAATGCAGCAGATGGGCGTTTTGAGTTTTTATTACGAGCCGATGAGTTTGTATGTAGAACCGACTGCAAAAAGTTTTCGTGTGGATAATGGTTTTGTGTATTTGGTGGGGAATCCTTCAAGCATCGAAATTGAAAGCGATACCAGTTTTTATATCGGCTCAGATCGCGGCCAAGCGGAAAATCCAACACCTGAATTTTCAGGGCTAATCTCTTACCGGACTGCAACAGGATTTGATACACCCCAACTGATCCGTTTAGTACGGATACATATTCAAAGCACAACAAAAACAATACTTTGCCATGAATCAGCAACAAGCCGCCGTTAAACAATTGGACGACATCGCGCAATTGATGCGCGAACGTGAGGCAAGGGGCTTGCCTTCTTACTATTCCGTTTCACTCGAAAAACATGGAAACTCTGTTTGTGTGATTTCGCGTAAGATGGGCGTTTCTAGTTTTCAAAACGACATTACACACGTTATTCGTACACACCGTCCACAGGCATTGACCATTGAAGTATATCGCGGCTATTCGCGTAAGGTAAAAGATTCAGAGGCCAATTTTTATATTGAACTTGGCGAAGATGCCTTTAGCCAAACCCAAGTACAAGGATTTGCAGGAGTATTTGAAAACTCCCAACCCATGAGCGGAAATTATTTTGCAGGGCCTGAACAACACTATTTACAAAAGCCTTTTCAACTTCCCTTCAATAACACGAGCAATAGCGAAGAACTATTGAAACTGACCGAAGCGAAAAACAAGCAGCACATTGATCTACTTACACAGCAATACGCCGCCCGTATGGATATTGCTATTAAAGAAATTCGGCTAGAGGATAAAGACAAAGAAATTAAAAACCTAAAAGAAGAAATCAGCGATAGGGACGAGTATATTGAAAAACTCGAAAAGGAAATCAAACAACGACCGCAGTTTGGAAGTGTTGGCGGGGTGAATTTGGTAGAAGTGGGATCGTACTGGTTGGAATCATTCGTCAAACGTAATCCCAAACTGCTAAAAGCCGCGTTTAATTTGAATGATGAGCAGTTAGCGGGTATTATCAACGTACCAACGCCAACAGACGAACAAAACCAACCCGTAGAGCAAAAAGCAAACGCAAGTGTAAAGGTTGGAAGTTCTACGCCTAAACCCACATACACGAGTGAGGAGCAGCGTAAACAGTTTGAGGCGGCAGATCAGGTCTGTGCCTCGTTAAAGTCTTTGCCTTTCCAAAACTATTTACAGATACATGGACTGCTTTACTTTTTGCAAACAAACCCAAAAGGAGCGGCAGCGATTTTTAACTATGTTGAAAAAAACACACCGGCGCAAAACGTGAGCGGCGCACCGACTAATAAACCCGTTTTGAAAGTGGTACAACAAAACGCACCAGTTACGAATCAAGCGCAACAAAAAACCGCCCAAACGGTAAAACAAGCAAACCCCACCCCACAGGCGCAAGCCCCCAAAACGCAAGCCCCCCAACCTGTACAAACCAATTCGGAAAATTACCCACCTGAATACGATGCACCACAAGACCCCGAAACTCAAGAAACAGACGATATTGAACAGGAACTAACAGACAACCCTGAACAAGAAACGGCAGAAAACCCTTTTGAAGATGATACCGATTTTGAGGCCGACGGATGACTGTAAATGTGATGTGTGCAAAAAAGCCAAAACAAACGATTTGAAAACAGACAAAAACTAAAAAATATGGACTTCAATTTAGAAATCTCCGGCGTACAGGCAAAGGACGAGAACGAAGCCGCCGCCATCGCTCAAGCATTACAAACCATTTACAATATGCTTGGTAATGCAGATACGATAAGCCTAGCACAAATCATAAAAGAAAAACCTAGCCTTGTAGCGAAAGCAAAGGCTTACAAACACCTACTTTAAAATGTTACAGGTAGCACTTATCGGACAATTATTAAAATACGGTTTACTGGTTGGTGGTGGTATTTTCTTGTGGCGTTTCTTTGGCAAAAAAAGAGATACTGGAAGACAGCAAAAAGAGGATAAAACCTTTACCGAAGATCAGGCTAACAGCCAAGCCGTTAGAATCTATAACACCTTAAACCGTGTAGGGTTTCAAAGTCTGTTTTTACTGGATGCAACAGATACACAAGCTCTGATAAACATAGGCAAGGAAATAACCAATTTTCAAGCTGTTGTAGATTCCTATAACGCACGTTATGGCCGTTCGCTCAATGAGGATTTGAAAAAATTGCAGCCATCGGTATTAAATGCGTTTTATGCTATGGCTCGTGTTTCAACAGATTCAAGTGTAAACTATGCTGTTGAACGCGACGGTGTACCCAAATTAGATTGGGTCTTGACCAACAATGAAACCAATATCCGAAGCACCCCAAACAAAACCAGTCTGTTTGAGATTTCTAATATTATTAAAACCGTTCCACATTCGCGGCTTATTGGATTGACCACCGGAAATGCTAAAACGGATGTGGGCAAAGACGTAATATTTGTTGAAGTAGAAACGGTTTTTGAAAAGCACAAACGCAAGGTTTGGGTAGCAAAATCGCAAGTTGAATTTATCAACCCAAAACAAATGGACGTGCGTAGAAAAAGGGGCGAAAAATTCATGCACGCCCAACTCTCAGGCATTGAGCAAGAGCAGCCGCAAATTGCTACACGCAAAGCAACCTATATTTTGGATGACCAGTTAAAACCCATTACACACATGAGGGATCGGGTGCTACTTGGTTTTCCGCTTGGTTGTGTCAATACGTTAAAGGGCTTGTTTGTGTGCTTTCTTGCACCCGATGGAAATAGATACTGGTGCAAGGCCAAAGATGTGTTTTTAGTCTTACCCAAGCATTTAAAAGAACAATTAGCAATAAACTAATTTTAATACTTATGCCCTATGAGAATCAACATGAAGTACCGTGCCGTAATTTATTTATGTGTCGATGATGAAAACAAGGCCGAAGAACTTGTAGAACAATACAAAGCCATCAAACAGTTTTGCGATTTACATTCTATCGACATCGTGGCCAAGTTTACCGACACTAGTACAAAAAGTTTATATGATCGCGATGGATTTACGCAGTTGATCGCCCATGTAATTACCTCAAAAGAACGCATTGATTTAGCCTTAGTTCATAAATACAAGTGCTTGACCTTCGACCCGTATAGCATGACCGAAGCGGTAACTTTTTTAAATAATTACAACATCGTTTTGCATCATACAAATTTTAATGCGTTTGAATTACGAACACACGCGCCAATATGGGGCTATCCAATGGAATGGAATTGAATTAAAATTCACCAACTAAAAAACTGAGGGGATGGAAGACGAGCAACGAGTTTCACTACTTGGCACACATGAGGCCATAGGCTTGGCGGGAATCACCGCAAGCGATCAACAGAATTTTGTACATACCTATTATCCACAGGCCGAAATTGCTGCAAAGCAGTTCGGCCTAAATCCGCTTGTAATCATGGCCCAGGCCGCACTAGAAAGCGGGTGGGGTACATCGTACATGGCAAAGAACATTTTTAATTTTTTCGGCATTACAGCAGGGGGAAATCCAAATACGTTTTGGGACGGTCAGTCCTATACCTCTAAATCTTCAGGGCTGAAGTTTCGCAAGTATAAAAATGCTGCCGATGGCTTTGCCGATCATGCACGGTTAATTTCGAGCAAATACAAATCTAGTGCGGCCCTTTCCAATGATGTCAACGCCTACGCTAAAAGTATTTCCCTTTCGCCCTATATCAGCGAAGCAAACGGGGATAACCGCGAACACTACCGTATAGGCATTGAAAAAAACGCGGCGACCATTTCCAAAATTCGCGGTGGCCCACCCATTCAAGTAAGCAAGGAAAACAAATCACCATCAAACCAACCGCCACCACAAACAAGCCCAAAAAAAGAAAGCCCAACAGAAAAGCCAAACTCAAATCTAGGACTTGGACTTGGGCTAACAGCTTTAGCCCTGTGGGGCGCAAGTAAATTAGTAAGCAGAAGTAGTAAAAAGTCAACCTTTAAAAAACGAAAAAAATGAACATCGAGCAAGCTAAACAAGAATTTTACAGGCTAGAGGGAAAAAGAGGCGTTAGAGAAATTCGCGCCGCGCTTGTCAAAATCAAAAACACAACCGTAAGAAATGAATCCGAAAAGGTGAAAAAAGATTACATGATCTTTAAACTGAATTTGGCTATTTCCGCCATGCCACAAGGCGGGCTAATTAATCTAGCGTTTTCCAATCAAGTCGAGGAACTAGAAACCTATCAAGACCTAGAACGTTTGTTACCAAACAACCAACTTGGTAAACTAACGGATCGCGGCAAAACAGCCCCACGAGGAATGATTGACCGATACTGGAATAAAAAGGATATGAAAGTTTTGTTTAACGATCAAAATACCGATATAAGAAAGGGGCAAAAAATACCATCCAACTTTGATCCATCGAGCGAACGATATTTTCAAGATTACTTTGCCATCTCCGGCATTGAGTATGGAAACTGGTTGAATCAGTTAGACCGCCTAAATTATCTAAACGGGGCGGCTCTTGCTTTTTTTGATTTGCAAACTATTCTAGGATTTTCTTCCAAACAAATCGGATTTCATAAAATTTTGTCAATGGCATTCGGTGCGCGTGGATCAGGAAAAGCATTAGCACACTTTGAGCCGAGTACCTTTGTTATCAATTTAACGCGCTTTAAACGTGAATCTGCGGCAAGGATTAAGGCCAGTAAAGTAAAACGCGAAGAGCGGTTGATGCGTTCGGGTGGTGTTGGATCTCTTGCACACGAGTACGGCCATGCTTTAGACTATTTTGCCGGATATTATATTGATCCGATGTCCAATGGAAAAGAAGCCCTTACGGGTGGCGGGTCAACCAGTACGAACGTAAATAATAGCTTAATCGCAAAAAAGAACCTTCGCGGTTTGATGGAGAAAATTTTGAAAGGCATTATCTGGTCCTCGTCCGGTAACGAACTGTCCACCTATTACATTCGATTAAAAGCAAAGGCAAAAGCAAATGACTACTGGTATCGGCGAAACGAAATTTTTGCCCGTGCTTTTGAAATATATATCCTCTACAAATTAAAAAAACGAGGCTGGCTTAATTTGTATCTGCAAGAACTGAAATACGAAAACGCCTACTACCTCAGTCTAAACGAAATTGCTAAACTTGAAAAGGATTTTGACACGCTAATAGCCGCAATCCGAAGCAAGCTAACGCCAAACGCTGCCAACAAAGCACGGCAGATAATCCACTAAGTTTATTTTTTCGCTATTGCATACCGCCGCCTGATCGTTCAGGCGGTTTTTTTATACCCTTACGCAAGACCCGTTTTGACTTACGGCTGATCCATCATGCAGCTTTGCAGAAAATAAACTACTTTTTTAGTCCGGGTCTAAGGCCAACTTTTAATAAGTTGGCTTTTTTTATATCCATTTGGAACAATCCACAAACACCACAGAACCAAACAAGCAAGAAAACAATCCTTTTACGGTTTATGCGTTCAATTCCAACGGCGGATCAAAGCACCCTAGAACCGTTCCCGCCTATCCTAGAACTCCACAACACGAAAAGACCCCCAGTTTTAGCCCCTCAAACCCGTTTTTAATGTCCTCAAGGATGCACCCAAAGGCTTTGGAACACAAAAACACGCAAAACAATGTTCCAAGAGAAATCTAAGAACGCACCACCCAACAAATACGGACTTTTTAAATGTTCTAGGTGTGTTCTTGGAGCGTTCTTGGTGCAAGACTTGTGTTCCAAAGACGGTCCAAAACATAAAACCCTTGATTTTATTGATGTTCTAGGGTGTGTCCCTAAGCCGTCTTTAAGCCCATAAGCGAACAATGGTAGCGCAAAGGTAGAACAATGGCGGACGGTTGTTTTATTGTGCTGCTGAATTGCTGCTACATAATCCATAAATCAACTGGTTTTAGTTTTCTTTTTGTAAAATAAATTGCCGTAAACTTGGTTAGTAAAAATACTTTTATTAACTTTATACAAAGGAATTTGATATGAAGCAGACAGAAAATACATTGGCTCGGTTTTTTGATAACAAAACCACCCAAAAAGCAAAAGAACTTTTAAGCCTCTTAACGGAAGACTACACGTTAAGCAGTTCCGATTTAGATATTTCGCCACAACTTTTAAAAGAATGGATTAGGAGCGGATTAATTGTTCCAATTGACCACGACCCAACTATTAGGAAACGCCACAAATTCACCTTTGAGAATTTTATTTGGCTTCGGCTTGTACAACAGCTTCGCGGTTTTGGTTTAAACGTTGCCGCCATCGTTACCCTACGCCAATCCATCACACACTCCGAAACCGAATTTTCTATTTTTGAGAAACTCGAAAAGCTACCCTCCTTTATTGACAAATTGGATATTGACAAAAGAGAAGCAGAAAACCTTAAACACTACATCAACGCGGGGGAATGGAAAAAGCACAAACACGGCGAAAAAACGATTTCTATTTTTCAATTGCTAATCGCAGAAGCGATCCAAAAAAAGCAGTTCGTTTCCTTAGCCGTTTTTATAGACGGATCATTTTTACCGCTACCCGAAGACGGATTGAATCAACTAGACAAAAACGAAATCCGAAAACTTAATACAAGCACACATTTAAAAATATCAATTACCGGACTTCTTGCGGATATACTCGGCGAAAAACGATTTTCCCAAATTGCTACGGCACTAAAATATTACTCCCTTGAGGAACAACAAATTTTAACCCTCATTCAAAGCAAAAAATATAAATCCATCACCGTAAAATTCTCAAACAAAAAAATAGATTGTGTAGAATTAATCCGCGAAGTTGATACACAAAAAAAGATCGTGGATATTTTGGCTGAAAGTAACTACCAAAGTATTTCCATCGTAAAACATAACGGCGAAATTGTAAAGATTCAGAACACGGTAAAAATCAAACTTTAGAGAAACAAAAAGAGAGCGAAAGAAAGAGAAACAGAAAGAGAGCCAAGCAAGGAAAAAAGGGGGCGAAACAGAGCAATTGAAAACGGCTGATTGGGTTGTATTTATTGACAAATCAGCATTTTTTAGGCATTGACTAGGGCACATTTAACAAGCTCTAAACTGCTGAAATTCAACCCGAAGCAGATTAATTGGTAAGGCTATTTTTATTGCGTAATTTAAAAGGACAAAAGGGGGCAAAATGGCCCGTTTCGTTCTTTGAAAAGCAAATAAAATACCTTCCAAGTGTAGAAAGAAATAGAAAAGAAAAACGCTCCGACCAATCGGCGCGACGAAGACGAAAAAAATGCAAGACCTTAAAAATAGGATTGCGTTTTAGTGAAGTTGACAAGTGGAAAATTCAAAAAATCAAATCGACTTACAAGCCATTAAAACAAAATACGGCTTGTCGGATCTATCAGACGAACAAGTAAACGAACTTATGCAACAACTTAACCAGTTTGTTGATATTCTCTTGGCTGTTGATCCTCCAAACGAAAATCTTTAAACCAAAAAACCAAATAACATGAAAAACAACCTAAGTACATCCGAAAACTTCCAATCTACAAAAGGTGTAGAAGTTTGTAAGACCCCAAAACAAAAACTTGCCGTTACTTATATCAAAACTGGCGACCATTTACGGGCTGGGCAAGTATGTATTGAATCGCAATTAAAGGAGTTTAACCAATTCGGGGATCGGCATAATTTAAAAATTACCGCAAATTTTGGCGGTACTACTAGAGATGAGAACCTTAAAGAGTTTGATAAGATGCTACTTTTTATAGCGCAAAATAATATCAACTATATTCTTGTTTATACGTTCGACAATTTGCCCAAATTTAATTGTCGTCGATTTGTGCGCTTGTGGGATTTGTGCAATCTGAAAGGAACTAAAATACTATATGTGGCCGATATATTTCAACCAAACTGGGCAACAAGTCAAGTAAACACCATTTAAAACCAAGCAATATGAAAAACACCAATAATTCAATCCAAAAATTAGACCCGAATAATTTGCTTTTGCAGTTCGCAAAAGGAAAAGATAAAGTACAAGTGATTGAAAATAATTTAGCAGTAATTTATACCCGTGTATCGGATGTCGTACAAATTACAAATACTTCGCTTGCTACACAGTTGGAAGGGTGCGAGAAAAAAGGAATCGAAAAAAAACTGAACGTTATTGCAGTTTTTGGCGGTACGTTTGAATCTGCTAAAACCGACGAACGTAAGGAGTTTACGGAAATGATCGCCTTTGCTAAAAAACACAAGGCTACATACATTATCGTTTATTCTATCGAACGGTTTTCCCGTTCGGGTATTAGTGCCATAAGTATTGCCACAAAATTACGTGAGCATGGAATTTTTATTATTTCCGTCTTGCAGGATTTCGATTCCCGTACACATAACGGGGAGTTTATGCAAAATATCATGTTTTTAATGGCCCATCAGGATAACCAGTTAAGACGGGAAAGAATCGTAGCGGGATCAAAAGCTAGAATGAAAGAGGGTATCTGGTGTATGAAAACACCCATAGGCTATAAAAGAATAGCTAAACGGGAAATGATCCCTTGCCCTAAATATGCTCCCTTGATTAAATTAGCCTTCCAATGGAAAGCGAGCGAATTAATTACCGATACGGAAATACGGGAACGGCTTTTGGCTGCCGGATGGGAAAAAAAACGCATGGGAGTTTCGACCTTGAACTGGTTATTTAAAAATACCATCTATTGCGGGTATATTTCTTCCTTACACCAACCAAACGAAATTTTCAAGGCCCAACACGAGCCGCTTGTTTCGATGGATTTATTTTTAGCCGTAAACGCAAAAAAAAGAATCCCCTTGAAGTGTCGCAAATGGAATACGCAGCGCAAAGAAATAGCCCTAAAGGGAACGGCTAAATGTGCAATCTGTGGTAAGCCGCTTTCAGGCTTCATAGATAAACGTAAGAATATCGACTATTACAAATGTTATACGAAGGGATGCCAAAGCAACTATTCCGCGAAAAAAGTGAATACTGCCTTTTTAGAAATACTTAGCCTGTTTCAGTTGCGCCCCCAAAACGTAGCCATAATAAAAAACCTGATTTTGGAAAAGGTGGAAAAGCTCACGCAAACAAACGGCGAACAAATTACCCTGCTTCGCAAAGCAAAAGCAGAACTAGAAAACAAAATTTCGTTGATTGAAGAAAGGTTTGTTTTGGGCGAAATCACAAAGGATCAGTTTGCCACCTTTGGGGGGAAATATTCAGCCGAAAAAGAGCAAATTGAACACCAAATGAACAAAAGCAACAAAAAAACTTCTGACCGCGAAAAACAGATAAATAAATACATCGAACTTGCTCTGAATCTACCGCTATTGTGGCAAAATGGGGATTTTATGGCCCGTAATACGTTGCAAAAATTCCTTTTCCCCGATGGTTTTACCTTCGATAAGAAAAACAATACAGTTCTGACCGAAAAAGTAAATAGCGTAGTGGCGTTAATCTCAGGAATAACGCCTAATACAGACGGTTTTAAGTATATCAAGGAATTAGGTAGCGGGTTTGTTTTTTATTGCCAAATTGCAATGAAAATGAGCCTGACGATTGAGGCCGGTTAGCTCATTTTCATTACAACTTCGCACGATTTGTGGACGTCCCCCCGCAGATACTCGTGAGGTTTGAAGTACGGTTTCTTTGTGTT
>JAAFIA010000001.1 GCA_013298545.1 Bacteroidota bacterium | reverse complement strand
GATCATGTTCAGAATCGGCTTCCATGCAAATTTTTTGAGGATGAATAGAACGATGAGGAAGACGAGTGTCATCCAAAATACGAGTCCTATGCCGGGTGTAATCAAATCCATGGTATGAAATATTTTTGGCGGTTGCCGTAGTTTGTTTCAAACTGGTTTTTGGAGTACATCAACTGCAACCATCCGTTGCAGTTGATGTTGTTCCGTTTTGGTGTTTGTTCTTAGTTAAGAACAACGAGAAGACCAACAACCATCGCGAAGAAGGCTGCACCCTCAACGAGAGCGGCGGTCAAAATCATGTTGGCGCGAATGTCGCCAGCAGCTTCAGGCTGACGAGCGATTGACTCGAGCGCTGAACCACCAATACGACCGATACCGACACCTGCTCCGAGAGCAGCTACACCAGCACCGAGAGCAGCAATACCTTGTCCGGTTGTTGCTTCAAGAAGTGTGATTGAATCCATTTTGTTTGGTTTTATTTGGGTGAAAAAAAATTACGCGTTAATTGTTGCCGGACCGTGTTGGTTTGGCTTGCCGTCGAAATCTTCGGCATGGTCATGATCGCCGTGGTGTTCTTCAACTGCCGATCCGAAATAGATCGCAGAGAGTAGTGTAAACACATACGCTTGCAAAAACGCCACAAGCAGTTCCATAAACATCATAAAGACCGTAAAAAGAACGGTTACGATTGAAACTCCGTAGCCAGCAACTGGACTTTCGCCTCCTTTTGCAAAGGTGAAAATGAGGCTGTAAAAAGCTAATGCGATGATGTGACCAGCTGAGATGTTCGCGAAAAGTCGGATCATCAAGACAAACGGACGAAGGAAAACACCAAGGATTTCAATTGGCGTGAGAATTACTAATACACCAACCGGAACACCGGGCATAGCAAAAATGTGTCGCCAGTAATGGCCATTACTATTAATTAAAGTAATTACAAAGGTGATTGTTGCCAACACAAGAGGAACGGCAATATTTCCGGTAAAGTTTGCTCCGCCCGGCATGATCGGAACAAGGCCAAGCAAGTTTGCAATCAAAATAAAGAAGAATACCGTGAGCAAATACGGCATGAACTTTTCGTATTTGTGTCCAATGCTTGGGCGAGCAACATCATCGCGAACAAAAATTACGAGCGGCTCAATAAATGATTGAAGACCACGTGGTGCTTGTCCGGGATTGCGTTTGTATGCTTTGGCCACAGAAAACATAACGAGGCAGAGAATAAGAACAACGACAAAAAGTGTAACAACGTTTTTCGTAATGGAGAAATCAAGAACGTGTTTTGAAGCTTCTTCGTTTACTTCAAATTGTCCGCCACCGAGATCGGTTACAATTTTGATGTGGCCATGCTCAAGTGCATAGGCATAATGTGTTCCTTGATAAACTTGTGGATTGTGATGCTCATCAACCAGATTTCCAGAAGAGAAAAACTCAAATCCTTTGTCTGTTTTCAAGATAACAGGAAGCGGAACGGTGGTATGCCCCCACAAATGCCAACCATGTTCGTCGGCAATGTGATCCATGATCATCTCGCCGGGATTAAACTTGGCAGATTCTTCACCGCCATTGCCCATTTCGCCGCGATGAACGGCTGTATCGGCATTGGCTTTATGTTCTTTTTCTTCTGGTTCGTAAGCGAACGTGAGCGCAGGAATCAGCAAGGTGCTGATAAAAAGTGCTAGACGGGCAAAAATAGCGTTGGAACGCATTGATTCTGAGTCTATTAATGGAGATAAAACGGTTACCTCCTGAAATTCGGGTGCAAATCTAGGCAATTCTTTTGGCTAGTGGAAGGAAAAAAGTGTGTTTTTTCTAACCATGCGCTATAACCGACGAATGGGTGGTTTTTGAGGACAGTTGGCCGAATGCTTTGGTGCTAATTGGAACGTGGGCGGAAATGGCCGTACAAACTCACCACTTCAAATGCCGTAAAGACAAAATAGAAGACTAAAAAGTGAAAAAGTGATACTTGGGCCTGTGCTTTGTCGGAAAAAGCCACCAAAACGGCCAACATGAGGTAAACAAACATTTTAGCCGAGGTAATGGCCATAAAACGGCGAATAAATACCTGCGGTTTCGCTTCGCCCGAACGCAATAAAAACGCATGCACACCAAGTGTTGTCAAAGCAAAAAAGGCAAACAAATACCACGCATACGAAAGCGTTTTTTCGGCAGGTGCGTAGGTATTCCACGCCCACAAGCCCGCGCCCGTGAGTGCAATAAACAAACCAAAGAAAATCAGAAACCGCGAAAATGCTTTTGACATGCGGCAAAGGTAGATGGATTTTTTTGTGTGGGCGAAAATTCAGAAACGAACACCGCAAAACGCTGTAAACGAAAGACTACTCATGCGCGAATCTCTTGGCCCATTCGGATCCATAACATCATAAAAATATTCAGATCGCAAGCCGCATAAAAACCGCGAGAGATCGTAAGTCCAGTCAAGTAATAATGCCGGACCAAGACTTTTGTAGTGTGTTGTAGGACCAATATAGGATGGAGGTGCTCCTGCAATGGAATCAACCGTTAGCGCAATGGTTGAATATTGAATACCAGGAGCTAGTGTCAGTATGCTTTTTCCACCCAAATTTAAGCTGGGAAGAAAAGAGCAATAGACATACGCTTCCCGAAAGCGCGAGGAGAAGTATGCGCAAGGCATTGACGCAATCATTATTTCTCGCCCGATGCCTTTGTTTGGCGTCATACTGCTTCGGAAACCGAGTTGAATTTTATAGTTCGGTTTTGCTTCTGGATTCAAGGCAAAATCAAGATGCGCATTTATAGCTGGCGTATATTTTTTTAATGCAGTGTGTTCTGCCGCATTAAAACGAGCACTCATTTTTTCGGTTTGCGTAAACGAGTGCGCCACAATACCTAACGAAAACGAAAAACGTTGTGCGGAAGTTCTTCGTTGGGCGTGCAGCTGAAGAATACTAAGCGCGGATATAAAAAGTAAAAGTAGTCGCATGGTTTTTTTTCTATCCATAACGCAACAACAAAAAATAGATACAACAAAAAACCCGTCATGCAATTTGCACAACGGGTTTTCAATGCGCATGTACTGCGCGTGTATCGTGTAATTACTCTTTTACAAGCGAAGAAACGCCCAAAACTTGACCTTCAGCATCAACCAACTTCACAAGATAAAATCCGCGATCTAAAGAAGCGATGTTGATCGTGTTGCGGCTGCTTGTTGCGGTTGTTTGCATCACCAAACGACCTGTTGCATCAAACAGTTCAATGGTGCGAATAGTTGATAGATCAACTAATTCGATGGTAATGTTTTCTTGAGCTGGATTTGGGTAAATAGACCAGTTTGTAGTTGAACTGATGGTGTTTACACCGATACAGATTTCTACGAAAATGCTATCCATCGCCAAGCCCGAACAGTTGTTAGAATCGGTATAAACGTAGCTGATGATTGCCCAGCCCAAGCCAGCCGCAGCAGGATCAAACGTGTTACCAGTTACACCCGGGCCGCTCCACGTGCCACCCGCAGGGCTTTCGCCGCCAAGGATCAAACTTGTTGGAAAATTACAAACGGTATCGGCCACGGTTAAACTCAAGGTTACTGTTGGCGGGTTCGCCGATGTGAGGATATATACAAGCGTATCGATACAACCATTTGCATCTTGTGTAAAGCAAGTATATGAACCACTTGCTAAACCTGAAATAGAAGTTGTTGTTGCAGCATTTGACCACAAATAGGAATAACCCGAAGTTCCGCCAGAGGTTGTAACAGAAAGGAATCCGTTGCTTTGCGCGCAAGTTGGATTGACAACAGAATCAACAACGCTAACGAGATTTGTTGGTTGGTTAATGGTAACACTTACGGTATCAAATGTTCCGCATTCGTTTGTTACGACGCAATCATATTGCCCAGCACCAAGGCCGCTCGCTGTTGCTGTTGTGCTGTTTGTTTGCAGCCAATTGTAAGTAAACGTATTTCCACCGCTTGCAGTAACGGTAGCACTACCATTGTTACCACCAAAGCAAGAAACGTTTGTGGAAGAAGAAATTACACCACTTGCTTGTTGGCAGCAAGGGGTCATGCTATGGTTGCCAAGAAACGTGGTTGTGTTTTGTGGATATACGTCATATTGCGTTGCTCCAATGGCCCAATTGAGTTCGCCACCTTGAACACCTAGCATGCGCACCAATGTAAACTCGCTCGTAGCACCAGTGCCTACAGGCCAATTTGTGCCAGGATCTACACCAATAATCCCAATAATGTCGATTACGGTATTGGAAGGAATGTGTTTGAGGACGATTGCATCGTCGCCATTGTATAAGGTGATGGTGTGAAGTGTATCGGAAACAGACGTAATTGCCGAAATCGCTTGTGAGTTTCCTGCTACAAAAACACCGTTCGGCGCAAGTGTTCCTTGCGGACGGAGCGAATCTGTTGCTGTTGGAGAGCCGTTATTATATCGGTAAATAACATAGTTTGTTAGGTTTACCGTAGCATTTGTCGGATTGAAAATCTCGATGGCTTTGTTGTTGGAAGAACCTTCAACATATTCGGAAAAGAAAAGATTGGTGCATTGCGAAAATCCGAGCAAAGGCGCAACAGAAAACGCAGTAAAAAGTAGTAGTTTTTTCATGCTGCAAAAGTAGTGCAAACCAAACACATGGGCATTGACCCATGTTAAATTTCCATCAAATCGAGTAAACAGGAACAAAAAAAACGGCGGCAAATCTAGGTTTGCCGCCGTTTTAAAGAATAAAATAGAAAAACTAGTTTGTGATAACAAGTTTGGTTGCACGTTGCGAATCACCCGTATTAACTGTGATGAAATATGTTCCAGCAGCTAGATTTAACGCTTTTGCATCAATGGTGAGTTGTTGCTTACCAGCCATTTGCGTTCCTGTAAAAACAACCGCCACTTCGCGTCCAGAAAGATCTACAACACGAACGGTAACAGTACCGCTTTCTGTTAACTGATACGACAAGGCACTTTGATTCTCGACCGGATTTGGCGCAAGATGAAGAGCGGTAGCATCGGTTGATGGTGTGTTGATGGCCAAATTTTGTGGGCAAATGCTGTAAATTTTCCCATTGCTGGTGTAACCGCCTTTCATGGCGTAAACACAACCATCAGCACCTTGTTTGATGGTGGTTAAGCCACCACTTTCAGAAACAACATCCATCCACTGCACACGGCTTACAAATTGATCGTAAGCTGGCGGGTTGCCGAGTGTGATGTTGTAAATGCGTCCATAATCGTTGTCGGCAATTAAAATATGGTTATCAAATTCGGGCATAACTTGGCTGCTGTAATATAAAATTCCGGTTACGGCTGGTAGCGGACTTCCCCAATCTTCGATTGGAAGGACGGCATTTGGAACATTGCATGGGTTGGAAGAAGAACTATTCAAAAAATTGCCTTCACAATCGGCCCAGCCATAAAATTTACCACGTGTTACTTGATTCATTTCGTCCCAAAAATTCCATCCGTTTTCGGAAGAATAAAGTGAATCGGTTACCGGACTAAAACAAAAGTCGAACGGATTGCGGTGGCCGTAACTCCAAATCCAATCGCAATTGGTTGCGAGCGGATTGCCATCGTCGTAAAACGGATTGTCGGTTGGGATTGATCCATCTTTATTGATGCGCAAATGTTTTCCGTAAGGATTGGTCAATTTATTGGCATAATTCAAGCTTGGATTTCCTTGTTGGTAAGCTAAATCGCCGATGGTGAAAAAGATGTGTGAAGTATCATTATTCATGAAGTGTAAATTTCCACCCACGTGATTTCCGGCAATGGAATTAGAAACATCGAGGTCGAAAATATTGGTGGGTTGTGTTCCAACGTTGTTTACTTCGGTAAAACGCGTAATGCGGATGCGTTCATCGCCATTTCCGTTTTGCGAATCGTCGTTGTAATTGTAATACACATAGACCCAATGGTTGGTAGCAAAATTGGGATCGAGGGTAATGCCGAGCAAGCCGCGCTCAAAATCGCAATTGACCGAATCGGTTAAATCATAAAAAACACCAATATAAACTGCTGCCGCTGAATACACTTTGATTTGCGCGTTGGTGGTGGGAAGGCTTACGCCTCCTTTTTGTGTCAAGAAAAAACGCCCATCAGGCGCAATGTCAAACGCAACCGGATTGGAAAGGCCCGTGATGAGTGGCGTTGTGGTATATACCTGCGCCGCAAGCGGAGCGCTTAAACCAAGCAGGAAGAGAAGTGTTTGTAAGGTTTTTTTCATGGTGAGCATGTGTTGAGGAAGTAAAGATACAAAATGTCGTGCTGGGAAATTGAACGAATGCCTAGAACACATTCAGCACCTGCTTTTTAAACAGGGTTTACCGCTTCGGTTTCAAAAAATCGCGAATGAAATACCAGATTGCCGCAAATACCGAAAACAAGGAAAGAATCAACGTCCAAATGGGCGTTTTGCTTAGCGGAACATGTTCGTCTAACCAACGTCCGCCAAGCGTACCGAGCGTAATGATAACGGCCATATACGTGGCCATGGACAAATATTTTCCGTAACCGTTAAGCGGTTTTTTCGGTTGTTGTTGCGGGTTGCTGTTCGTCATGCTTCATTTCTTTCACCACACCACCCATGCCACACGAGCCAGAGAAATCGGCGCCTGGCTCAATCGCCAACTTTCCGGTTTGAATATCGCCTGTAACTTTCGATGTTGCTTTCAAGGCCAATAACTCATTGACCGTAACTTTTCCCACAACCGTTCCCGAAATATCGGCATCGCGGCACGTGATTTCTCCTTCAACAGTTCCTGTTGGACCAACAACTAATTTGCCACGTGTTTGAATGGTTCCTTTGAGTGAACCATCGATGCGAATATCGCCACCCGAAACAATATCGCCTTCGATACTTGTTCCAGAACCAATGATATTGACGGCACCCGAATCGGGTATTGCGCTGCGTGTAGCACTGTTGTTTTTGGCGTTGAACATGCTTTTTTCGGTTTTTGAATTATGGTAAAACTACATAAAAAACACAGCACAAAAAAACCGGCACAAAATTTTGTGCCGGTTGTAATGCATATCGTTGGAATTATTTTTTTGGAACAATTACCGTCTCGAAAAATTTCCGGTAATCGTCAAGCGATTTATCACGCAACACGGTTGACAAATTTTGTGTGGAGATAAGCATGACTTCGTAGCTTTCTTTTGGAATTTCGGCGAATACTTCAGGGTGCGTTTTTAATAAATTGTAATAGGCGAGTGCTTTGGCTTGCGATGCAAATTTTTTCACCACAACCATTTGTAGTTTTGCATCATAAACCAATGCCTGAATACCCAATCCTTCTGAAGCAAAATTTTGTGTGTTAAAATCAGACAAGGCATTTTTGAATGCGTTTAAGTTTCCTTGCCCCGTTTTGATAAAGACCACAAACTGAAATTCCGTTTCGGCATTGTCCACAAATTTTGGTGCGGCAGAAACAGCCGAATCAACTTTTTGAGTCGTATTGCCACCCCGTTGTTTATTGATCAGATCGAGCAATTTTTGTGCTTCGTCTTTGATTGGATCTTTGGGGTGTTTGATGATGATTTGCGTCAATGCTTTTTCCATGGCAGGCGTTCCCTGCGTGCGGCCAAGCGAGAGGGCGCGCAGGTAATCAAACTTTGGAGCAAGGTCGTTTTTGCCAAAAGCCGTATCGGCATAAGCGCAGTTTGAAATGACTTGCGCATACCGACCAGTCGTGTACAGCTCATACGTTTCGGTGTAATACTTATTCACCTTATCGCGCGAGGCAAGAAGATTTACTTCGTAATTCGGATTTTTGATAATCTCCGCATACTCCGAAGTTGGGAAGTATTTAAGAATGTAATCGCGGTGTTCGTTTGCTTTGGCGGTATTGGACAGCGACTGATACAAACGGTACAATTGAAAATGCGAAGGCGCGGCGTATTTGTGCGTGGGGAAGCGTGAGCAAAGCGCCTCAAAAGCATCAATCGACTTTTGGTTGTTGCGCAATTGTTCTTTATAAATAGAACCTAAATTGTAAAGCGCATCAGCAATCGATTCGTTCGATTTGTTTACGGCTTCAACGGTAAGCGGCAGGTTTTTGATGTAGTAGGCGCGAGCCGTATTGTCGTTTTCTGGATTTTTCTTGTCGTCTTTTTTACCGCCTTGCGTGGTTGGGCCGCCCCCTTCTTCCTCTTCTTCAACAATAATGGATTCTTTATTTGCGCGCCGCCAATTGTCTTCCGACTTTCGGTTTCCAAACTTGCGCGTAAATTCATTGATCCCAAACGAAACCGCAGAAGGATTGTAAAAATACCAAGCACCGCCTGGTTGATTGTTGTTTCCGCCACCTTGATTATTTCCTCCGCCAACAACAGGGTTATTTCCCCCCCCAATCCGATTTTCGAGTTCCTCTTTTTTACGCTTTTCGTCTTCTTTAACCTTAGCAATCAACTTGTCGATGAACGGATATAAAAGCGCAGTATCAGAACCATAATTTCGAGCAATACGTTGTAAGCTATCTTCATTGCTTACAATATTTAAATAGCGAACAAGATTGTTGAGGCTATTCCGTTTTTCGCTTACCGCATTGTAATCAGGATAAGATTTTGGCAGCAACGTCATCGTGCTATCGTAATACGCTTGGGCGTTTTTGTAATCCGGTTGCTCAAAATACAAATCACCAATACCGAGGTATGAAAGGGCTTTTTGTTGGTTGTTTCCTACACTTGCCGCAACAGATTTTTTGTAATAATTCAGGGCCGCATTTTTATTCGGAACATTCATCTCAATGGTAGCAAGCGTATAAAAAATCTGATCCTGATACTCATTATTTTTTTCGTCATTCAACATTTTCTCCAACTCTTTTTTTGCTTCGCTTCGGCGTTTGGGTTCGCTACCGCTCAGGCGCGCACGGTTGAGGCGCGCATTGAAAAGCATATCGTACGTTGGATTCATTGCAATGACTTTGGCATACTGTTCCGATGCCTTTTTAGGCTGCTTTGTTTTTTCGTGCAATTGCGCCAAAACAAACATAAAACGCGTACGCTGTTTTTTGCTTTTGGTGAGCGGAATAGCTTCTTCTAAGTATTTAATGGCTAGTGGATAATTGCCTGTATGCGCATATAAATCGGCATAAGCCGCTTTAATTTCTGGGAGCAATTTTTCGGGGCATGCTTTATCGTTTGCAACCAGATCTAGCAAGGATTCGCATGCGGTATAATCGCCGAGTTCTAATTGTGTTTTCGCTTGCCAAAGTAATGCCTCGTAGCGTGTTGGCATATCGGCATATTTTTGCGAAACGTATTCAAAAATATCGAGTGCCGCCATGTATTCGCCTTTGTAATAGCGCGCAATCCCGATGATCATGTAGTTTTCATCAATCCATTTCACAGCCCCCGCAATTTCCTCCCCGCGTTTATTGGTAATCGCATGGCGCTCAATCACCATCGTCGATTTTTTGATTGCTTTTTCTAAATCTGGATAACAACCTTTTGTTTCTGGTGTATTGGGCATTTTCCAAAGCGGAATAACCTGCGAATAGTCATCTACATAGCTCCGCTCAACTTTGTCCTTCGCATCCTTCATCGACTCTTTCGCATAGAAATACCCATTGTAACGCGATGTTAGGTTGTGGTAATTCCGCGAAACAAAGGTGTTTTTCTTTGTTGAACAGGCAGCAAACAACAGGCTTGCCGCAAAAAGCGCAAAAGCGCAAAAATATGTGGGAATGCGTTGGATCACGAAAAACAGAAACTTAGGGGCGATACAGCCAGAACAACAAAAATAGTGTATTCCTTTCATATAAAGACGCAGCCTCGCGAGAATGGTTGCCCCACGCAAACTGACAAAATGACGGTTGAAAAAAGCTGCACCCAATGTTTTCAGGGCTTTGGTCGATGTTTATGAGGTTTTTGTCAAACACTAGACTTGTTTTATCGAAAAATTATTCTAAATTGCGCTCCCTGAACACGTTCTGTGCAGAGATGATCCCATCGTGACCCAAACACGATCAACACTCAAACGCATGAAAACAAGATTACGCTTCATTATTGTTTTAGCGGCAATAATGAACATGAACCCGCTCAAAGCACAATTGTCGCTTACAACGTTGAGTACTGCGCATACGATCACGTTCGATGCCACGCTTGCCAATGTCAATAATGGAGCATATACTGCTGCTGCCGGAAACGTACAACCAGCTCCTGTTGCTGGGCAATTGAGCAGCAATGCCTGGGCTTTTACAGGCCTGAGCGATGGTGCTGTTGCCTTTGGTGGAACTAGTGCCGGAGCCGACTACGCACGTGGTGCAAGTGCTGGCGGTGTTACTACTGGTGGGGTGTACGGATTTGATGTTGATAACACAGCAGGTGTAAACCGTGCGCTTGGTATTCAACAAACACCAACAGACATGACGGTTGGTTACGTTTACCTCCGCATGGTCAATAGCACAGGAAGCACGATTACTCAGTTGGTTGTTTCGTATGATGTTTTTTATTACAACGATCAAGACAATAGCGAAACCGTTGCTTTTGCTTATTCTGCAAACAACGCAAATTATACCACAAGCTATGCCTTGGATTACCGTACACCAGAACTTCTTGGTGCAGCGACATGGAATTCAATCAACCGCACCATTACCATTTCAAACCTGAATATCCCCAACGGCGGTTTTTATTACCTGCGTTGGACGGTTAACGATTTGGCGAGTTCTCCATCGCGCGATGAATTTGCGCTGGATAATATTTCCATTACACCAACAACGAGTGCCTGCGCTCTTCCTGCTGAACCAACCATTGCCGCAAGCAATTTGCAATTCTGGTTTCCCTCTTGCAACGGTGTTCGCCTCTCATGGACAGCAGGCAATGGTTCGCGCCGCATTGTTGTGGTTCGCCAAGGGAGTGCGGTTTCTGTTCTCCCAACCGACCAAGTTTCATATTCTGCAGCGCCTATTTTTGGAGCTACCGGACAAACGGCTGTTGGGCAATATGTGGTTCACAATTCATCTGGAAATAACCTCTTAATCTCTGGGCTTTCTCCTTCTACGACCTATCATTTTGCAATTGTTGAATACAATGGAACGGCTTGCGGCGAAAATTACTTGACCAGTTCGGTGCTTACTGGAAGTGTTACGACTTCTGCGGCATGTTCTCCTTGTCCGCAACTTATTACCGGATACATCAACGCGTGTAATGGTGTTTGCGGTGAAGGAACAAATGAATTGTTGTTGTTTACTACGGGCGGTTGGTATTTCCCCGTTCGTCGTGATGAAGATTTAGTACCAACCGACATCATTCAATTTGGGAATACGTTTCCTGCTAGCATTGACTATTCAGCTGGTTTTACAAGTATGCCCGCTACTGTTGCAAGCATGAATGCTGCTGTTGGGCCATGCTCGCCTGCGGTTTTTTACGATGGCTTGTCTATTCCAATGATGCCGCCCAATACCAATTTCATCATTTTGCCGGAAACATTTTGTACACCGAGTAGCTATACGTACGCTGCATTATGCGGCTTTGGGCCAATTTATGTGTTTTTCACAAACGATTTGTCGTGGAATGGTTCTGGTAATTTTACGCACAATCCTGTTCCGGCTGTTACCCGTTATTTCAGAACAGACTTTTCTTTTCTTACGGGTCCTTCTTGCGTCATAGATTATGACTACAACACCGGAAGCCTTTCGGGTTTAGATGGCGATTATATTGTATGGAATGGTGGTGGCTCGCCAGTTTTGTATGGCAATAACGCTTGTGGTATTCCGGTTACCAATTTGCCTGTTGAACTTCTATCCTTTACAGCAGCCGCAGACGAAACGCAGCAGCGTGTCAACCTCAGTTGGGTTACTGCATCTGAACAGGACAATGATTATTTCGAGGTTCGTCGTACAACTGACGGTACTTCTTGGACAACCATCGCGCGTGTTGAAGGAGCGGGCAACAGCACACAAATGCTCCATTACGAAGCCGTTGACCCAAATCCGGCTGTTGGAATGAACTATTATCGCTTGCGTCAGGTTGACATCAACGGGCAAGAAAGTTTTAGCGAAATAAAGCCAGTAGAGTTTAAGATTAGTGAAGAAACACATACGGTTTTCCCTTCACCTTCTTCGGGCATGTTTACCATTGGCGGAAAAATAACGGCAGGCGATGTTGTTGAAGTATATGACCTAACGGGCCAGTTGGTTTTCTGCCGTAAGCAAGTAGAAACAGGACAACAACAAACGCTCGATCTTTCTTCGTTGGCCGAAGGCACATACCTGATTCGTATTCTGGGTTCACAACACGCCGCGCAAACCATGCGCATTGTGATTTCAAAATAATTCGGGTTTTCCTCCACAATTTTTGCGGTTTATTCGTGCTTCGTAGCCGAAGTCCGTCTTTTCTGTAATTTATTTCGATATTTGTCAATATGGCTGACAATTCGGGTAAACGGAAATGGCTCGATCGTCTGCGCAATCGTTACCGTTTGGTGGTGATGAACGACGATACGTTTGAGGAGCGATTTTCGCTTCGGCTTACGCCATTGGGCTTTCTGATTCTTATTGGTAGTGTGAGTATTGTTATGGTGATTTTAGTCATCAGCCTTGTTGCGTTTACACCTTTGCGCGAGTACATTCCGGGCTATGCCGATGTGCAGATGCGTCGCGATATTGATAAAATGATGTTGCGTAGCGATTCGATTGAGCGAGAGGCTGCAGCGCGGGAAGCATATTTAAAAAATATCGCCACCATCCTCAGTGGAAACGACAAGCCCGAAAATCCGGCAAACCCGAAAGACACCACAAAAAATTATTCCAACCTCAACTTCCGTCCGTCAAAAGAAGACTCGATGCTTCGCGAAGAAATCGAATCGCAGGATCAATACACGCTTACGCAGGGCGGGAATAAGCGGGGGGGCATCAATTCCTTTTTCTTTTTTGCACCCGTAAAAGGCCCAGTAACCAGCGCATTCAATGCTACAGAAGAACATTTTGGTGTGGATGTGGCTGCCGCCGAAAACGAAGCCATTAAAGCAACGTTAGATGGAACGGTTATTTCTTCGGGCTGGACTTCAGAGTTTGGCTATGTGATTGAAGTACAACATGGCGGAAATATTATTTCGGTTTACAAACACAATTCGGCCCTGCTCAAAAAAACCGGACAATATGTAAAAGCGGGTGAACCCATTGCCGTTATTGGAAATTCGGGCGAACAAAGCACCGGCCCACATTTGCATTTTGAATTGTGGTACAACGGAACACCCGTTGATCCGCAAGAGTATATGGGTTTTTAAAATTAGCTTGCGCGCACAGTCTATCATGAAAAAGAATGCATCGCTTTTTGTCTTTTTCGTTTTTTAGTCGTTTGCCGTATTGTTGTGGAATAGCAAATCAAAAGAAAAACTCAAGGCATATTCTTTAATAACTCAAAGAGTCGTTTCGGGTTTTGACGATTGTCCCAAAATGCGGTAACGATAATTTGGTGTGGAGTATTTTATAATAAATGCTGTAATAACCAAGAACAGAAGTATGAGTTGACGGGAATTGAGCGAGTGGAAATGCTTGTGGGTGGCGGACAATAATTTTAAGCTGTTTAGCTATCAACGAAATCAAACGTTCAGCGTATGCAGTTGAACCATTTCTTTTTGTCCAGTAAAACAAAATTGCCCTTCGCTGCTGCATGGCTGTTTTGGTCCAGACTACAACGCGTTCAGCCATTTTAGATCTGCCTTATCCAATTCATCTTGTGAGACAAGTTTTCCATTTTTAATGTCTTCCTCACTAGATTCAAGCATTAAGAGTTGCTCCTTGCTTAATTTGATGGAGTCTTGATCAACAGCACTTCGTTCAACGAGATCATGTAAGGCCATAAGATAGGTCTTATCCGAAATCGTCATGAGTTTATCAATGATCCCGTTTCGTATAGAATCGATTGTTGCCATGGCAGAATTATTTCTATAAAAATAAGCAGAAGCATTTAAAAAACAAAAAATAGTTCCTTTTCCACGCATCCATCATCCACCGCTTTTTCCGTAATTTCGCGGGCTATGAATCAGTACCCAGAATATTCTACCCTCAACCTTCCTAAAATCGCTGAAGAAGTTTTGGCCGATTGGGATCGTTTATCTGTTTTTGAAAAAAGCGTTTCCTCGCGCGAAGGCGCTACACCGTTTGTTTTTTACGAAGGACCACCTTCTGCCAATGGTATGCCCGGTATTCACCACGTGATGTCGCGTACACTCAAAGATATTTTCTGTCGTTGGCAAACCTTGCAAGGCAAGCAAGTGCGCCGCAAAGCGGGCTGGGATACACACGGCTTGCCCATCGAACTCAGCGTCGAAAAAGAACTGGGAATTACCAAAGAAGATATTGGTAAAAAAATCTCTGTTGACGAATACAACCACAAATGCCGCGAAACTGTCATGCGCTACACCGACCGGTGGGAAGCACTTACACGGCAAATGGGCTATTGGGTGGATATGCAAAATCCTTACATCACTTACGAAAATAAATACATCGAAAGTGTTTGGTGGCTCTTGCAACAACTCTACAAAAAAGAATTGCTTTATAAAGGCTACACCATTCAGCCGTATTCGCCTGCAGCCGGAACAGGACTTTCTTCGCACGAATTAAATCAGCCCGGTTGTTATCGCCCCGTAAAAGATCGTTCTGCTATTGCTATGTTTCGTGTGAAGTTGCCAGCCAACAACACAAACAAAAATGCTGCGGCAGTTTTTCAAACCACAACAGAACCAGTTTACATCCTTGCTTGGACAACTACTCCGTGGACCTTGCCTTCCAATACTGCGCTTGCTGTTGGAAATAAAATCCAATACGTTTTAGTCAAAACAATCAATCCATTTTCGCATCAAGTGGTGTCGGTTGTCTTGGCAAAAGACTTGCTCGAAAAATATTTTCCGGCAAAAAATGCAGAACTAAAATTTGAAGACTACAAAACGGGCGATAAAAATATTCCGTTTGCAGTTTTGGGCGAAATGAATGGTGCCGATTTGGTGGGTTTACGTTACGAACAACTGTTGCCTTATGTGTTGCCGCACGAAAATCCAGAAGCTGCATTTCAAGTCATTGCCGGAGATTTTGTAACCACGAGCGATGGAACAGGAATCGTACACATTGCGCCAACATTTGGTGCCGATGATATGCGCGCAGCAAAAGCGGCAGGTGTTCCGCCCATGCTCGTGATGGACGAAAACGAAAAATTAGTTCCGCTCGTTGACTTGCGCGGCAAATTTCGTTCGGAAGTAAACGACCCACAATTTGGTTTGGCGGGCGAATTTGTAAAAGAAGATTATTTGAGTGCCGAACAAAAAGCAGCCGATCTCGAAAAGCAAAAACAATACATGCAGTTCATCATTTCCGATACGAGCAAACTCAGCTATTTGAGTGTTGACGAACGGATTGTGTTGAAATTGCAGAACGAAGGAAAACTCTTCAAAAAAGAATCGTACGAACACAATTATCCACATTGCTGGCGTACCGATAAACCGGTTTTGTATTACCCGCTCGATAGTTGGTTTATTCGCGCCTCGGCCAAAAAAGAACGCATGGCCGAACTCAATCAAACCATTGGTTGGCGGCCCGAAAGTACCGGAACAGGACGCTTTGGTGAATGGTTGAACAATTTGCAAGACTGGAATTTATCGCGCTCGCGTTATTGGGGAATCCCACTTCCGATTTGGCGCGATGAAGATGAAACCGAAGAACTTTGCATCGGATCGGTCGAAGAATTGAAAGCAGAAATTGATCGTTCAATCGCTGCCGGATTCATGACCGAAAATCCGCTTGCGAAATTTACCGTTGGCGATTTTTCAAAAGAAAATTACGAAGGATTTGATTTACACCGTCCGTATTCCGACAACATCATTCTAGAACGCAACGGAAAAAAATTATTCCGCGAAACGGATTTGATTGATGTGTGGTTCGATTCTGGTGCGATGCCGTATGCACAATTGCATTATCCGTTTGAAAACAAAGCGTTAGTTGACGAACGAAAATATTTTCCTGCCGATTATATCGCCGAAGGTGTTGACCAAACACGCGGTTGGTTTTATACACTGCATGCGATTGGTGTGATGTTGTTTGATAACGTGGCCTATAAAAACGTTATTTCAAACGGGCTTGTGCTCGACAAAAACGGCAATAAAATGTCGAAGCGTTTGGGCAATGCCGCCGATCCGTTCGATACACTCAATCAATACGGCCCAGATGCGACGCGCTGGTACATGATTTCAAACGCAGATCCGTGGGACAATTTAAAATTTGATCCTGCTGGAATCACAGAAATTCAACGCTCGCTTTTTGGAACGCTTTACAACACGTATTCGTTTTTTGCACTTTATGCGAACATCGACGGGTTTGTTGTTTCGGACAAAAACCAAACCGAATTGAGCAAACGCCCAGAACTTGATCGTTGGATCATTTCTAAACTCAATAGTCTTGTTAAAACCGTATCGGAGCGTTTGAACGATTACGATCCAACGCCAGCCGCACGGGCCATCGAAGATTTTGTCGATGCGCATTTATCAAACTGGTATGTGCGCCTCTCGCGCCGTCGTTTCTGGAAAGGGGAATTGACAGAAGACAAACAATCGGCTTACGCTACCTTGCACGAATGCCTTTCTACATTGGCGCAACTCATGGCGCCGTTTGCTCCGTTTTTTGCCGACCGCCTGTTCCGCGATTTGAATGCTGCTGCCACAGAATCGGTTCATTTATCCCTGCTTCCTGCGGCAAATGCAAACGCAATTGATCTCGAACTGGAAGCGCGCATGGAGTTGGCGCAACAATACTCAACGCTTGTGCACTCTATCCGCAAACGCAAAGAAGTCAATATCCGCGCCCGCCAGCCGCTTGGTCGCATCATGGTTCCGGTGCTTGATGAAAATTTCCGCAGCCGCATGGAGCAAGTCAAACATCTATTGCTAGCCGAGGTCAATGTAAAAGAGGTAGAATATGTAACCGAGTCGGGTGTTTTTGTAAAGAAAATCAAAGCCAACTTTCAACTTCTAGGCAAAAAACTCGGGAAACAGATGAAAGCTGCCGCCGCTGCCATTGCCGCATTTTCGCAAGAAGATATTGCCCTGCTCGAGCAACAAGGCTATTTTGATTTACAACTCGAAGGCGAAACAACCCGTATTGAGCGAAACGAAGTAGAAATTTTGGTTGACGATGTTCCGGGTTGGCAAGTGGCTACTGACGGACGTTTGACAGTTGCTTTAGATACTGAGATTACGGAAAATCTGCGTGCGGAGGGCCTTGCGCGTGAGCTTGTCAACCGCATTCAAAACATGCGAAAAGACAAGAATTTTGAAGTAACCGACAAAATCAACGTTAAAATCAGTGCAAATCAATTGCTTAACGCTGCTGTAAATAATAATTTCAACTATATTTGCTCGGAAACTTTAGCCGCTTCGCTCGAAATCGTTCCCGAATTGCCTGAAAAAGAGGCTATTCTTGTTGATCTTGACGAAGAAATTAAAACGTACCTTCACATCACAAAACAAAACTAAATCCTTCCAGATCCATGGCAAAAAAGGCAAAAAAAGGTGCCGCCAAGAAAGCAGCCCCCGCCAAAAAAGCAGCGGCCAAAAAAGCTACGGTGAAAAAAACAGCTAAGAAAGCTGTAAAGAAGGCGGCGCCGAAAAAAGCTGCCAAACCTGTTGCTAAAAAAGCAACTAAACCCGCAGCCAAAAAAGCAGCGCCCAAAAAGAAAGTAGCAGCCAAAAAAGCAGCTCCTAAAAAAGCGGCAAAACCTGCTAAAAAAGTGGCCAAGCCAGTTGCTAAAAAAGTAGCGAAGCCCGCAGCCAAAAAAGCAGCACCTAAAAAAGTTGCTAAACCCGTGAAGAAGGCCGCTCCTAAAGCGAAAGTTGCTCCAAAACCAGTTGCTAAAAAAGTAGCTCCAATACCAGCGGCAAAAAAGGTTGCACCAAAACCAGCGCCTAAGCCTGTTGCAAAGGTCGCAGCCCCCAAAAAACCTGCTGCTCCTAAAGTTGTTGCCCCTAAACCCGCGCCAACGCCTAAACCTGCTCCTACCCCAGAACCAATCGCTCCAATCATGGACGAAGAACCGGCACTCGACCTTACCGATGAGCCAAACCTCGACCTCAACGACGATAACGATGGGCACACCAGCGATGTAGAGCGTGGTGCTTTTGATCACTTTTAATACAGAATTTGTTTATGGCCAAGAAAGCCAACAATAAAGCGAAGAAGAGCGCGCCTAAAACCTCTAAGCCAGTAAAAAAAGCCGCTGCCCCTAAAAAAGCAGCGGCTCCGGCTAAAAAAGCGAAGCCTGCTCCTGCGAAGAAGTCTGCCAAAACGGCTAAACCGACCGCCAAACCCGTTGCTAAAAAAGCAACCAAACCAGTTGCTAAACCAGCCGCTAAAAAAGTAACGAAGCCAGCCGCTAAACCAGCGCCTAAGCCAGCCGCTAAAAAAGCAGAAGTTAAAAAAACTGCCGCAAAGCCTGCGCCCAAGCCCGTAGCGGCCCCCGCTAAAAAGGCCGCCCCCGCTGTGGCCCAACCGTATATTCCTGCCAAGAAAAATCCAACCATCGCCAAAACCGCCATGCCGCGCTTAAACGATGACAACCGCTCACGCTACTCGGATAAAGAATTGGTGGAATTTAAAGAACTCATCAACAAAAAACTCGAAGAAGCGTCACGCGATTACGAATTGCTGAAAAACACCCTTTCGCATAAAGACGATCACGGTACAGACGATACTTCGCCAACCTTCAAATTGCTCGAAGATGGTTCAGATGTTCTTTCAAAAGAAGAAACAGCACACCTTGCTGCTCGCCAAGAAAAATACATCCAGAACTTGAAAAACGCACTCATCCGTATTCAAAATAAAACATACGGAATTTGCCGCGTTACGGGCAAACTCATCCCGAAAGAACGTCTGCGCAGTGTGCCTCACGCTACACTCAGCATCGACGCCAAACTCGGTCAAAGTCGTTAATATTTCTAAAAATTACTCCAAGAGTGCGTATGTTTTACAACCGACGCACTCTTGTTGTTTTTATCCCTGATACCTTTTTACTTTCTTTGCATCCGTGAAACGCGCGCTCGCCATTATTTTTGCTGTCCTCTGCATTGATCAATCCATCAAGCTTTGGATGAAAACCCATTTCTTCCTCGGTCAATCGCATCAGGTTTCTGGCGACTGGTTTATTCTCCACTTCACCGAAAACCCCGGCATGGCCTTCGGCCTCGAACTCGGCGGCGATCACGGGAAATTACTGCTCAGCGTTTTTCGCCTACTCGCTGTTGGCGCTATTGGTTGGTATTTGTGGACACTCTTCAAGAAAAATGTCCGCCCCATGCTAACTATCTGCGTCGCACTCATTTTTGCAGGAGCAGTTGGCAATATTCTTGACTCCGTTTTTTATGGTGTAATATTTAGCTCCAGCGATTATTGGGGACAAGTAGCCGAATTTATGCCCGCAGATGGCGGTTATGCAGCAGTACTTCACGGACAAGTAGTCGATATGTTTTATTTCCCCGTTTGGGAAGGAACATTTCCGGATTGGTTTCCATATTGGGGTGGAGAAGATTTTATGTTTTTCCGACCCGTTTTCAATATCGCCGATGCTTCTATTTCTATTGGCGTATTTCTACTCATCATTTTTCAACGCCGACTTTTTGGCGAAGAAGGCCGTCTCAGCGACAAAAAAATTCTACGGTCTAATATTTTCCTTGCAGCACTTTGTGGCATGTTGGCTTTGTTCTTATTGCTCACTTACATGGGCATGTTTAGTGAAACACATCCACTCAGCAAAATCACACAAATCCTCTGTTTAGCAAGTTCTGCACTCATTGGCTACGGCATGTTCCGGTGGTTGCAACGCCAACCCGTTTTCGATCCAGTTTTGATAATGGGCGAAACAACCGAAACGCCTGTTGCAAATTCACCAACAGAACCAACAGTAGAAGCAACCGAATCGGCAGACGCACCGCCAACCGATTTGCTACCCTAACAGAACACAAAGAAAAAACGGCCCACATTTTTTGATGTGGGCCGTTTTATTAAAGGATAAAATCAGACCAATTTCTTCGCCACTAAATACTCCGCAATTTGCACCGCATTGGTGGCTGCACCTTTGCGTAAATTGTCGGAAACCACCCAGAGGTTGAGCGTTTTTTCTTGCGTCTCATCGCGGCGAATGCGGCCTACAAAAACATCGTCTTTGTTGTTTGCGTGAATGAGCGGCATGGGATATTGCAAGTTTTTTATATCGTCAATCACGGTTACACCGTCTGCCGCATCGAGCAATTGGCGCACCTCTTCCAGATCAAACTCGTTTTCAAATTCAATGTTTACCGATTCAGAATGGCCGCCCATGACAGGAATCCGAACCGTTGTTGCAGTTAAACGAATCGAATCATCGCGCATGATTTTTTTGGTTTCGTTCACCATTTTCATTTCTTCCTTGGTATAACCATTCTCCAAAAACACATCAATCTGCGGAATCGCATTCATGTCAATCGGGTAGGCGTAAGCCATTTCGCCCGAAAGACCAGCGCGCTCATTCATCAGCTGATCCACCGCTTTTTTGCCCGTTCCCGTAACCGATTGGTAAGTAGAAACCACAATGCGTTTTGCTTGGTATTTTTGATGGAGTGGCTGTAAAGCCATGACCAATTGAATGGTAGAACAATTGGGGTTGGCAATAATTTTATCTCCGGCAGTCAATACATCCGCATTGATTTCTGGTACAACCAGCTTCTTCGTAGGATCCATGCGCCAAGCAGAAGAATTGTCAATAACCGTAATTCCTGCCGCCGCAAATTTCGGGGCCAACTCAAGCGATGTGCTTCCTCCCGCCGAAAAAAGAGCAATAGCAGGTTTTTGAGCAATCGCCTCTTCTGCCGTTACTACAGGATACGCTTTGCCTTTAAACACAACCGATTTGCCAAGCGATCGTTCCGACGCTACAGGAATAAAATCGGTTACCGGAAAATTTCGCTCCTCCAGAATTTGAATCATTTTTGTGCCAACCAATCCGGTAGCACCTACAACAGCAATTTTCATACACGGTGATTTGATGCTGCGAATGTCCGAAATGTTTGCAGTAATTCATCCATTTTCGGGACAAGTGTAAAAGAAAATTATCTAGAATGTGATGAAATCGCCGTTGTCTGTTTTCTCCCTGTAAAATCATTTGCACCACATCCCGAATCGCTTATCTTTACAGTCCATGCGTTTTTTATACAACCTCCGCAAAATATTATTTGTTCTAGTCGCTCTGCTGACCGGATCGAACCTTTCCGCACAAATTACAGACAACTTTGGTGATGGCGATTTTACCAACACACCAACTTGGTCCGGCGATAACACCGAATTTATCGTCAATCCCGCATTTCAACTGCAACTCAACGGCGTAGCCGCAGATACCTCTTCGCTGTCTTTCGCCAGTCCATTCATCTCCAATGCCGAATGGCAGTTCTGGGTCAAACTCACCTTTGCCCCATCAGACAACAACAACGTGCGTATTTATTTGGTTTCCGATGTGGCTAATTTAGAAGGCCCTGTAAACGGCTATTACATCCGCATGGGCGAAAACGGCTCATTCGATAGTGTTGACCTTTGGGAACAAACTGGAACAACGAGCACAAAAATTATTGACGGCATCAATGGACATTGCGCATTGAGCAGCAACACCATCCGCATCAAAGTTACCCGCGATGCCGCCGGAAACTGGGCTTTGCTCTCCGATACACTTGGCGGAACAAACTTTCTTCCAGAAGGAAATGTCTTTGACAACACACACACAACATGCAACTACGCCGGAGTTTTTTGTAAATACACCGTTTCAAACATCACCAAATTTTTCTTCGACGATGTTTATGCAGGCCCGCCAATTGTTGATCTTACCGCACCAACACTCGTTTCGGCTACAGCAACGTCAGTAAACACACTCGATGTACTTTTTAACGAAAGCGTTGACCTCGCAACGGCACAAACGCTTACCAATTTCAGTGTCAACAATAGCATTGGAACACCAAGCATTGCTGTGCGCGATGGATCAAACCTATCTCTTGTACATTTGACCTTTGCTACAAACTTTACCAATGCTACATCATACACACTCACGGTAAACAATGTTCAAGACCTAAATGCAAACGCGATTATAAGCGCGACTACAAATTTTATCTATTTTATTGCTGCTGCTGCGGTTTATCGCGATGTGGTCATCAATGAAATCATGGCCGATCCCTCGCCACAAGTCGGATTACCGAATACAGAATTCATAGAATTATACAACCGAGGCACCGGAATTTTTGATCTGGCAGGATGGACGTTTACAGATGGTTCAACCACAGCAACACTTAGTTCGTTTATTCTTGCGCCCGGCCAATATGTAACCGTATGCGCTGTTGCCGATACGGCTTTGCTCTCGCCGTTTGGCAATGTGGTGGCGGCATCTTCCATGCCATCGCTCAACAACGCTGGTGATTTTCTCAGTATTACAAGCAACACAAGTGTTTTAATCGATTCCCTGCGTTTCGATATTGCATGGTATCAAGATGCGACAAAAGACGATGGCGGTTGGACTTTAGAACAGATCAATCCCAACGCTGTTGTAGGTTGCGGCCTTGCCGGAAATTGGATCGCCTCAAGCAATGTGGCTGGCGGTACACCCGGAACACAAAACAGCGTGTTCAACAATTCACCCGACCAAACGGCGCCAGGACTCGTGTTTGCAGGTGCTTCGGATAGCGTACATGTAGAAATTTGTTTTACAGAAGGCATTTCACCGGCTTTGCTTTCCGACATTTCAAACTACACCATTACACCTGCGGCAACCATTACTAACCTCACTTACGATTCTGCTACTTTCGCCTGTGTAACGCTTACACTCGCTACACCATTAAGCAACAACACGACTTATACCGTAAACTTTGCAGCCCTCGCCGATTGTGCCGGAAATGCAGTCAATCCGGGCACAACGAATTTTAGCTGGCACGAATTTACCGTCAGCGAAATCGTAATCAACGAGATCATGGCCGATCCCGACCCTCCAGTTGGTTTACCAAACGAAGAATACCTCGAACTACACAACCGCACAAATTTCCCCGTTCGGTTGAAAAACTGGCAACTCACCATTGGATCAACCACACGGCTTCTGCCCGATGTGGTACTTCCGGCAGATAGTTTTATCATTCTTACATCCACAACAGCCGCGCCACTTTTTCCTGGATTTCTGGCAGCTGGCGTAACCAGTTTTCAATCGCTTACCAATACGGGTGGATCGATTACACTTCGTACACCAGCAGGCTTGCTCATTCACCACGTCAGTTACGATGACTCTTGGTATAAAGACGCAAGCAAAGATGATGGTGGTTGGTCGCTCGAGCAAATTGATCCAAGCAATCCATGTGGCGGTACAGCTAACTGGCGCGCATCAACCTTTGGTTGGGGTGGAACACCTGGTTTTACAAACAGTGTCAATGCCGCTAACGCAGATGGAGTATTGCCGCAATTGCTCCGCGTCTCTATCTTACGCGCCGATAGTATTCGTTTGTGGTTTTCTGAGCCGATGGATAGTTTGAGTCTGGCCAATACGTCGCTCTTTACGATTGATAATAGCATTGGCAATCCCGTTTCAGTTGCGCCACTTCCCGCCGATTTTTCTAAAGTGGATTTGTTGTTGCCGCAAGCCATTCAGAGCAATATCATATACACGGTTACTGTTGCTACAACCATTTCGGATTGTATTGGCAACAACATGGGAACGCCCAATACGGCACCGTTTGCATTGCCTTCTCCTGCTGCACCCAAAGACATTGTGATCAACGAAATTCTATTTGACCCGCGCGATGGCGGCGTTGATTTTGTGGAAATCTATAACCGTTCAAACAAAGTTATCGACCTTCAAAAATTAGTCCTCTGTACACGCGACACGCTTGCTAATATCTTTGACGAATTGAACATCATTGCGCCTGAAGGATTTTTGTTATTCCCTAATCAATACCTTGTTTTGAGCGAAGACCGTGCTGCGGTGAAGGCCAACTACCCTGTACAAACGGATTTGAATCAATGCCTCGATATGGACAATATTCCGTCGATGAATATTGATGGCGATATTGTGGTGATTGTCGATTCGGCATTTCAGGTGATTGATGAATTGTTGTATTTAGGCGATTGGCATTTTCCGCTTTTGCAAGAAACAAAAGGTGTATCGCTCGAACGCATCGACTTTGATCGTACAACACAAGATGCAACAAACTGGCATTCTGCTGCCGAAACAGTTGGCTTTGCAACACCAACGCAAAAGAACTCCGCGTACAACGAAGGCGAAATCACCGATGGAAGTGTTACTGTAAGCAACGAGGTTTTTTCTCCTGATGGTGATGGTGTGGACGATGTGGTAAACATCAATTATGATTTCGATATACCGGGATTCGTAAGCACGATTACCATTTACGATTCGCGTGGTCGCTTGGTGCGTAATTTGGTGCGCAATGAATTGCTCGGTACAGAACAAGGAACTTTTTCGTGGGATGGTGTTACAGATGATCGCAGCAAAGCGCGCACGGGTATTTACGTCATCTATTTCGAAGCGTTTGCAACCGACGGAACGGTGAAACACTATAAACTCACGTGTGTCTTGGCTTCGCGGTTTTAAATCGCAACCGTAAATTCAAAAGCGCGTATCTTTAAGCCATGTTTTTTCGCAATATTATTGGTCAGCAGGATGTTATTCAACGGCTTTTACAAACTGTTGCGAACAACCGCATTTCGCATGCACAACTATTTTTTGGTCCACAAGGATCTGGTTCGCTTGCCCTCGCATTTGCATACGCGCGCTATATTCATTGTACCGCAAGAACAGCCGAAGAGGCATGCGGTCAATGTCCTTCGTGCGTGAAGTACGATAAATTAGTTCATCCCGATTTACACTTTGTACATCCCATTGCGCTTTCAAAAGATGTGCGCATAAGTACCGATGTGGTTACCGAATGGCGACAAGCCATTCTTGCCGATCCGTATTTGACCTTAGAAGGCTGGCTCAACAGATTAGAGGCCGAAAACAAACAGGCCGTTATTGGAACAGAAGAAAGTGGCGAGATTTTACGCAAACTCAGCCTCACAACATACGAAGGCGAATATAAAATCATGCTTATCTGGCTGCCAGAAAAAATGAACGCCAGCGCAGCAAATAAACTGTTGAAAATTCTAGAAGAGCCACCAGACAAAACGCTTTTTTTGCTCGTTACAGAAAACGAAGACCAGTTGTTGCGCACGATTGTTTCGCGCACACAACTCGTTAAAGTTCGCCGCATTGCAGATGATGAATTGCGCCGCGCACTCATGTTGCGCCACGAGATGAGCGAGAGCGATGCAGCAAAAATGGCGTATCAAGCCGATGGAAATTATGCAGCCGCCTTGCGTCTGTTGGAGCGCGACGAACAAGCCGCATTCAACCTCGCCACATTTCAAAGTTGGATGCGTGCAAGCCTGAAATTTGATGCGGCAAAAGTCATGGCCGTGGTTGACGAATTGGCAAGCATTGGTCGTGAACGCCAAAAACATTTTCTAGCTTATGCACTCGATATTGTGCGCGATAGTTTGCTCATGAATTACGGCGATCCATCACTCGTCCGACTTTCTGGCGAAGAAGAAGCGTTCGTTAAAAAATTTGCGCCTTTTATTCATACCGCCAATGGCGAACGTTTTATCGAAGAACTCAATAAAGCCTACCGCGATATTGAACGAAACGGAAGTCCCAAAATCGTTTTGATGGACATGTCGTTTCGGATGAATGAATTGTTGAATGTGCCCAAAGCAACGGCTTGATGCTTGTTGAAACAAGCAAACTTCTTTTTCTGTTAGCAAAGTTCATAAAAAAGACGTAAATTTCGATACACACACGCCGCATCCGCCATAACTGTTCGGCAATCCCGGGGCACGGCCCAAAATGTATTGCAATGACACCGCCATTTCTCCAATTGGCTTATGTCTGTTCAGGCACCAAGCATTACAACCGCGATTGCGCATATTACCTCAACACGCTGCATGCGCGGCTTGTTTGGGAAATTTCTCGCTTCGGCGCACGCATTGCGGCATTCGACCTTACCGGACAAAAACCATTTATCCTGCTCTCCGATCATTTTCATGAACCCGGGTTTCGGTTACTTTTTGAAGTAGCCGACATGGAAAAAACGATAACCGAACTGCGCCACAACGGCTGGGCTAGCGAAGGGGCAACGTTTCCAATTCCTGACGGAACATGCTGCGTTTTCCGCGATCCAAGCGGAAACCGCTACGGATTGATTCAGCCACAAAGCGGAATTGAACCCCCAATCGTAGGATAAACGTTTTTTCGTGCCGAAAACCCTTATTTTTGTCTTTCCGCAATTCTTGCGGGCCGATCTTTTTCGGTTAACCTATTTATTAGAAGACAAAAACTATGGGATGCTCCGGTTGCTCTACGGGTAGAGGATGTAGTACTACAACAAGTGGTACGCCAGCCGGCTGTCGCAATAATGGCTCGTGCGGATCGGGCGGCTGCAATAAGCTGAACGTATTCGACTGGCTTGCCAATATGGAACTTCCACACGGACAAGAACCGTTTGACGCAGTGGAAATTCGTTTTAAAAACAGCCGCAAAGAATTTTTTAGAAACGTCAATAAATTACCACTTGTCGTTGGCGAATTGGTTGCTGTTGAAGCATCGCCAGGCCACGATATTGGTACCATTTCGCTCACGGGCGAATTGGTGCGCATGCAGATGAATCGCAAAGGCGTAAAACCCGATGCGCCCGATCTGAAAAAAGTATATCGCAAAGCACGCGAAGCCGATGTCGAAAAATGGCAAGAAGCACAACAACAAGAACGTGCTACCATGATGCGTTCGCGCGAAATCGCTGTCAACCTTGGCTTACAGATGAAGATTGGTGATGTGGAATACCAAGGCGATAAAAGCAAAGCCATTTTTTATTACACCGCCGATGAACGCGTTGATTTTCGCGAACTCATCAAAATGATGGCCGACGAATTTAAAATTCGTGTAGAAATGCGTCAAATTGGTGCGCGGCAGGAGGCGGGAAGACTTGGCGGAATTGGCACTTGTGGGCGTGAATTATGTTGCTCGACTTGGCTCTCCGATTTTCGTTCTGTAACCACTGGTGCTGCGCGTTACCAGCAATTATCGCTCAACCCCATCAAACTTGCAGGGCAATGCGGCAAACTAAAATGCTGTTTGAATTACGAATTGGATGGCTATGTCGAAGCCTTGAAATCGTTTCCCGAAACCGTTGACATTGAATCGAAACGTGGACGCGCACGTCACCAGAAATCCGATATTTTCCGCGGACTGATGTGGTATGCGTATGCCGATGATCCGGGCAATTTTATCCCCATCAAAGCCGATAAAGTCAAAGAAATTGTAGAGATGAACAAACGCGGAGAAAAGCCCGAAGAGCTTACTGCGCATGTTGTCCAAGCCGTTGTTGTAAAAGAGCACGACTTCGAAAATGTTGTTGGTCAAGACAGCCTCACACGTTTCGATCAGCAGAAGAAAAACAAGAAGAAAAAGAAAAAACGTCCGAGCGCAAATGCCGGTGCGGTGAATGCTGTTGGCGGTATAGAAAATCCGAATCCCAACCCCAATCCGAAACCGCAACAACGCCGCGATAACCGTCCACAACAACAACGTCAACCGCAGCAAAACAAACCGCCACAAAATCAAGGCGGTCAGCAGCAAAATAATCCGCAGCCCAAACAAAACAACAAGCCGCGCCGCAACAACGGCCCGCGCTTTCCGAGAAATAACGGCGGTCAGAAACCAACACCACCACCAGCTGTATGAGGTTAGTAAGCGCGATTATTAGTCTTTTGCTAATCACGATTTTATCTTCGTGTGGCGATAATCGTTTGTACGAAGAGAATCGCGATTTGCCTGAAACGGGGTGGAACGTGAAGGAAAAATTAAGTTTCGATTTCGATATTGCAGACACCTTGCAACCGTACAATTTTTATTTCAACGTACGCAATACCGATGCGTATCCGTACAGCAACATCTATGTGTTTTTTCACACCAAATTTCCAAACGGAAAAACAGCGTTAGATACCGTTGAGTTTCCACTCATGAACGAACGTGGGCAATGGCTCGGAAAAGGGCAAGGCGATATTCACGATTGCCAATTGATTTTTAGAAAAGCGGTACGTTTTCCGGTTGCCGGGCATTACCACATCGAAGCCGAGCAGGCCATGCGTGTAGAAACGCTTCCGGGGTTGATTAATGCGGGGTTGCGGATTGAGCGGTTTGTGGAGAAATAAGGGAAACAGACTCCAATTTCCAGATTCCAATTTCCAAACAGTCAAATTCCAAAACACCTCCTCAGCGTTTGCAACGCGGAGGTTTGAAACTCGCGCTTGTAACGCGAAACAAGAAATCTTAAACGGATCGAATTATTCTTCCCGATTTTTAAGCGAAACAATTTTTACGCAGTGGATTAATGGTGTTTGCGAGAACATGTATTTTTCATTTCGCGTAATATTTGCCGGAAGTAAGCTTGACTTTGGTTTTTTGATGTTGTAAAAGGATTGGTGAGTATAGATAGTTTCATAGCAGAACTCAAAGGATAAAATTTAAACAGGCTCTCAAGCACATGAAAATTAAACTAAATTATAAAGAAGCCCAAAGTCTATCCAACTTTCAATATGAAATATTTGAAGAAGAAAAATCTGTTTTAGAAGCACTTTATATCGCGAGAAACGCATTTGGCGAAACACAAAAAATTGACTTCTCTTTCTTTTGTCTTGGAGAAAATTGGCCGTTTTCGATTTGGGATTTGCCGCTAGTGTGCGAAAATCTTCCAGAGATAATTAGGCTTTGCAATTCACCAATAAACGAAACGTGTTTGTTGTGGTTTTACGAGCAAGGAATTGATCGTAAAATCAAGCTTACGAAAATGGATAGTAAAATCATCAAACTCGAAAACGCGGCCAAGGAGAAGTGGCCCTCACGCTTAGAATTAGAGATTCTTGAGATAGATGAATTAAAAATGGAAGTGCAAGGTTTCGCCAAAGAAATCAAAAATGCGATCAATGTGATTTACCCGAAATTAAATGAGCTTGAAATGTTGAAAGAATGGTATAAGAGCATTTTAGAATAAGATTTTTTGCCTTTGCCGAACTCAAAGCGACAGAATGACGCGAATAAACATAAGGTCAGTGTAGGAAGATCCCGATCTTGATAATTTTAGAAAATGTGAGATCAAACGTGTCAGTCAAACCATCCTTTTCTTAACTTTGGCTTAACACCCACATTTCAAGCCATATACTCATGCGCATCCCCCTCTTATTTTTCCTGCTTTCGCTGAGCTTATTTAGCGGCACGTGTAAAGAAGACGCGCCTGTATCGGACTTTAAAACCAAGCATGTTATTATCATAGTTGTTGATGGCCCACGTTGGTCTGAAACATGGGAAGACTCGGCCCGTGTAAACATTCCCATGCGCGATCAGCACTTGAAACCACAAGGTGTTTTTGCGCAAGATTTCAATAACGAAGGTTTTACTTATACCAATTCGGGGCATGGTGCAATCACGACCGCATTTTACGAACCGATCAACAACAGTGGCTTAGAGTTTCCGCTTTATCCTTCTATTTTTCATTACTGGCGTAAATACTACAACCGCCCGTCAACAAAGGCCTGGGTTGTTGCTTCAAAAGATAAACTCTACATTCTTGGCGATACCAAAGACACTACCATACGACTCTGGGGAGCTAAAACAGATTGTGGTGTCAATGGCCCATTTACAGGCTACCGCGACGATTCGATCACGCTGCGCCGGTCAAAAGAAATATTGAATTTGCACCATCCCGATCTCATGCTCGTCAATTTTCGGGAGCCGGATTTTAGCGCACATCAAGCCAATTGGAACAATTATATCTTAGGCATTCAAACAACCGATCAATATGTGTTTGATTTGGTTCAACACATACAAGCCGATCCGTATTACGCCGGAACAACCGCTATTTTCATCACCAACGATCATGGACGACACCTCAACTCGGTTCAAGGCGGCTATACCACACACGGCGATACTTGTGCCGGATGTCGCAAAATTGAATTGATTGCCATTGGTCCCGATTTTAAAGAAAATTACACCACACCCGTTCACTACGACCAGCGCGATATTGCGCGTACTATTTCAGCATTGCTCGGTTTTCCGATGCCAACGGGCGACGGACAAGTGATGTGGGACATTGTAAAAGGTGGATTTCGTCGCCGCTAAGAGCCTGTTTAAAATTTGTCCCGAAGCATCGGGATTGAGAATTGTTATGATGGCTTTTTGTGCCAGACGAGGCGCGTTTTGAAGGCCATAGCAGCGCGCCTACGGTCAAAAAACGCAACGAAGTATGGTGTAAAAAGGCGCATAACAATTCCGAGGCTTCGGAACAAAGGATAAAATTTAAACAGACTCTAAATCTGCAACGGATTTAAGACAAGAGGCAGAAACGGAAAAACAGTTTCCAACACTTATCCTTCTTTGCATGCTACGCCCAAGGTATTTTGTACTTTTGATTCCGCATGGCCAAAGAAAACAATTCCGCAAAAGCTGGTGCTGGCGAAAAAAGTAAATACCGCCGCATTATTCGCATCCTTTGGATGCTTTTTCTCGCACCCTTTGTCAGTTTATTTTTACTCATTATCGGCATCCTCTTGTTTGCTGATCTTCCCGATGTAGAAGAACTTCAGAATCCAGAAAGCAATCTCGCCTCTGTTGTTTATGCTAGCGACGGTAAAGAGCTTGGCCGTTTTTATGCCGAAAATCGGGTTAACGTTAGCTACAAAAAAATAGATCAAGACGTAATCAATGCTTTGATTGCAACCGAAGACGAACGCTACCGCGAGCATTCGGGCATTGATGGAAAAAGTTTGATTCGTGCGGTTGTGAAAATGGGCGGCGGCGGCGGCGGTTCTACCATCACACAGCAATTGGCGAAAATGCAATTTCATAAAGCCGATTATTCCAGTGCCGTAAAACGCGTTTACCAGAAATTCAAAGAATGGATCATTGCGGTTCGTCTCGAACGACTTTATACCAAAGAGGAAATCGTCGCTATGTACCTCAACAAGTACGATTTCAACTACAATGCGGTTGGCATTAAATCTGCGGCGAAAGTGTATTTTGCTACTACACCCGATTCGCTTAAAACAGAAGAAGCTGCCGTGCTTATTGGCATGTGCCAAAATCCCTCCCGCTGGAATCCGAAATTGAATCCCAAAGATGCCGTTACCCGACGCAATGTCGTGCTCGGACAAATGCTCAAAAACGGATTCCTCACCCGCACACAATTCGATTCACTCAAAGAATTGCCCATCGTTTTGCATTTCAGCCCTGAAAGTCATAACGAAGGACAAGCCATGTATTTCCGCGAATACCTGCGCGAAAACATGCTCAAAAAATGGTGCAAAGAACATTTGAAACCCAACGGAAAACCATACGATTTGTACCGCGACGGATTGAAAGTTTATACCACCATTGATCCGCGCATGCAGAAGTATGCCGAAGAAGCTGTTACCAAACACATGACCGAGCTGCAAGCCAGTTTTGATAAATCGCTGAAGAAGAAAAAAAATGCACCCTTCAGTTGGCGTGTCAAACCCGACGAGATTGAAAAAATCATGAACTCGGCCAAGAAACGTTCAGAACGCTACCACAACCTCAAAGAAGCAAAAGCATCGGACGAAGAGATTGAAAAGAGTTTTACAACGCCAACCAAAATGCGCGTCTTCTCGTGGAAAGGCGATATAGACACAACCATGACACCCATGGATTCGATTCGCTATTACAAATCGTTTTTGCAAACCGGCTTTATGGCCATGGAACCGCAAACGGGCTATATCCGTGCTTGGGTGGGCGGCATCAATTTCCGCCATTTCAAATACGATCACGTCAAGGAAGGTCGTCGCCAAGTGGGTTCTACTTTCAAACCACTTGTTTATGCCTTGGCTATTCAAGAAGGTTGGTCGCCATGCGATCAAGTGCCTAATGTGCGTACTTGCATCACAACCGCAAATGGTAAAGAATGGTGTCCAGACAATTCCGACAATAAATTGAATGGTCAAATGCTGACGCTGAAAAAAGCCTTGGCCAATTCGGTCAATTATGTTACGGCATACATTATGAAACAATTTGGCCCCAATGCGGTTGTCGATTTTGCGCGCCGTGTAGGTATAACCAGTCCACTTGATCCGGTTCCATCTATTTGTTTGGGTTCTGCCGATATTTCGGTTTATGAAATGGTTGGCGCCAACAGCACATTTGCCAATAAAGGAACATGGATTGAACCTACATTCATCACACGCATTGAAGATAAAAACGGGAAAGTGCTTGAAGATTTTATTCCAAAAAGCAACGAAGTACTGAGCGAAGAAAAAGCATACTTGATGATTAATTTGATGCAAGGCGTTGTACAATACGGAACGGGTGCGCGTTTGCACCGCTACAAATTAAACAACCCGATTGCAGGCAAAACAGGAACAACGCAAAACAATTCCGACGGTTGGTTTATTGGCCTTACACCAGATTTGGCGGCAGGCGCGTGGGTGGGCGGCGAAGACCGAAGCGTACACTTCGACAACACGAGCGAAGGACAAGGCGCAAGCATGGCACTTCCTATCTGGGCGTATTTTTTCCAGAAAGTATATGCCGATAAATCCATCAAAATCTCAAAAGGCGAATTTCCGCGGCCATCCAAAAAACTTATGATGGATCTCGATTGTTCTAAATACGATAAAGACGACGATAAAGAACCCATTTACGATCCGAATTTCGACGATCCGTTTGGGCCTGATTCTAATCCGTAATTTCTTACCACAACCAAACTAAATACTATGAATAAAGTTGTTTCCGGTGCAGACGAAGCGATCCGCGATATTGAAGATGGCATGACGCTTATGCTTGGCGGCTTCGGTTTGTGTGGCATTCCCGAAAATTGCATTGCCGCACTTGTGCGCAAAGGCGTAAAAAACCTCACTTGTATTTCAAACAATGCGGGTGTCGATGATTTTGGCATTGGATTGATGTTGAAGACGCGCCAAGTCAAAAAAATGATTTCGTCGTATGTTGGCGAGAACGCCGAATTTGAACGGCAGTTGCTCAGTGGCGAATTGGAAGTAGAACTGATTCCGCAAGGAACATTGGCTACACGTTGCCTTGCCGCTGCTTACGGCATGCCAGCGGTTTTTGTACGCGCAGGCGTGGGCACCGAAGTGGCCGAAGGAAAAGAAGTACGCAATTTTGATGGCGTTGATTATTTGCTTGAACACGCCTTCAACGCGCCATTCTCTATTGTAAAAGCATGGAAAGCCGATACGCACGGCAACCTCGTATTTCGTAAAACTACGCGCAATTTCAACCAACCCATGGCGATGGCTGGGAAAATTGTGATTGCGGAAGTCGAAGAACTTGTTCCCGCTGGCGCACTCGATCCCGATCAGATTCACGTTCCGGGAATTTATGTACACCGCGTATTCAAAGGCGAAAACTACGAAAAGCGAATCGAACAACGTACCGTACGCGCCAAATCATAATCGCAATTATAATCACAGTTATTGATTTTCAACCATGCTTGATAAAACAGGAATTGCAAAACGTATTGCGCAGGAAGTGCGCGATGGATATTATGTCAACTTAGGAATTGGTATTCCAACACTCGTTGCAAACTACATTCCGCAAGGAATGAATGTGGTATTACAATCCGAAAACGGTATGCTCGGCATGGGTCCGTTTCCGTTTGAAGGCGAAGAAGATCCCGATCTCATCAATGCCGGAAAACAAACCATCACCGAAATTCCGGGCACCGTTTATTTCGATTCGGCCATGAGTTTTGGCATGATTCGCGCCGGAAAAGTTGACCTGACGATTTTAGGGGCGATGGAAGTCAGCGAAAACGGCGACATCGCCAACTGGAAAATTCCGGGCAAAATGGTGAAAGGCATGGGCGGTGCGATGGATTTGGTTGCCGCTGCAAAAAACATTATTGTAGCCATGCAGCATGTCAACAAAGCAGGCGAATCGAAATTGCTTCCCGCTTGTACGCTTCCGCTTACGGGCGTACGTTGCGTGAAAAAAATTGTAACCGAACTAGCCGTACTTGATGTTGTTCCAGGAGTAGGGTTTGTGCTGTTGGAACGCGCGCCGGGCATTTCGGTGGAGCAAATTAAAAACGCAACACTCGGCAAACTCATCATCGAAGGCGAGATTCCCGAAATGAAGATTAACTAGAAAAGAAAGACCGCTCCATATTTTGAAGCGGTCTTTTTTATTCCTGCATCAATCACCAAACGCCACAAGCAAACGTCCTCCTCAGCGTTTGCAACGCGGAGGATTGAAATTCGCGTTTGTAACGCGAAACAAGAATTATTGAAAGACATAGATTCGTTTTTAAGATATTTTATGCAACGTGTGTTTTAGCCTTGGGCTAACGCTTCTCGAGCATCCGCGTTGCATTCCGTCCCGAAATTTCGGGATCGGAAGCTGATGAGCTTGCTTATCTACTTTGTAAATCTAGCGGAGCGACAATCTTTTCACTCCCGCATCAACCCATCAAACACCACAAGCAAACGCTCCAATTCCAATTTTGTGGGCGCTTCTGTAATTTCTCCTGCCGGATTGATTTTTGTTTTGACAAACGAAATCAAAACCTGTGTTTCGGGAAGTATTTTCGCTTCAATAACTTCTAATGTTTCTAACAACGAGCGGTGCCCTTTTTCGCCAACCGAAGAAGCCGTTATGAGTGCCGTTGGTTTTTTTGAAAACTCCATAGAAGAAACCGTCCAGTCAATCGCATTTTTGAGCATACCCGGAACACCCATCGCATATTCGGGTGTACAAATCAAAATTCCATCTGCCGAGCGCAAGCATTTGCGAAAAGCAATAATGGCTTCTGGAGGCGAATTGGTGTCGAAATCGGGAGAAAATGCTGGAATTTCGATCAAATTCGGGGCAAAAACGACCGAAAATCGTTCTTTGGCCATTTTGGCCAATGTTTCAATCAGGCTTCGGTTGATAGAGCTGGTGCGGGTACTTCCGCAAAGCGCAACAACAGTTTTTAGAGCGGTCATACGAGAACGAAGATAACAATAGCCCGAACGCCTTTTAAAAAGCCCGAAAAAAGCAGGAAAAATCGCGCCAAACCAATGTTCTAACACAAAAAAAGCATTACCTTTGCCACCCTTCAAAAACGGAAAAACGTGTCTGAACAGGTCAAAATATTCTCCGGCTCATCGTCGCTCTATTTAGCAGAGCAGATCGCGTCATCTTACGGACAAGCGTTAGGTCAAATTTCGCTCGATCGTTTTAGCGATGGCGAGATTCAGACCAGCTACGAAGAAACCGTTCGCGGATCAACCGTTTTTTGCATTCAGTCAACCTTCCCGCCCACAGACAATCTCTTTGAATTGTTGCTCATGGCCGATGCTGCCAAACGCGCGTCAGCCAAGGAAGTCATTGCTGTTATGCCGTATTATGGTTTTGCCCGTCAAGACCGCAAAGACCGCCCCCGCGTGGCCATCGGCGCAAAATTGGTAGCCGATATGCTTGCAACCGCAGGTGTAACACGTGTGATGACCATGGATTTGCATGCCGATCAGATTCAAGGCTTTTTCAACATGCCTGTTGACCATTTGTATGCGTCAACGGTTTTCATTCCGTACATCGAAAGTTTAAAATTGCCTCATCTCACGATGGCGGCTCCTGATATGGGCGGCTCAAAACGCGCCAACGCCTACGCCAAACACCTCAAATGCGATATCGTGATTTGCTACAAGCAACGATCCAAAGCAAATGTGGTCGATTCCATGACCGCCATTGGCGAAATTGAAGGCCGCGATATTGTTCTCGTTGACGATATTGTGGATACCGGCGGAACACTTTGCAAAGCAGCAGACATGATGATGGAACGTGGCGCAAGAAGCGTTCGCGCATTCTGCACCCATCCGATTTTGTCGGGCAAAGCATACGAAAACATCGAAAATTCAAAAATTACCGAACTCATCGTTACCGATACCATTCCACTCAAACGCCAAAGCGATAAAATTAAAGTACTCTCTGTGGCCGGAATGTTTTCCGATGTGTTTCACCGTGTGGTTAATTTCGAGTCCATTAGTTCACACTTCATTATTTAGTAATCAGTTCAAATCAATTCATAATTAAACAAACAAAACAAAAATGAAAACAGTTGCTATGAGCGGTTCGCTTCGCGCGAACGTAGGGAAAAAAGACGCACAAGCATTGCGCCGCAACGAACAAGTACCTTGCGTACTTTACGGTGGAAAAGAACAAGTAACATTTGCTGTTCCTGAATCGCAATTCCGCCCACTCGTGTTTACCCCTGATGTACATGCCGTTGAATTAACAATCGGCGACAAAAAACACGTTGCTATTCTCAAAGAAATTCAACAAAATCCAGTTAACGATCGCATCGTTCACGCCGATTTTATCGAAGTTGTTGAAGGCAAAGACATCAACATTGGTTTGCCAATCAAATTGGTTGGAAACTCTGCAGGTGTTAAAGCTGGTGGTAAACTCATCAAAAAATTGCGCAAACTCAACGTGCGCGGACCACTTGCCAACATGCCAGACAACATCACCATCAACATCGAAACACTTGACATTGGTCAAAACATTCGTGTTGCTGATGTGAACGTCGATGGTCTTACACTGACCGACGCAAGCAACTTGACGATTGTTACCATTCAGGTTACACGTAACGTGGCTGTTGCTGCTACAGATGACAAAGCGAAAGGTGCTGCAAAAGCTCCAGCCGCTAAAGCTGCTGCTCCTGCTGCAAAAGCCCCAGCTGCTAAAAAGTAAATAATTCCTGATCGGTGAAATACCTCATTGCTGGCCTTGGCAATATCGGTGATGAATACGCCGGTACACGCCACAACATAGGATTCGATGTACTGGACGCTCTCGCACGAGCGTCCAGTCTCGTTTTCCGGCTCGACCGCCACGCGCATGTTACCGAATACAAATTCAAAGGGCGCACATTTATTCTCATCAAACCAACTACCTACATGAATTTGAGTGGTAAGGCAGTTCAGTATTGGATGCAAGCCGAAAAAATTCAGCGCGAAAATATTTTGGTGATTACCGATGATCTTGCTTTGCCTGTTGGTGCCTTGCGCCTCAAAGGAAAAGGAAGCGATGGCGGACATAATGGCTTAAAAAATATTCAAGAAGTTCTTGGAACAACCGAATATGCGCGGTTGCGTTTTGGTGTGGGAAATGAATTTCCGAAAGGACGCCAAGTAGAATATGTTCTCGGGCGTTGGACCAAAGAAGAAAACGAATTGCTGCAAACACGCATTCCCAAAGCAACAGAAGTCATCAAAGCATTTGGTACAATTGGTTTGCAATTGACCATGACACAATTCAACGGGAAATAATAGGAAAAATGAATTGTCGTTTGGTCAAAATGGAATGTTGAAAGTTCCAATTTCCAAAAGGTACATGATTTACTTCCACCACCACATTTTAAATCGGACCTGATTGGGCAAAAAAGTTCACGTAACGCGATTTTCTGACAACCGAGTATTTGTAAAAAATAAAATCTTTCCACGCTATTTTCCAATTTTCTATTTTTAAACATGTTGCCTGTTGCTGTTCAGTCTGCTGTTGAGTCGCACCTTTCGTTGCGCGAAGGGCGTACCATTATTGTTACACGCATACAAGCCGTAACGGGTGGAAATATTTCGCGCGCTTATCAAGTGGTAACGCCTGTTGGCTCGTATTTTTTGAAATACAAAGAACGTTTAGACGAATCGCCCATACGTTTTGAGATTGAAGCGCGTGGATTGGATCTGCTGCAACTGGCCAATGGTTTTCGTATTCCCAAAGTCTTGGCGGCAAGCGACCAGAAAGCAGCATCGTTTCTGTTGTTGGAGTTTTTAGAAAAAGGTCCGCTGCATCCGCGAAGTTGGTTTGAAAGTGGGCAAGCACTCGCGCGGCAACACCGCATCACACAAAAAAAATTCGGACTCGATCACGATAATTTTATTGGATCGTTGCCGCAATCAAATGCCAATCACGCTACCTGGGCCGATTTTTTTGTGGAAGAACGCATTCTTCCACAACTTCAAATGGCCCGCGACAAACAGGCGTTGACGTACGATGTGGTTAGAAAAACAGAACGCTTTTGTCAAGTTGTTCCCGAACTTTTTCCGCAAGAGCAACCCGCTTTGTTGCATGGCGATTTGTGGAGCGGAAATTTTTTCGTGAGCCTACTCGGTCCAGCCGTTTTTGATCCGGCTGTTTATTTCGGCCACCGCGAAATGGATATTGCCATGACCAATCTCTTCGGCGGTTTTGGTGCCGATTTTTATACAGGCTACGAAGAAAATTTCCCACTCGAAAAAAACTGGAAAGCGCGCCAGCCATTCGCACAGGTTTATCCCTTGCTGGTTCACACCAATTTGTTTGGTGGCGGCTATGTGCGCGATTTGCTCCAAATTGTTAAAGCGTTCGCTTAATTTTCAGATGTGAAAAAAATGCCCGTTATTTGAATGATGAAGGCACGTTTATTTTCACGCATCGCATTTATTTCTAGCCTTGTTTTGGCGGTTTCGGCTTGTACGCCTAAGCTGGATATGCCCGCGCCACAGTCGGGTTCACTCGACCTCCGAAAAACGATTGCCATTGGCGGAGGTTTTCTTTCGGGTTATCAGAATGGAGCATTGGACGAAGGAAGTCAGCATAAAAGTATTCCGGCCTTGCTTGCTAACCAGCTTGCTAAAGCCGATGGAAGAGCGGGGCGATTTATTCAAAATAGAATTCCTTACACAGATGGTTTTGGCTGGAACTTAAAGCCTTGGGAGAGTTATTATGTACACGCATCCAAATTGCGCGACCGAACAGATTGTGAAGGAACAGTTTCGCTTGGCCCTGTAAAAGATTCTTTTCCAATCGCGTTTGCTGCTCCTTTTTTGGCCAATGCTTACGATACCGAGAACCAAAATTTCGCTATTCCGTATGCACGAACGGTTGATTTGTTTTTACCAGCTTTTGGAAATGCGCCGCTTCAAAACAATACGAATCCGTATTATCACCGCATGGCCTCCGCGCCCGGCACATCAACCGTCTTGGGCGATGCCGTGAATGCAAATGCAAGTTTCTTTACCGCATGGTTGGGCATGGAAGATATTTTCGATTATGCTCGGCGTGGTGGCGAAGGTGCTGGCATTTTGTCGCCATCGGCTTTTGAAATTTTGGTCGATTCTGTTTTTTCGCAACTCACGGCAAATGGCGCAAAAGGTGTGGTGGCAAACATCCCTGATTTTCGGGTGTTTCCGTATTATTCACTCATTCCATACAATGGCGCAACACTCACGGCAAGCAAAGCCGATTCGCTCAACGATATTTATGATGTCAGCAATTTGTCGCACATCCGTTTTTATGAAGGCGCAAATGGTTTTGTGATCAACGATGTGAATGCGCCGCAAGGTGTGCGTCAGATTCGTGCGGGCGAATACCTCACGCTCGGCCTTCCGCTCGATTCGGTGAAATGTCAGTTTATGGGAATTTTATTTTCGACCATTCCCGATCGCTATGTGATTGATAGCACCGAGGCCGCCATCCTCGACCAACACATTGCCGCATACAATCAAATCATTGCCCAAAAAGCAAGCGAATACAATTTAGCCTTTGTCGATATGCACGCTTATTTTGCGCGGTTGACAAGTGGCGTACAATGGGATGGTGTTACCACCAATGCTGTTTTTGTAAGCGGTGGTTTTTTCTCGCTCGATGGCTATCATCCACATCAAAAAGGATATGCCTTACTTGCCAACGAATTTATTTTCGCCATCAATGCAAAATATGGCGCAACGATTCCAACCTTAAACTGCATCGATTGTAACGGTGTTTTATTTCCGTAGGTTTATTTACTAATCGCGGTTATCAAATACGTGCGCGACTTCAAAAGAGCGTATATCGTTAGCACAAACAGAGCAATAATTTTTTAACCGCAAAGGCCGCAAAGGTTTCGCAAAGAGCGCGGAGCTATTGCTATTTCCCAATAATGGGCTTTGCGAACGTTACACTTTCTTGGTGTACTTGACGGTTAAAATTTTACCGAAAAGGATTTTCGAAAACTGGGCTTTGCCCCCTCTGCGCTTTCTTTGCGCCCTTTGCGGTTATTTTATAGCTCAAACTTTTATAGAAGACTATGACCCGTATTAAAGGTCCAAATTACACCACAAAAAAGAAGAGGCTGCCTCTTTGGAGACATCCTCTTTTTATACAGTGAATAAGTGAATTAAAGTTTGCGTTTGATCTCAACCATTTCGTAACCTTCGATCAAATCGCCAACTTGAATGTTGTCGAATTTATCAATGTTCAGACCGCATTCGTAACCAGCAGCAACTTCTTTCACATCGTCTTTGAAACGTTTGAGTGAACCAAGTGAGCCGTCGTGGAGTACAATGCCATCGCGGATGATGCGTACTTTGGTTTGACGGTTGACTTTACCATCGAGTACATAACAACCAGCAATTGTTCCCACTTTCGTGATGCGGAATACTTCGCGAATCTCGACGTTACAAACAACTTTCTCTTCAAACTCTGGGGCCAACATACCTTCCATCGCGGCTTTGATTTCTTCGATGGCTTTGTAAATGATGGAGTAGAGACGAATGTCGATTTGTTCTGTTTCGGCAAGCTTCTTCGCATTGACAGACGGACGAACCTGGAAGCCAATGATGATGGCGTTTGAAGCAGAAGCAAGGAGTACGTCGCTTTCGCTGATGGCACCAACTGATTTGTGAATGATGCGAATCTGAACTTTCTCGGTAGAAAGTTTGAGCAACGCATCGGCCAACGCTTCGATTGAACCATCCACGTCGCCTTTGACAATGACGTTGAGTTCTTTGAAATCGCCGAGGGCAATACGACGGCCAATTTCTTCGATGGTGATGTGTTTGGTGGTACGAATTTGTTGCTCGCGCTGAAGTTGCAAACGTTTGTTGGCAATTTCACGGGCTTCGCGTTCGTCGGCCATGATGTTGAATTTATCGCCCGCTTGTGGCGCACCGTTGAGGCCGAGCAACTGAACTGGCGTTGCTGGTCCGGCTTCGAGAATATCTTGTCCGCGTTCGTTGTGCATCGCTTTGACACGACCACTGAAACAACCAGCAAGAACGACATCGCCTACACGCATGGTTCCGTTTTCGACGAGAACGGTTGCAGTATAACCACGACCTTTATCAAGCGTCGATTCGATGACCGCACCTACGGCGCGGCGTACCGGATTGGCTTTGAGCTGAAGCATTTCGGCTTCGAGCAATACTTTTTCGAGAAGTGTGTCGATGTGCTGACCTTTTTTGGCCGAGATTTCTTGACACTGGAATTTACCGCCCCATTCTTCAACCAAGATATTCATGGCCGAGAGTGCTTCGCGGATTTTATCTGGATTTGCTCCGGGCTTATCAATTTTATTAATCGCGAATACAATCGGAACACCCGCAGCTTGTGCGTGGTTGATTGCTTCAACGGTTTGCGGCATGACGCTATCGTCGGCAGCCACTACGATGATGGCTACGTCAGTAAGTTTCGCACCACGCGCACGCATCGCCGTAAACGCTTCGTGACCCGGTGTATCGAGGAACGTAATTTGTTTTCCGTTTTCGAGTTTTACCGCGTAAGCTCCGATGTGCTGCGTAATACCACCCGATTCACCAGCAATAACGTTTGTTTTGCGGATGTAGTCGAGGAGTGATGTTTTACCGTGGTCAACGTGACCCATGACAGTAACAACTGGCGGACGATCGGTGAGGTCTTCAGGACGATCTTCTTCTTCCTGAATGGCTTCTTGAACTTCAGCACTTACCCAGTCAACTTTGTAGCCAAATTCTTCGGCGAGGATGCTGATGGTTTCGGCATCGAGACGTTGGTTGATGGAAACGAACAAGCCAAGCGTCATACAGGTTGAGATGATGTTTGTTACAGGAACATTCATCATGGTAGCGAGTTGCGCAGCGGTAACAAATTCGGTTACTTTTAAAATACCTTCATTGGCAAGTTGAGCTGCTGCTTCTTGTTGAATACGTTGGCTAACTTGATCGCGTTTTTCGCGGCGGTATTTAGAGGCTTTGGATTTTCCACCAGCACCGCTAAGACGGGCGAGTGTTTCCTTAATTTGTGCCTGTACTTCTTCTTCGGTGAGTTCAGCCTTCGGAGTATTCGGCTTGCGGTTATTTCCTTGGTTGTTTCCGCCTGGGCGATTGTTTCCGCCTGGACGATTATTTCCACCACCACCGCCTGGACGGTTGCGGTTGTTGTTATTTCCTTGGTTATTTCCACCACCACCTTGTCCGCCGCCTGTTTTATTTTGATCGTTTTTAGCAGCAAACGATTTTGGATCAACAGGTCCGCCTTCTTTACGAATGCGTTTGCGTTTTTTCTTTTTGTCGGATTCAAATTGAGCAGAAGAAGAGGCGACAGGTTTTTTCTTGTCATCTTTAACGGGCAAAACAATTTTGCCCATGATCTTCGGTCCTTCGAGTTTATCGACGGTACGGCGGAAGAGCACTTCTTCTTTTTTCTCCTCAGGAATATCAACAGCGGGCGTTTCGGTAACAACAGGCGTTTCAACAACAGGTTCTGCTTTTACTTCTTCTTTAGGAGTAACAACAGGCTCTTGTTTTTTCGGTGCGTTTTTATCGCCTTTCGGATTAGTCTTCGGTTTTTCCTGAGCTTTCTCAACCTTTTGGGGAGCTTTACCTTTCGCTTTTGGTTTTTCTTCGAGATTGATTTTGCCGATTACTTTTGGAGTAAAGGTTGATTCGGCTTTTACACGAACAATCTCTTCTGTTTTTTCCTCCGCAGGTTTTTCTTCCTCTTGTTTTTCAACAACAGGCTCTACTTTTGGCGCTTCTTCCTCTTCTTTCTTTTCAACAACAACAGCGGGAGGTGTTTCGACAACCGGTTTTACGGGTTCTTTCTCCTTCACAGGTTCTTTCGCCACTTCCGGTGTGCGCTCTTTTTCTTTCTCGCGTGGGCGTGAATCACTCTCAAGCGCAATCGTTTCTTTGCGGGCTTTGGTGCTAAGTCCGATTTGCTTGGATTCTTCTTTTTCTTCCCGATCTACAGCAAATTCATCTTGCAGAAGACGGTATTGCGCTTCTGAGATTTTTGCATTTGGGTTGCGGTCGATCTTTTGCCCCTCGGCTTCTTCGAGTACTTCGAAGATGCGTTCAAGAGACACGTTCAACTCGCCTTTGACTTTGCTGAGTCGGATTGTTTTTTCGGTTTCTGACATAGAGTCGTTTTGCCGCGCTGAATTTTCGGTGTACAAAGGTCGGAAAACAAAGCACTCATTCGGCAAATGACCACTTATTTTCCACGATTTTTCGGGAACATGGCTCGCGGCGGCTTTTGTTCCCGAAAAATCGTTGGCAACTTATTCAAACTCGGAACGCAAAATGCGTTTTACTTCGCGTACGGTTTCCTCTTCGAGGTCGGTACGGCGGATGAGTTCTTCATCGCTCAGTTCCAATACGGCTTTCGCTGTATCGCAACCAATGTTTTTGAACTCATCAATAATCCACTGTTCGATTTCGTCTCCGAATTCGTCGAGTGTAACGTCTTCCACATCTTCATCCGTATCGCGGTAAACGTCGATTTCGTATCCGGTTAAGCGGCCAGCCAAACGGATATTGTGTCCTCCTTTTCCGATAGCAAGCGAAACTTGATCGGGCTTCAGGAATACTTCGGCGCGTTTATTTTCTTCGTCGAGCTTGATTGATGTGATTTTTGCTGGACTTAACGCACGTTGGATAAAGAGTTGTGTATTGGCAGTATAATTGATAACATCGATGTTCTCGTTTTTCAATTCGCGAACAATGCCATGAATGCGTGAGCCTTTCATGCCCACACAAGCACCAACAGGGTCAATGCGATCGTCGTACGACTCAACAGCAACTTTGGCGCGTTCGCCTGGTTCGCGGACAATTTTCTTGATGGTAATGAGGCCATCGAAAATCTCAGGAACTTCGTTTTCAAATAATTTTTCGAGGAAAACAGGCGAGGTGCGGGAAAGGATAATGACAGGCGCGTTGTTGCGCATATCCACTTTAGAAACAACGGCACGGGTAGAATCGCCTTTTTTGAAAAAGTCGCCCGGGATTTGTTCGTTTTTAGGAAGAATAAGTTCGTTGCCTTCGTCGTCGAGAATGAGTGTTTCTTTTTTCCAGACTTGGTAAACTTCGCCCGTAATGACATCACCAACACGTTCTTTGTATTTTTGGTAGATGGCGTCTTTTTCGAGATCGAGTACGCGCGAAACGAGGTTTTGACGGATTGCCAAAACAGAACGGCGTCCAAAATCATCGAGCTTAAAACTATCTGTTACTTGTTCACCAATTTCAAAATCGGGTTCAATTTTGCGGGCTTCGCTCAAGCCAATGTGTTTGTTTTCGTCGTAATCAAAGCTGTCTTCAGCAAATTCATCATCGACAATTTCGCGGTTGCGCCAAATCTCTAAGTCGCCGCGTTCGGGATTTACAATAACGTCGAAGTTTTCGTCGCTACCGTATTTTTTACGGATAAGACTGCGGAATACGTCTTCGATGATGCTGATCAACGTAGTGCGGTCGATGTTTTTCGTTTCCTTAAACTCTGAGAAGGATTCGATCAGGTTGATGTTTTCCATTGTTGAAACGGATGTCAAATTATGGATGACTCTTGTTTAGTATATTGAATTAAAAAGAAATGACGATGTAGGTTTCTTTGATGTCGGCGAAAGCAAACGGGTGCTGTTCGGTTGTTTTTTGTTTTGTTTTTTTGCCCTCAACTTTTTTAATCAGGTGTTGTTCAAGAACAATACGTTCAGCAGATGCTTCGGTAAGTGTTCCTTCTATTTTGCGACCGTCTTTGAGAACGACCTCAACCGCTTTGCCGATATTTTTTTCGTACTGCTGAATAACTTTGAACGGTTTATCGAGGCCGGGCGATGACACTTCGAGTTCAAAATCTTCGGCTTCACGATCAAGATTCGACTCGATGTGGCGGCTCAACGAAACGCAGTCTTTGATGGCTACATGGCCCATACGGTCAACATATACAGCGATTTTGTTTTTCGCGTTGATGGTAATGTCAACGAGAAAAAGATCGGTGCCTGCGAGATGTTCTTCGGCCAGTTGGCGAACGGTATTGTGGTTGATCATGCGACAAAAAAACAGGGGACTTTCTGTCCCCTGAATTGTTTTTCTACGAATTGCGAGTGCAAATGTACAATAGAATAAGTATAAATCCAAATCTTTTTTACTTGACTTTCTGGTCGATAAAGACGTATATTTGCTAGACCAAACCAATAATACTTCCGACGACGTTCTTTTTTGGCCTCATGAATACAAAAGAACGGCATCGAACCTGTCTAACGCAAACACGCATAGTCATGATGCCGAAACACAACACCAAAGGAATTGCGCTCATTGCCGCAACCCTTATGCTCAGTACACCTACTTGGGCTCAAACCGCAGGAAAACCAGAAGGAATCTCTGTGGGCGAAATCCTACTTTACGTTGCCCTCATTATAGGCGTAGTTCTCTTCGCTTGGGTCATTACGGTAGGTCAATCTGGGAAAAACAAAGATGAAGAATCAAGTACTCCCGGAAACAATGTGCATAAGCCACATTACAACCATCCCAACGACCCGCATTTCCGCCGCTTGCGTAAGAAAACATCGTAAAGGCTAAAGCTTTACACCTTTCTTATAGCGCAGGCTGCTCAGGACTTTTCCGTCCGGGGCATAGAAAAGCCATTTGCCATGTGGTTTGCTTACTTTGCGCGTTTTATATACTTTTTTACCGTTGGTTTTTGTGGCAATAAACTCTTTTTGCCGAATGATTTTATAGCTGGCAACAGCTTTTAGTTTGCCATCCATGTAATACGTTTTGCTCTTGCCTTTCAACTTGCCCACATCATACGATTGCTCCGTCATCAAACCACCTGTTTCGTAATAGTATTTCCATTTGCCATGCTGCTTATCGTATTTGTAATGCCCCGTACGATCTAAAATTCCCGCTTCGCTCCAATACGTCCATTTTCCAGCATGCAGTCCGTTCCTAAACGAACCTTGCTCCATCATCTTGCCATTTTTCCAATAAAATTTCCAAGCCCCTTCTTTTCTTCCTTTGTCGCCGTAGGTGCCCGAATAATTGAGTTGGCCGTTGAAATACCAACCTTCCCATTTGCCAACCATCAAGCTCGAATCAAATGTGCCGCGGTCTTTGATGGCGCCATTGTCGTACCAGGATGTCCAAAGGCCATGATTTTTATTGTTGACAAAAACGCCTTCTTGCAAAAGTTGACCATTCTCGAACCAAAATTTCCATTCGCCATTTTTCTTGCCTTTTACAAACGTACCTTCTTTGTACTTCTGTCCGTTGGGGTACCAATATGTCCACAAGCTATCTTCAAGATCGTCTTTAAACCACCCGTCTGTTTCTATTTTGTCTTGTTCTGGGAAATAATAAAGCCAATGCCCATTTCTTAAATCGTTTGAAAACTCGCCCGACATATCTATTTTTCCATTGGTTTTGTACCAAGTCCAATTGCCCGTTTTCAGGTCGTTTTCGTATTGTCCTTCAATGCTTATGGTTCCATCGGCATACCAATGAATGGATTTTCCGTTTTTTCGTCCCTCACGAAAATCGTCTTTAAAATCGAGTGTTCCGTTTGGTGTCCAAAATGTCCACGTGCTATCGCGTAAGCCGTTGCGGTAATTGCCTTCCGCATTTTTTTTGCCATTGTCGTAAACGAGCAACAAACGTCCGTTTCCATTCGCAATGAGGTGTTTTCCGTCTTCGGCGTATAGTTCCCAAATCAGTTCAAGTCCATCGCGGTATTCGTTTTCAGAAATAAGTTTTCCGTTTTCGTAAAAGTATTTCCAGCGGCCCGATTTTTTACCTTTTGTAAACTCACCCGTTTCACGCATTTTTCCATTCGGATGCCAAGAACTGTATGGGCCATGCAGGGTATCATTGACAAAAAAACCATCGCTTTCAGGTGTTCCATTTTCGCGCCAGTAGCGGAATTGCCCTTGTTTGATGGTGCCCCAGCGGAAATTGACAAAAACCGCTTTGAAGTTTTCATTGCTTTTGATTTGACCATTTTCGTACCACGAAACCCAAGTGCTATCGGCCACATTGCCAACATAACGACAAATCATGGCTTGTTGTCCCGATTTGAACCAGTATTTGGCACGGCCAAATTTTATTCCTTCGATATAAAATTCTTCGGCTTTCTTTTTGCCATCGTCGTAATAATAGATCCAGAAACCATCTTCTTTCCCATCGATAAAACTTCCTGTACGCGCGAGTTTGTCGTTTTGATACCAGTAGCTGCATTTGCCGTGCTGCTTGCCGTTGAGCAAAAATTCTTCGCTTTTTTTGTGCTTTTTTTCCTGATCCCAATACTCGATTTTTTTCTCGGGTTTGGGATTGCCAGCCGTTGTTCGTTTAGCAGCGGTGGTTGTGCTTTTGCTTTTTGGTTTTTTGCCGGTTTGTGCAGGTGCAGCAAATCCGATAATCAAAAAGAGCAGAATAAGCGGGGAGATTTTCATGCGATAGAAAACGCAGGATTGCGCAAAAAATTTCATGCTCAAAAGTACCGAAGATTTTTAGAGTTTTGATTTGTGTGCGGGGGAGTTTCGAGCGGGGGGATGTGAACAAGTGTGGGTGTGGGAAAAAGCACCCTCACGCATTGCCACAGAATAATTACCTTTGAAAACAATCCCCGGCAACGTGAACATCTATTCCCGCAAACAACAATGGAAACTTCTGCTTCTGCTTGCAGCGGCAATCATTGTGGGCATATCGCTCTGGTTTTCGGGGAGACTGGTCAAAAAAATATCGACAAGCGAAAAACGCAATGTTGAACTTTGGGCCGAGGCCGTGCGCCGCAAAGCTGTTTTGGTTGAAGTAACCAACACCTTGTATTCAAAAATTGCGCGCGAAGAACGCAAAAAAGTAGAGCTTTGGGCCGAAGCAAACCGCCAACTTTCAAAAGATTTAAGCGATTATAGTTTTGCCTTTGAAGTCATTAAAGGAAACGAAACTGTTCCCGTAATGCTTCGCGATGATCGTGGGCGATTTGTGTATGCGCGCAATTTAGATTCTACACGCCTGCGCGATACGGTTTACATTCAGGAGCAGCTAGTGCTCATGCGCGCGCAGCACGACAGCATTCCGATTGACGTAGGCGGCGGTCGTTTTCAGTATTTGTTTTACAAAGATTCTGAAGTGTTTACCGAAATACGACAATCGTTTGAAAACAACGAACGCTCGTTTATCAAAGAGGTTGCGGCCAATCCGGCCTCCGCACCGGCCATCTACACCGATTCTACGTCAACAAAAATTCTGGCCTACGGAAACCTCGATACGGTTTTGATCAAGCAAGATTCGTTAGCGTACTTGCAAGAAGCGCTCAAAGAATTGCGGCAATATGGCGATACGATTACGGTTTCGCTCGGCAATGGCAAAAAGAATTTGATTTATTACATGGAATCGCCGCAGTTGAAGCAGTTGCGTTATTTTCCAGTCGGACAAATTGTGGTTGTCGGCATGTTTTTGCTCATTGCGTATTTAATGTTTAGCACTTCGCGCAAAGCCGAACAAGATCATGTTTGGGTAGGTATGGCCAAAGAAACCGCGCACCAACTCGGAACGCCGCTTTCTTCGCTCATTGCGTGGCAAGAATTGCTCAAACTCAAAGGTGTTGATCCCGAAATGACAGACGAAATTGGGAAAGATCTCAAGCGTTTGGAAATGATTACTGAACGGTTCTCGAAAATTGGATCGCAACCCAAAATGCAATCCGAAAATTTGGAAGAAGCCCTAGAGCAAGCCGTCGATTACATCCGCTCCCGATCGCCCAAGAGTGTAACATTTGCCGTAAAAACAGAACGCAACATGACGGTACCGCTCAATGTTCCGCTTTTTGCATGGGTCATCGAAAATCTTTGCCGCAATGCCGTAGATGCTATGGACGGTCAGGGTCGCATTGATATTGAGGCAACAGATCAAATGCAGTTTGTTTATATTGATATTACGGATACGGGAAAAGGCATGCCCAAATCGAAATACAAGACCATTTTTGAGCCAGGATTTACGACAAAGAAGCGCGGTTGGGGTTTGGGCTTATCGCTATGCAAACGCATTGTGGAGCAATATCACAAAGGGAAAATTTTCGTTAAGCGATCTGAACTTGGAAAAGGCACGACGTTTCGGATTGTGTTGAAAAAATGATCGGCTAAAGCCTACAAAACAAAAAGGCCGGAACGCTAATCCCGGCCTTTTGTGCTGATGTGTTGAGCGGAACATCGTGAGTGAAACCAAATGTGTTTCCGCTGGTGGTTGCAATTTTAGAAAGAACGAGGACAACGCAACGGCAACCGCAACAAATGTAGAAGCATATCGGTTGGTTGGCTAATCAAATTTTAGCTATTGGTTTGCAGAAATTGACCTCTTGCCATCCAAGATTGACCTTTTTTTATTAATATCGCACTACATAACTAGCCTATTAACCCAATCATGACTAAGATATTACCCTTCAAAATTCCGGTTCTCAGAGAAAACTCTGTGATCGTGGAGGAAGATATTCAGTCGCATTTTTACGATTACCTCCATCAACACCCCGAAGTGCAACTCACATGGATTCTGAAAGGAGAAGGAACACTTTTGGCGGGAAATTATACGGGACATTTTTCTTCGGGCGAAATTTATTGGCTTGGCCAAAATCAACCGCATGTATTTCGCTGCGATCCCATTTATTTTCAAAAGAAAACATGGCTCAAGGCGCAATCGATTTCTGTGTTTTTTGATGTTTCGGAAGTGCCATCGAGTTTGGGAAATATTCCAGAATTGCACGAGTTGAAACAGTTTGCTCAACGCTCTTCACGCGGATATCGCATTGAACCGAAAGATTATGTGGCGGTTACGGAAGCGTTTTTGCGTGTGCGTGTATTGCAAGGCTTGCAACGCCTCACGGCTTTCTTACAATTGATCGATTTGGTTTTGCACCACAGCAGCCACCAACCGTTATCTGACGGCGAAGTAGGAAGCGACCTTACCGAACGCGAAGGAACGCGCATGCACGCAATTTTCGATTACACGCTAAAAAATTTCAATAAGGAAGTAACAGTTGGCGATGCTGCCGAAATTGTACACATGACGCCTGAAGCGTTTTGCCGGTTCTTCAAAAAACACACGCATAAAACCTACATTACCTTTCTCAACGAAGTGCGCGTAGAACAAGCCTGCCGCCGCCTAAAAACCGGAACCGATGTGATGGTGTCGGAAATTGCGTACGAGTGTGGTTTTGGAAACGTCTCGCACTTCAACCGCGTATTTCGGAAAGTGATGAATAAAACACCACGCGAGTATCAGGTATCGGCGCAGAAGGGGAGGAAGTAATTGCTAAAAATTAGGGTGTTTTTGATTGATAGCTATGCTAGCATGCCATTATTTTCGCATTTCGCAATTTGCGAAATGCGAAAATAATTATATTTGCATATGCGAAAACACAATGGCATGCGGCCACAAGACATTGCTATTCTAATCAAAATTATTGCATTAGAAGGGCAAAATTGGCAATTATTAGGATTGTCAAACTCGTTATGCATAAGCCTTTCAGAAATTTCGGAGTCTTTAAACAGAAGCCGAATTGCAAATCTTATTGATTACAAAAAGAAAAAAGTTAATCGACAAAACTTGTTGGAATTTTTAGAGCACGGTGTTCGTTATGTTTTCCCGCAGCAACCAGGGGCAATAGTAAGAGGTATTCCTACAGCTCATTCTCATCCGCTTATGAAAAATAAATTTATGAGTGAAATGAACTATGTTTGGCCAGATAATAAAGGTGATGTTATGGGACAAATGATAGAGCCTTTTTATCCAAAACAGCCTGAAAGTGTTGCCGAAGACAAAGAGTATTACAAATTGCTTGCGCTAGTGGATGTTATTCGTGTAGGGAAAGTGAGAGAGGTTAAATATGCTGTTGCCGAATTGAAAAAAACAGTGTAGATGAGCCATCGCATTAATATTGTTAGGATAAAGGCTGTAGCAAATGCCCTTGACAATCTAAAAGAAAAAGTTGTTTTTGTTGGAGGTGCAACGATATCGCTTTATCCCGATAGGCAGGTGTTTGAAGTGAGACCTACTGATGATGTCGATGTTTTAATAGAAATATTAAACTATCAAAACAGGGTCGATTTGGAAGAAAAATTAAGAGGCATTGGTTTTTCACATGATATTGAATCTGGTGTAGTTTGTCGATATAAGATAAATGGAATTGTTGTTGACATCATGCCAACAAACGATATCTCAATTGGGTTCAGCAATACATGGTATCCAGAAGGCTTTAACCAAGCCATTGATTATATAATTGATGAAGGGTGTAAAGTAAAAATATTGAGTGCTCCTTTTTTTATTGCAACAAAATTTGAAGCATTCAAAGGTCGCGGCAAAAATGATGGCCGAACAAGCTCGGACTTTGAAGACATCATTTATACCCTAGAAAATAGGGCGTCTATTTGGGATGAAATGAATAATACGAATGAGAATCTCAGAAACTATTTACGCATCGAATTTCAAAATGTATTAAACAATCCGAACCACTTTGAATGGATTGACGGACATGTTGAAAGAGCATCTCCTCCGGCTAGCTATTTAATTCTGGAGGCAATGAAAAAATTCGTGCAGTAAAACCGAATAAAACACCACGCGAGTATCAGGTATCGGCGCAGAAGGGGAGGAAGTAGTTTTTAAGAATTACTATATTTTCGTTGCTATCCAACTTTGTTGCAATGAGCAAATAATTTTTTCGCTAATTCAATATCCGTTGTACCATCGTCTTTAATAGTTAAAAAATAACGTGTCTGCCAGTCTTGTGTTTTCTCCGCTTGTTTACTCGTGGCAACATCCCAAGGTGGATAAACGCGTATGCCACGTTTTCCTTCTTTGCCATTAGCCGTTATGATTCCTTTGTCAATCAAAACAGCGGTTGGAAAAATAAATTGTCCAAACGCATCACCACATTTTGATGTGATGAGTATAAAATCGATGTTGTCCGAATCCTCAAAAGGAGCCGTTATTCCGGCCTTATTCCTTTTCCAAATGGTTACAAACTGACCCGTTTTTGTTGGTGTTATTTTAGAAATACGGTGTTGGATATTTTTTCCGTTAAGCACAAAAGAACAAGCACCATAAGCAATACTTTCGGCATCCCAAACAAGACGAGTGAAGTCAAAGCCACACTTGTCATAGACAAAAACGTTCGCCGTTTTTAGATCTGAATGCACTAGATTTTGAATTGCCGATGTGTTTTCAGGTGTCATGATTTTACGAATGATAATTCTTTGCAATTAAGGTTTAAACTTTTCAAATGCCACACCATTAAATGTATAAACTCCCGCATTGTCTGTTCCTAGCCAGATAGAACCTTTATTGTCTTTAAAGACAAACATCGTCAACACCACTTTTTCGCCATCGTTGATGCGGTAGTTCGTTAAACGCTTGCCGTCGTATTTCCAAACACCTTCGGTATAATTGGTCATCCAAATAGTGTGATGGTCCAATACGGCTGAAGTATAGTATGGAAGTTCCATTTTTTCTTCTTGTTGCGTTAAGTCGATTCTCTTTACCCGTTCGTAGCCAATTGTTTTGTGAACCGTATTCAAGATATTGTATTGGTAGAGCAAATTGCTGAACCAAAAATAGCCCTCTTGATCTTCGATGATGGAACGAATGGCCGGAGCTCGTCCATCTGCAAGCGGAGCCAATTCCTCTTCTTCAATCCACTGTAAGCCTCTACCATCAAACCGACACACACCAGCCCCCAATGTTCCAAACCAAATATACCCTTGTGGGTCTTTATAAATACTATACACCGCAGCTTCCGAAGAGAAACCCTTTGCGCTGATTGCGGAAAACGCCAATAGATACAACGTATCGCCATCATATCGACTAGCACCATTCAAACCAGCATTGTACCTGAACCATAAATCATGCGGTTGCAATCGCCATTGGTTGGCTGTGCCTCGAACAGGAATTAACGAAGTAAATTTTTCGCCATCAAATTTTGAAACACCAGCAGGCGTATCGAAATAAATATGCCCCGACTCGTCTTCTTGAATTCCCCGAATCTGGTTGCTGCATAAACCCTCTTTCGTGGTCAATTGTTTTATGTTTTTTCCATCGTAGCAATACACGCCTTTTCCATTGCTACCAAACCAATACCGGTTTTGCTTGTCTTGAAACACAACCCAAATGCTGCTGTCTATTTCCGAAACCACGCGACCAAGTTCAATTGCAGTATATGTAACACTTGTGTTGGGCTTAACTTGTTTTTGACAAGCCGAAAAAAGACATAGAAAGCCGCCAAGCAGCAGTGTCGTTAAAAGGTGTTTGGCGAGGCGCATTTGTTTGGCTTGGGTGAGGCAAGCGGTTTCGTTGGTACTAGCAGCAAAGGTATGAATTGCCGGAACGAAAGCATGCTCATTAACCAGTGTCAAGCATAAAAAAACAACTCAACACAAACAATGTAAAACAAAAGCAGTTCTATTATTCAGTTTTACAACGCCTATATTTTCACAACTCTTCCCACCCAGATACGCTCTTTCGTTAGCACACGCACAAAATAAATTCCATTCGCTTCGGGAAGTATAAAACTATTCGATTCGCTATTGGACAATGCTTCACGATAAACAAGTTCTGAAAGTGAATTGCGTATTTCAAGGATTCCGTCTGAAGGTTGGTTCACGTTACCGAAGTTAATGGAAAAACGATCGTTTGTTGGATTGGGGAATAGGTCGAGCTTACTTGTTGCAATTGCTTGAAACTCTTCCATGCCAACAGGTTTCTGAAATGGCAAACACGCCGTATCAACAGCAACGGGTGAGGTAAGAATAGGCATGTAATAAGCTACCGACTGGTTGGCAAAATCAAAATAATCGTAGATAACACCGTCCACATAAGCTGTATTGGAGCTACCCCAATAATTATTGGCAATAAGCAAATTTGGCGAGCCGTATGGGATGTTGTTATTCAACTCGTACTGGCAAGCCGGATTGAAAAATGTATTGTTGTTCAAATACATAAAATCGAATGAAGGATCGTTGGTCTGTGGGCCATACAGCATCATGAAATTGATCCCATCATTTTCGGTGAAACTGTTGTTGTAGATTTGAAGACTTCTTGTCGATCCTCCAAACAACAGATAATACATGGAGCAAGAATTTCCGGGCGAAGAATTGTGCCGTACCGTATTGTTCGAGATGAATAGCGTATCCATCCAAGACCCTACACCAAGTAAAAAAACAGATGGTCCGGCAGCATTGCTATTGTATTCGATGAGGTTGTTGTGAATTACACCCCCCGCCGACGGATTGGCCCAATCATTCCAATGAATCACAGGCCCATTGGTATTGTTTCTAAACTTATTGCAAATCACGGTATCGCTAACACCTTGCAAAGCCACCACAGCAGGGCCATTGTTGTTCGCAAACGCACAGTTTTTAATTGTAACGTATTGCAAACCGTTATTCTGCCAACTAACTGCACCATAATTCCAACGGAAATACGAATCCACAATTCTAGATTGAATACCATCGTATGCCTGAAGCACATGAATGGCCCCTTCTAAGTTGTACGAAAAAGAATCGTTGCGCATCAAAAAGTGTCCGCCTTGATAATATATTCCGCGCTTCGCGCAGTTGCGTACAGAAGAAGAATCAATGGTAAGGTGGTCGCCATTGAAATTAATACCGCACCACGACCCATCCAAGACTCTACAATGATTGAAATACGGTGAACATTGCTGAATATCAACCGAACCCCACATGAGAGAACCGCCATACCGCACATCGCAATACTTCATGATCGTTCCCGAAACATAATTTCCCGCAGCATCATAAACCGCATCTGTCGAAAAATCGGAGAAATGCAGTTTCGCCCAGTCGCCGGGTTGCGGAACAGCTTGGTTAGATGTAAAAACAATGTGCTGAGAAACAGTTCCTATGGCAATCAATTCGCCATCGATCTGAAGGGCTTTGTTGTTATCAAATTTCACCACAACACCCGGATCAATGGTGAGTGTATATCCTTGCGACAACAACGCATTGCCCGTAACGATATACGGAGCACCCGCAAGCGTCCAGGTTGTGTTGGCGTTTATAAAACCGCTTACATTGGTAAGTGCCGATGCCGTATGAATGAGGAGCAGAAGAAATGCTGCTGTTGTATAAAGTTGCTTCATCGTGTTTAAATTATGAAACGAAATTATGAAGCTTTGTCATGTAGCAAGAACGAATCTCCTAAAATCTTACGCGCTTAACGTCTGTTTTTAATGCCCAATGGTTTGCATTCAGGCATACTTACATGTTGTCTCAGACCGCTTGCAATTATGCAAACCGGTTTTGGTTGGATCGTTTTGCAGCAATTAATTTTCAACCATTTCTTGACGTGTTCAAAATGTATCTATTGCATCGTCTAAACAACACAGACTTATATGAGGTCATGCCATCCGTTATTTTTTAGCCTTTTTGTAAATGTCAAGATATTCTTCGTACTCGGCCAATAACTCTTCTGCATCACTGGTTTTGATGGTGTACTCCGATTCCGCTTCTTTATTTAATTCCTTTATTGGCTTGCCATTGTTGAAGTAATACATCTTGTCTAATTCATTTTTCGGCTTTCCCTTGGAACCTTCGCCATCATCTTCAATCACAACTAATGCTAAACCATCTTTATTCGCATAAAACTCTTCTGTTCTTTTTGAAATTTCAGAATACGGATATGTTTTAACTTTAATGACAACATCATTTTGAACATAGAAGTGAATCTTGCTCCACTTTTGTTTTGTCTTTTCTCGTAGCCCAGAAGTCGAAATTTCAAACGGATTTATTTCAAGCGCTTCGATTGCTGTTCTCATTTTATTGATTCCTTCAACCGCTGCGAGCGTATCAAAAAGTATCGGAGACGAAGTCTCTTTTTTTGGCTCATCTTTTACTTCTTGGTTTCCATTTTTCTCATTGGAGTTACAGCCAATCAATCCGATTGTTGCAATAAAATATCCGGCGATAAATGTGTGTTTCTTCATGTTGTTTGCTTGATGTGTTTATGTGTTGCGATACTTCTAATCATGTGTTTTGCACAATTAGAAAATAGATGGGCATGCCAATGGTAATATTAATTGGGAACGTTACGGCAAGCGCCATGGGCAGGAAAAGTCCGGGATTTGATTTGGGGACAGAAATTTTCATGGCAGCCGGAACGGCAATGTAAGAAGCACTTGCAGCTAAAATTGCAAACATAAAACGATTTGTAATTTCTTGCGTTACAAAAGAGCTGACCAGTGCAATAGCACAACCATTAACGAGAGGAATAATTACCGCAAAAATAATTGGAAACCAACCGAACGAGAAAAACGCTTTGAGTTTTTTACCACTGGTGATACCCATGTCTAAAAGAAAAATGGCTAGAAAACCTTTAAAAAGATCGTTTGTAAATGGTCGTATTCCTTCGGCTTGTTTGGTATTGGCAAAATAACCAATCAGTAAACTACCGAGAATAAGCAATACACTTCCGTTTGTAAACGAGTGTTTTAAAACACTTCGTTTGCTAATGGTGTTAGACTCTTCTTTATTAAACATAGAAATTAGAATCAACCCAATGATTATCGCAGGAGATTCCATCAAAGCCATAATAGCAACCATGTGTCCATGGAGCATCAATTGCTGAGATTCTAAATAAGAAACCGCAGTAACAAAAGTAACGGCACTTACAGAACCGTAGGCCGCAGCGATGGCACCAGCATCAAATACATTTAATTTCCGCTTGAGTATAAAGAATGTATAAAATGGTATGATTAAGGAAATAAAAATTCCAAATAACATCGACCATCCAATTTCCATTGTAAAGGATTCATGAGATAATTCCTGGCCACCTTTGAAGCCAATTGCAAACAAGAGATAGAGTGAAATAAATTTTGACGAATTTGCGGGAATTTCTAAATCACTTTTCAAGTAAACAGCAATAATGCCAAGGACAAAAAAAAGTAATGCGGGATTTGTAAGATTATCTATAAGAAGATCAAAATTCATTGTTTTTATTTTTTATGGATTGCAATGATCACAGTACATAGGGTCTTCCCTTTGTTTATCGTTTGGGTACAATTTTGTGTTGGAGAAAGAGCACTTTTGGCACGTATAAACATGACTCAGTGTACTGCGTGTTGGGAAATGGCATAATTCGCACGGCAATCCGGGTTTAACCGCTGTAATTCCAAATCCCGGCATTTCGCAATTGGGGCAGCGAGTATTTATTTTTTCCGCAAGTTTTATGGCAGCACGCTCAATCACGTTCATTCTGGTTGGATTGTACATGGCCCGCATATCGGTTTCAACAAAAGCTTTACCGTGTTCGGCTACGAGCGTATTGAATGTGCTGATGAGTTGTTCTAGATTTGTTATTCCTTTGACAAGTACGCTAAAATCATCTTTTGCTTTTCTCAGAATCAAACCATGAGAAGGAAAGTTTGCTTGAGTTGCAAAATCTTTTAATTCTTTTTCTGTTTTAATTTCCAAAGCATTAAAATTGGTCTCAGTACTTAATTCCCGAGAAATAATTTCTAGCTCATTTTTTTTATCCAGAAAGCATAAAAACTCGTCATCGGCAGGAATAAAATAAAGGGAGGGATGTGGACCAAAAGAACCTTCGCTAGCAATGGCCAAATCGCAATTTGTTAGTTCCATTGCCATCAAGCATTTATTTCTAGCGGTGGTTACAGGGTCGTCTTTTCGTTCAACTTCTCCTGTAAAAGTACCAAGCAGGTCCGTATCGATATTGGAGGCGATGAAACATTTTACACCCAATTCTCTTTCTAAAATAGGAGCAATTACTTTTTCCTTCTCGTGTTTCGTTGCAATCAGCAAACGCCTCCCCTTGAGCAGCGCAAAATCACTCATCCACTAATGTTATGTGTATCTCGGAAGTAACTAAAAGTCGCTTCTTAGTTGCTTTGGCTTCTAGGAGTAAGGTTTGCAACTTTTCCATTTCCTTTTTTAAAGCCGGAATTCGTTCTTGTGCAATTTCATCGTCTTTTCCAAAACGCTCGTGCGAACTCCAATTTTTTATTTTATGAAAATTAATTTTTGAGGAAAATAAACTGGATAGGATTTCCTTTGACTCGTCGTATGAGAAGTTGCCTTCAATCAGTTTTAAACGTTCTATTTTATTCATTTTTTAGCTTGTTTTGAGAAGATATTAGTTTTGATGCGTAAATGATTGTGATTAACCCTAAAGAGGAGAAAAGTTCTCGTGTAATAACGCTCGTCGTGGTGAACGCTAGGATTAGAAATGCAATCATTAAGACCAAACAAAAACTAGTTTTTAATGCTATTGTATCCATACTCATTCAATTTTTATGATGGCTTCAATTTTTATGTTATCGCTATTCGAACCAATACTTTCCCTCAGTTCCAATAGCTCATTTTGGAGCTGCTTAATTTTCGACTCTCGGTTCTTTACATCTTCTTCGTTGCTGTCTTGTCTAATTTTATTTTCGTGATACTTTATTTTTATCTGCAACATTTGGGCTATAAGTTCTATAGCATCCTTGGAGCTAAATTCTCCTTGTATAAGTTGTATGTCCATGGTGTTTGTTTATTGACCTTGTCCTAGAGAATAAGCCGCTTTACCATCAAAAGAATATAAGTTTTCTGTTTTGATCGTATCGATATTTTCAGTAACCGCTTGTTTCAATAGTTCAATGATGGTTGATTTATTGATTTCAGCATTTTCGGTTGGTTTAAAACGACATCTCCAGTGGTCTGTACAAAATGTTTCCTGAAATCCGTCAGGCCAAACCTTGATTCCTCTGTTGGTAATCATAGATAGTTTTACGTCGCTGCTTTCTATCTTTTTGATTTTTTCTGCCAATTCATTTGGATTAGAGCCGGTCCAGTGAACAAAAACATCGACACCAACGAGTTGTTTGTTTGCAGCCGGTTTCCGTTTGTATTTCGGAAGATTTAGCGCAGAATTTTTAGCATACGAAACAGGTTTTAGGATAGATGGTTTATGCCCCAGGTTGGCAATAACCGCTTTTGCAAATTCCTTTGTACCCACTTTTTGTTTGCTGATTCCTTCTTTAAAGATGTCATACGTATGTATTCCATCTTCCAATGTTTTCAGCCAAGCATTTTGAACTTTTTCTGCAACATCTGTTTGTCCGATATGATTCAACATCATGATAGCACCTTGTAATAAACCTGAAGGATTAGCTACGTTTTGTCCAGCTCTTCTGGGCGCAGAACCATGTATGGCTTCAAACATTGAACACTCTTCACCGATATTGGCAGAACCCGCCAAACCTACAGATCCTGTAATTTGTGCAGCAACGTCACTCAGTACATCGCCATATAAATTGGGCATCACAATGACATCAAAAGATTCTGGTGTATCAGCCATTTTAGCGGCACCAATATCAATGATCCAATGTTCGTTTTCAATTTCAGGATACTCTTTTGCAATTTCATCAAATACTTGATGAAACAAACCATCTGTTTGTTTCATGATATTATCTTTTGTAAAACAGGTTACTTTCTTTCTGTTTTGTTGTTTGGCATACTCAAACGCATAACGAACAATTTTTTCGCAGCCCGGTCTGCTTATTAACTTTAAGCATTGTACAACTTCATCTGTTTGTTGGTGTTCAATGCCCGCGTATAAATCCTCTTCGTTTTCTCTGACAATAACAATATCCATTACGGGATGCTTGGTGCTTACAAAAGGATGTAAACTCATGCAGGGCCTTACGTTTGAGTATAAGCCAAGAAATTTGCGCGTCGTTACATTTAAGCTTTTATAGCCCCCACCTTGAGGCGTTGTAATAGGAGCTTTAAGAAAAACTTTGTTTTTTCTAATAACATCCCACGATTCGGATGCAATGCCTGATGTATTGCCCGCTAGATAAACTTGCTCGCCAACGGCAATTTCATCTATTTCAAACTTGGCCCCCGCAGCTAAAATTATTTCTAAAGTGGCATCCATTATTTCAGGTCCAATTCCATCGCCTTTTGCAACTGTGATTCGTGTCATTTTGTTTTTGGTTTATGTTTAACGGTGCAAAACTGTAAATTCTATTTCATTAATTTTTATTTATCTTTGATATGAATAACATTAAAAAAATTTATGAATTACACATTGAACCAGTTGCAGATTTTTTTAAAAATCGTGCAAGAAAAAAGCATCACGAAGGCGGCAGAAGAACTGCACCTTACTCAACCAGCCGTTTCTATTCAGTTGAAAAACTTTCAAGATCAGTTTGATATTCCGCTAACTGAAATCGTTGGACGAAAAATTTACATTACTGATTTTGGAAAAGAAATTGCAGCAGCTGCAGAAGATATTATCAATCAGGTTTATGCCATTAATTATAAAACGCTGGCATATAAAGGACAACTAACCGGACGCTTAAAAATTTCGGTTGTATCAACAGGGAAGTATGTAATGCCTTATTTTCTCACAAATTTTATGCAACAGCATGCAGGCGTAGAATTAGTGATGGATGTAACAAATAAAAATAAAGTTATTGAGAGTTTGGAAAACAATGAAGTCGATTTTGCACTCGTCTCCATTATACCCAACACACTCCATGTTGAGAAACTCGATTTGCTGCAAAATAAATTATATCTGGTAGGAAGTAGCAAGACAAAAATAAATCTTGGTAAAAGTGTGAAAGATACGTTCAACGGCTTACCACTCATTTTTAGAGAAAAAGGTTCGGGAACAAGACAAACCATGGAACTGTTTATTCAAAAAAATAACTTGCCAGTATTAAAAAAGATGGAATTAACATCGAACGAAGCAGTGAAACAAGCTTTATTAGCAGGTTTAGGATATTCAATTATGCCATTGATTGGGATTAAAAATGAAGTTCATAACAACGGATTACAAATCATCCCCATAAAAGGACTTCCCATTAAAACAACGTGGAGTTTAGTGTGGTTAAAAGGGAAAAAACATGCCCCCGTTTCCAAAGCCTTTTTAGATTATTTGAGAAAAGAAAAAGCGCAAATTGTTCAGGAAAAATTTAGCTGGTATGAACAATACTAGCACGAATGTTTAAAAGAGCTACTTTATAGAAGTTCGAAAACTCCTTAGTCGGTATGATTTGCGCTGTCGTGAATAGCTGTTATATGGTTTTTTGGGAATGACGAATAACTCATTTCTTGACGTTACAATTTGCAAATAATCTTCGCAAAGTAAAAATATAACGAGGCTGCCAATATTTTCGGAGCAATAGAAAATTCGTACATTCGTATAAATGTCGTTAAAAAATGAACTACAAAATATCATTTCAGGAAATGGACAAGTTAGGCATGGAGAAACTATCCAAACAATCTCGGCTTACCTTAGAGGAAAAAAGAATGCAGTTTCAAACGTTAAAGAAACAAAGTTCAGTAAGGACGAAGAAACAAAAATCCTAATTGACTATGTTGAGCAAGCCAACTTTTGGTATGTTAGCGAGCTTGCCGCAAAATATATTGGTGAAGGAGCGGAACAGAAAATTTACGAGCATTTAGATCCTGATTTTGTCATTAAGGTAAATGATGGTATTTTTTATAAATGCTGGTCGGATTACTTAAATAACCTGTTATTGCACAATTACTTTTTCCCTCATTTGGCCTATGAATTGATCGGCTTTAAGTTATATGAAGGAACTCTTCATGCTGTCGTGATGCAACCATTTGTAAAAGCAACAGAAAGCACAAATCTTGAAAACGTAAAAGACTTTTTAAGTGCAAATGGATTCATCAATAAAAAAGACAACGATTATTTTCATCCTGACCTAGGTATTATTTTGGAAGATTTGCATGATGAAAATGTGTTGACAAACGAGGGCGTTTTACAGTTTATCGACACCGTTTTTTTTCTAACAGAAAAGTTTTATCAGCCAGAATAGCACGTTAATATTTGTTTTCTGCTTGTAGTTCGATATTGGCTTACAATCCAAGCCATAAAATAGGCTCATCACTCTCCAACAAAAGTCGATTCTGCCTCCACTCCTAAGAACACAACTACTACAATTTCACGCAAACATTTTTCGCTTCGGTAAAAAAGCGCAAGGCTTCAAATCCCCCCTCGCGCCCCACGCCCGATGCCTTCACACCCCCAAACGGCGTCCGCAAATCGCGCAAAAGCCAACAGTTGATCCATACAATACCACTCTGCAAATTATTCGCAACCCGATGTGCCCGCGTTAAATGCTGCGTCCAAACTGTTGCCGCCAAACCATATACCGTGCTGTTCGCCATTTCCAATACTTCCTCCTCCGTATCAAACGGCATGATCGTTACAACCGGCCCAAAAATTTCTTCCTGATTGGTGCGGCAATCAAATGCCAAACCCTCAATTACGGTTGGCGCAATGTACCACCCGGTTTTCAATTCGCCCTCAAGCACCACGCGCTCCCCACCGCACAACACCGTCCCGCCTTCTTCGCGCGCCAATTGAATGTACGACAATACTTTTTCCATGTGCGCCTGCGAAACAACCGCGCCCATGCGTGTACCTTCATCTGCCGGATTGCCCGGCTTCAACTGCTTCACTTTCTCTACAAACGCATCGCGGAACTTTTCGTACAACGGACGCTCCACAAAAATGCGCGAACCACACAAACAAATCTGTCCTTGATTCGCAAACGACGATTGCAAGGTTGTTTTCAACATTGCATCAAAATCGCAATCGGCAAAAATGATGTTCGGATTTTTTCCACCCAATTCCAACGACAATTTCTTAAACATCGGCGCAGCCGTAGCCGCAAGGCCCGCACCCGTTTTGGTTCCGCCCGTAAACGATACCGCCTTGATTTTTGGATGCTCCACAATGGCTTGTCCCGCTTTGCCGCCAAGGCCATGCACAATATTTAAAACACCCGCAGGCATGCCCGCTTCAATGCACAATTTAGAAAGCAAATACGCTGTCATCGGTGTTACTTCCGATGGTTTGGCCACAACACAATTTCCCGCAGCCAAGGCTGGCGCAATTTTCCATGAAAACAAATACAAGGGCAAATTCCAAGGCGAGATGCAACCCACTACACCAATTGGTTGGCGTAAGGTGTAATTGATGGCACTACTTTCCATCGCATGCGCTTCGGTTGCAAAATGCAAAATCGCCGTTGCGAAAAATTCAAAATTGCTGACAGCGCGCGGAATATCAACAATGCGCGCCAAACTTACCGGCTTGCCATTGTCTTTCGATTCGGCTTGCGCCAAGAGTTCTAAATCGCGCTTGATTAAATCCGATAAGCGACTTAAAATCTCCGAACGCTTTTCGGCAGCCAGTGTTGACCATGCCGGAAACGCAGCTTCGGCAGCATCTACAGCCAATTGTACATCGCGCTGATCGGAATCAGGAATGTGTGAATAAACAGTTCCTGTTGCCGGATGAAAATTATCGAACCAGGTGTTTGAAACCGGATCAATGAGTTTTCCGCCAATATAATTGTAGAGCTTTTCCATGTCGCAAGGCCGATGCCGAAAAATTAAACGAGTTTGCGTAAAACGTTATTCATGCTCACGCGGTCGCCAATGATGCGTGGCAATTCTGCAATCGCTACACGCTCTTGTTTCATCGTGTCGCGGTCACGGATGGTTACGGTATTGTCTTGCAAGGTTTGGTGATCTACCGTAATGCAAAACGGCGTTCCAATCGCGTCTTGACGGCGGTAACGTTTCCCGATATTGTCTTTTTCTTCATAAACACAAATATGATCATACTTGAGCATATTCATAATTTCACGACCTTTTTCAGGTAAGCCTTCATCTTTTTGAAGAGGAAAAACAGCAACTTTAATTGGTGCCAAAAACGGCGGAATATTTAAAACCACACGTTCGCTACCATCTTCCAATTTTTCTTCGGTATAAGCATGCGAAAGCGTTGCCAAAAACAACCGATCCAAACCAATAGACGTTTCAATGACGTACGGAACGTAGCCTTGATTTAATTCAGGATCGAAGTATTGTAATTTTTTTCCAGAATGCTCTTCGTGTTGACGCAAATCGAAATCGCTGCGCGAGTGAATGCCTTCCAACTCTTTGAAACCGAACGGAAATTCAAATTCAATATCGCAAGCGGCTTTGGCATAATGCGCAAGCTTGATGTGGTCGTGGAAACGGTATTTGCTTTCCGGAAAACCCAATGCCTTGTGCCAAGCCATGCGTGTGGCTTTCCAGGTTTCGTACCATTCGTCTTCCGTTCCTGGGCGAATGAAAAATTGCATTTCCATTTGTTCAAATTCGCGCATGCGGAAAATGAACTGACGCGCCACAATTTCATTGCGGAATGCTTTTCCGGTTTGTGCAATACCAAACGGAATTTTCATGCGACCACTTTTCTGCACATTCAAAAAATTCACGAAAATTCCTTGAGCCGTTTCCGGACGCAGATAAATGGTGTTTGATTCTTCCGCAACAGAACCGAGTTGCGTCGCAAACATGAGGTTGAACTGACGTACTTCCGTCCAGTTGCGGCTTCCCGAAATCGGACAAACAATTTCTAAGTCGATGATGATTTGACGCAATTCGGTCATATCACTCGCTTCGAGTGCGGCTTTGAAACGTGCTTTGGTATCGTCAATTTTTTTCTGATACTCCAGTACGCGCGGATTTGTCGCGCGGTACATATCGGCATCAAATGTATCACCAAAACGTTTGGCGGCTTTCTCAACTTCTTTTTTGATTTTATCTTCCACCTTACTCATCGCATCTTCGACGAGCACATCGGCGCGGTAACGTTTTTTAGAATCTTTGTTATCCACCAGTGGATCATTAAACGCGTCAACGTGTCCAGAGGCTTTCCACGTTGTTGGGTGCATGAAAATAGCAGCATCAATGCCCACGATATTTTCGTGAAGCTGTACCATGGATTTCCACCAGTATTCGCGGAGGTTTTTTTTCAGTTCGGCACCATTTTGTGCATAATCGTAAACAGCACTAAGTCCATCGTAAATTTCGCTGGACTGAAATACAAACCCATACTCTTTGGCGTGGGAAATGATTTTTGGAAGGTCTTCAGAAGAATTGGCCATAGCCGCAAAGATAGCACTTCTGTTTGCAGCAGGAAATTGAAAAACATGGGGGAATTTTAGAGCCTGTTTAAATTTCATCCTTTGTTCCGAAGCCTCGGAATTGTTATGCGCCTTTTTGCACCATACTTCGTTACGTTTTTTGACCGTAGGCGCGCTGCTATGGCCTGCAAAACACGCCTCGTCTGGCACAAAAAGCCATCATAACAATTCTCAAAAACAAATTTTAAACAGGCTCTTAATTTTCAAAAAGAGAGTATGCTACATAAAGCATGAAGAATGCGTATTTTTATAAAACCATTTAAATTGTGAATAGCATGATACAAGCAAAGAAACACGGAATAAAGAAAGCCTTCTTTTTATTTTGGCTTTTACAGCTTATCCTTTTTATGCCTTTACAAGGGCAGGATAACCGTATTTGGTCAACGTATTTTGGCGGAGCATTTACAGAAGCGTGCTTCGATGTGGCCAATGATCAAGCGGGTAATGCTTACATAATTGGCTACACGTCAAGTTCGAGTGGTATTACTTTGAATGGCTATCAAAATGTGTTTGGAGGAGGAACTAACGATGCTTTTCTTGCCAAGTTTGACCCGAACGGTAATTTAGTTTGGGCAACATATTATGGTGGTCCAGGAGACGATTTAGGAGAAAGTGTTCATCTGGATGCCGTGGGCAACATTTACATTTGTGGCGAAACAACAAGTACGACTCAAATAGCCGCAAATGGATTTCAGAATACGGGAGGTGGTGCAGCAGCATTTGACGTATTCTTGGTAAAATTTGATCCTTCGGGCAATCGCATTTGGGGAACATATTATGGTACATCTCAAAGTCTTGATTTCGCAAAAGGGATTGCGACAGATAATTTAGGTAATGTTTATTTATGTGGCCAAACAAACAGCGTAACGGGAATTGCTTTTGGGGGAGATCAAAATACATTTGGAGGCGGCTATAGTGGCGACGCGTTTTTGGTAAAATTTGATGCATCGGGAAACCGAATCTGGGCAACTTACTTTGGTGGTGCTGGCAATGATTTTGGCAATGGTATTGCAACAGATGCTACTGGCAATGTATATCTAACGGGAGAAACACAAGGAAATACAGCCGTTTTTTCAGGAGGATTTCAAAACACATACGGAGGAGGAGTGTCTGATGCGTATTTAATTAAATACGATCCAGCCGGAATCAGAATCTGGGCGACCTACTATGGCGATATTTATGATTCTATGGGAAATAGTCTGGTTATTGATAATGCAAACAATGTTTATATGGCAGGCCACACAACCGATCTCACGAATACTGCTGTTGGAGGATTCCAAAATACATTTGGTGGTGCATTGGATGGACTTTTAGTGAAATTTGACGCATCGGGGAATCGGATTTGGGCAACCTATTATGGTGGTCCTGCTTCAGATTATATTTTGTCTGTTGTGCTTGATGATGTTGGCAATATATTTATTGCCGGTGATTCATATAGTGTCTCGGGTGTAGCTTTAGGTGGATTTCAAAATGTACTGTTGGGCATGGAAGATAATTTTCTTGCAAAAATTGATCCCTATTGTAATTTAGTTTGCGCTACTTATTTTGGACTTGGGCCACTCGATACAGAAGACGGACACGCAACACTAAGTAGCCAAGGCTATCTTTATTTATCGGGATGGACGAGTAGTCTAGGACTTGCATTCAATGGCTATCAAAACACATACGGTGGTGGTATTGCAGATGCTTATTTGGCTCGTTTTACAGCATTTGACAATACAGGTGTTGATGCAATCCAACATGGAAATGGAATGAACATATCGCCCAATCCATTCAACGAAAATGTAATGATAACACTAAAGAATCCAGGCACTGAAATGCAGTTGTCTATTGTAAATCTTTTGGGAGAGCAAGTTTTAGTCAAAAAAATATCCGAAGCAGAACAAGAACTAGAATTAGGTTTTTTAGCAGACGGTGTTTATACAGTGTATATATACTCAGCAGAAGGTTTGATGGCAAGAAAAATCATTAAGCAGCAATAACCATTTCGCCAAAAGAACCAACAAAAGTCTAAGCAGAGATAGCATTGGGAAATCTTATCTTTGCCTCATGATTGAAATTGGACGAACGCTTGTTTCAGACGAGTTGTTGGAAAAAAAATTTGTGTGCGACTTGAATGCCTGCAAAGGTGCATGCTGCATTCATGGCGATTCAGGCGCTCCGCTCGAAGAAGACGAAACAAAAGAAATCGAAGCCGCTTATCCGCATGTAAAACCTTACATGACCATGCCCGGTATTGAGGCGGTTGAAAAGCAAGGTCATTGGCTTACAGATGTTGATGGCGATTTGGTTACTCCGCTCGTTGGTGGCGACAAAGAATGTGCCTACACGTATTTTGAAAATGGCATGGCTTTGTGCGCGATTGAGAAAGCATTTTTTGATGGAAAAATTACGTTTCGCAAACCGGTTTCGTGCCATTTGTACCCTGTTCGCATCTCGAAGTACAAGAAGTTTGATGCGGTGAATTATGAAGTTTGGGACATTTGCGCGCCAGCATGCGCGTGTGGCGAAAAATTACAAGTTCCGGTTTATCGCTTTGTGAAAGATGCACTCATCCGCAAATACGGCGAAGATTGGTATGCTGAATTAACAGAAGTCGCGAAGCTTTGGGAGAAAGAACAACCACGGAAGAAAAAGTAAAAAGGTTCAAATTCCAAAATTCAGTCTCCAACTTCCACACGCGTCTCTTCCCCGCAGATACTTGCGAGGATTGAAATGCAGAACTTCTATATAAAAATAAACGGCCCGTTTGAAATCAATCAAACGGGCCGTTGTCGTTCGGGACGGGTATTTCCGCGCAATTAATTAGGCAATGTGATCGCGCGCATCTTCCAAATCACCTATCACCGGTTCATCTTCCTTCTTCTTTTTCTTAAAACGTGCTTTTAGATTTTCGGAAACCATATACATGACCGGAACAACGATCAACGTAAGCACGGTTGCAAAACTCAATCCATAAATCATGGTCCACGAAAGCGGCCCCCAGAACGCTACGCTATCGCCACCAAAGTGAATGTGCGGATTGAATGACGAAAACAATTCTGCAAAGTCGATATTCAAACCTACCGCGAGTGGAACAAGGCCGAGCATGGTCGCTGTTGCAGTAAGCAATACAGGTGTCATACGTGTTTTACCGGCCTCAATCACTGCTTCGCGCAGCGGCATGCCGCGTTCGCGCAAGATGTCGATAAACTCAACAATCAAAATACCATTGCGGACCACAATACCGGCCAAGGCTACAATACCAACGCCCGTCATGATGATGGATACGTTCATACCAAAAATGGCAAGACCGAGGAAAACACCAATTACACTGAAGAAAATTTCGCTGAGAATGATCAGTGGCTTACTGATGGAGTTGAATTGTGTTACGAGAATAACAATGATCAAACCAATACTCGCCAACATCGCACCGCCCAAGAATCCGGCAGTTTCTTCTTGTTCCACTTTTTGTCCACTCATCGAAATTTCAACACCCGCAAGTTTATTTTTCTCTTTCCATGCTTCGACTTGTGATTCCACTTGTGCCGCAACTTCGTTTGGATTGAAACCTGTGAGAACACCAGAACCAAGCGTGATGATGCGTTTTTGACCTTTCCGTTTGATTCCGCCATAACTGGTGCTTTCGCGCACCGTAGCAAAGGCCGAAACTGGAACGTTGCGAATCATACCACCCATGTTCATATCGCGGTACGTGATTTTCATGTTGTTCAACGCATTGATGTCGCTGCGTTGATCGGCACGCGCGCGAAGCATGATTGGATATTCGTCATTCGCATCGCGGAATTTAGAAACCTCTACACCGAAAATCGAACTACGCAATTCGTTACCAATTTGTCCGCTGAAAATTCCTTCGCGGTTAGCACGTTCACGATCTACGTCGAAAATAATTTCTGGCTTACTCGCTACCACATCGCTTTTTAGTTTTTGTACGCCATCAATATCAAGACGATCTAAAAACTTTTTCAACGAATCGGCTGTTGCGATAAGATCTTCCAAGCGTTCGCCTGTAATCTCAATACTGATTGGCTTCGCTACTGGAGGTCCGCCTTGCTCTTGTTCTACAACAATTTCGGCATCAGCAATTTTATTTTCGTCAAACGATTTCTGAATGCGTTCCAAAACCGCCCGTGTCGATTTGCCGTTGCGTTTTGCAAATTCTACAAACGAAATGGTTACCCGCGCTTTGTTTGGTTGAATGGAATTGTCTTGTTGTTGCGGATCGCCAGCGCCTAAAGCAACGTTTGCGATAACGGAAGAAACAATGTCTTTGTCATCTTTAATCAATGCATTGATGCGTTTCTCAACATCCAAGCATACCGCGTTGGTTCGCAATTGATCGGTACCAATTGGTAATTCAATGTACGTGTAAACGAAATTCGGATCGGCAGTTGGGAAGAAATCAACTTTGGGTTGACGTGCGCCCAACAACATAAACGATAAGAAGAATAAAAGGACAATTGAGGTCAAAATTGTTTTCGGGTGATCGATCGACCATTCCAATTTACGACCAAACCATTCGCGCACGCGTGGCCATGTTTTTTCTTGAAAACCGAAAATCATGCGGCGCAAAACATAGTGGTGCAAAAGAATGAGGAGATAAACAAACACAATAAAATTGCCGAAACCGAAACCAATCAAATAACTGATGAGTGTAATCGGAATCCAAGCAATTGATGTGCGCTTGAGCCATTGTGGCCAAGAATTATCTTTTGCCGATGCAGGATCGTAATGACGCATGAACTGAACCGCAAAAACCGGATTGATGATGTACGCTACCAAGAGCGATGCCAACAAGGTGATGATCAACGTTACGGGTAAATACAACATGAACTGACCAATAATACCATCCCAGAACGCAAGCGGAATAAACGGTGCAAGCGTGGTCAATGTTCCAGAAAGAACCGGAAGGAATACTTCGCCAGCCGCCAATTTTGCCGCACGTACAATGCCAATGCCTTTGTTTTGCATGAAAATACGGTGCGTGTTTTCGATCACCACAATCGCATCGTCCACCACAATACCCAAGGCCAGCAAGAACGCAAACAACACAATCATGTTGAGCGACCAGCCCATCCAGAACAAAACAATGAACGCAATAGACATAGAAAGCGGAACCGAAAGCGCCACGAAGAACGCATTGGTAGAACCCATGAAGAACATGAGTACAATCAATACCAATACGAAACCAATAATGATTGTATTGATCAAATCGTGCAAGGTAACGCGCGTCTGTGTGGATTGGTCGCCGGTGATGGTAATTTTCAAATCTTTCGGCAACTCTTGACTCGCATACATCTCGTCAATGATCTCGTGGATTTTGTCGGAGGCCACAATCAAATTTTCGCCGGCACGTTTAATGACGTTGAGCGTGATGACATTTTTACCTTCAAGACGTGCAAAACTTTCTTGTTCTTTAAATCCATCGCGCACTTCGGCCACATCTTTCAGATACACCATTGCACCCGATTGCGAACCAATCACAATATTTTTTAGCTCTTCAACAGATTTAAATTCTTTCCGCACAGAAACAGTACGTTTAATGCCATTGTTGGTAATTGTTCCGCCCGAAATGGCTACGTTTTCGAAACCAATGGCGCGTTGAATATCGCCCATGGTGAGTTGTGTAACCTGCATCTTGTACATGTCCACATCAATCTGAATCTCGCGATCGAGCGCACCCACCAAGTCCACGCGCGTAATCTGCTTCATCGACTCGATGCGGTCTTTAAGCGATTCGGAGTATTTTTTCAGCCGGGCCAAATCATAATCCCCTGCAATGTTGAGGTACATGATCGGAAATTCCGAAAAGTTGATTTCTTGCACGTTTGGCCCAATGTCGAGCTTTTGTGGAAGATCGGTTTTGGCTTTGTCAACCGCATCTTTTGTTTTGCGGAGCGCGTCTTCAACCTTTACATTGGTGTTGAATTCCACAATCATCACGCTGAAATTCTCGAGCGAGTTGCTCGTGATTTTCTTGACACCAGAAATGGCTTTAACTTGTTTTTCCAGCGGCTTCGCAACCAAATTCTCCATATCAACAGGCGATGTACCGAAGTAACCTGTTTGGATATAAATGGTTGGAACTTTTACTTCCGGAAAACTTTCTTTCGGGAGTTTCTGATAGTACAGATACCCTGCAAAGCAGAGAAATACGGTCAGGATGAAGATGCTCGTCTTGTTATTGATCGACCAACTTGTAGGCCCAAACTCTTTGATTTTGTCTAACATGGCGCGTATGTATGTAACCGCGATTATTAATTCAGTAAGTTCACTTATTTAATGCTGATCAGGTCGCCGTTGTTGAGTTCGGCAATACCTTCGGTGATGAGTTTATCACCCGCATTTAATCCCGACGTGATTTCGGCACGGCCGTTGTAACTCTTTTCGTAGGTTACATCGCGACGTTCTGCCGTCATTTTGCCATCGGCTCCTGCAACAACTATATAAATGAAATTTTTGCCATCAGAAGATGATTGAATCGCTGAGAGTGGTGCTGTAATGGCTTTGTCGTTGCTGTAATCGGTAATTTTCAAGACCGCAACCATGTTTGGAACAACATCTTTTTCGTTTGATGGAATGACCACTTGGACGCTAAATGTTCGGTTGAGTGGATTGATGTATTGACCAGCATAAGTAATTTTTGCATCCAAGGTTTTGTTGGCATCAGGCAGTACAACTTGAACGGCATTGCCGGTTTTTACTTTGGCAATGTAGCCTTCCGCAATTTCGCCTTTGACACGGAGTTTGCTCGTATTTACAATCACAATCGAGCTAAAACCAGCTGCCGCAAGTTCGCCCGCTTTCATGTTGATGACATCAATGGTACCGCTAATAGGTGCAGTAATTTTGGTCATGTTGATTTGCTCCTGAACCGCGCTCACTTGTTTGTCGAGTGCTTCGTATTGTGTTTTGGTAGAAAGGAACTGAATCTCGGTTCCGATTTTCTGATCCCAAAGATTTTTCTGACGATCGAAAACTTGTTTCGCGAGATCGCGTTGAATTTTGATAGACGCGAGTTGTTGTACCATCGCATCGGCATCAATCTCGGCAAGAACTTGTCCTGCGCTTACACGGTCGCCCGCTTGCACATATACACGTTTCACGAGGCCGGGCATTTGCGGGCCAACAGAAACACTTTCTTCAGCATCAATACGGCCTTGAACGTCGATGGAGTGTGAAAACAAGCCAGCCACCACATCAACCGCTTTTACCGGTTTTCCTTCAAGGTTTTTGTTGCCAGATGTTTTTGCCAGTTCGCGTTCGAGGTCGGCAATTTCTTTGCGCAGGACTTCAAAAGCTGCTTTTTTCTCTTTGAGTTGTGCTGTTTTATCGGTTGCACCACCGCCGCAAGCGTACAAGGCGAAGGCGAGAATACCAAACAGGAGAAGTGATTTTTTCATGGTAAGCGGATACTATCGGTTGGATGAAAGTTGATTCGTTTATTTAAAGGTGAGTGTGCCTGTTGCTTTTTCGTATTCTACTTTAGCAACAACAGCATCGTACAAAGCGCTGAAGTAATTGGTTTGTGCTTCTTTCAAGGCTGTTTCGGCATTCAATACTTCGAGGTTGGAGCCAACGCCTGCTTCGTATTTTTTCTTGGCCACATCGTAAACACGTTGTGCCAGATCGACATTGCTCTGGCGGGTGTTGATGGAAGAAGCGCTATTGATGAGGTTTGCACGCGCAATGGCCATTTGCAGGTCGATGGTTTGGCGAATCATAAACATATCGTTTTCTGCTTTGGCAATGCTTACGCGGCTTTGCTGAATGCGGTAATGACGTTGCAAGCCATCGAAAATAGGAACGTTTACTTGCAAGCCAACAACCACAATCGGATACCACGGTTTGTTTTCGAAGATGTCAAACTTGGTGCGCTGTGCTTGGTACTGCGCGCTTCCAAACAAGGCAGCGGTAGGCAAGTAGCCAATCCGATTGGCGCGCATTTGCAAACGACTTCCGCGCAATTGCAAATCCAACAATTGGTACTCAATGCGGTTGGCGTAATTGAACGGGCCGTTTTGTGGAACAGGCATGTCTAAATTCAAACTCTTCAAATCATCGGTCAATGTAAGGGTTGCCGTTTGTTCCATACCCATTTGGTATTTGAGCAACACCAACGATAAATCGAGGAGGCGATTGATGTTTTGTTGTTCGATCAAGATGTTGTTGTAGGCAACCGTTACACGGTCAACATCAATTTGCTCCACAAAACCATTTTGATTCAAGGCGCGTGTATCGTCCATCAACCGCTTGATCATGGCTACATTGGCCTCAACGAGTTTCTTGCGTTCGGCATTCACCAGCGTTGAATAGTACGCTTTTTTGACTTCGCTAGCGGTTTCGAGTTGTGTGCGAACGGTGTTTTTCTGCGCGAGTTCTTGGTAAATTTTAGCGCCTTTTACGCCCAAAAACCATTCGCCGCTAAACAACAGTTGCGAAGCCGAAACGCCGACCGTTGCATTGTATTTTGTTCCAAACTGAACCGGAATGAAGGTTCCGGGTTGTCCGCCAAAAACTTCGGCAGGAATAAACGAGGTTGGAATTTCGAGAAAGTCTTGGATTTGACCGCTTCCGTTAATCTGTGGAAGCGCAATGCCCACCACCTCGCGCACTTTATTGGTGGCGGCTTGTTGATCCAGTTGCGCATTCTTGACAGAAGGTTGATGCTGTAATGCAAAGTCAACGGCTTGCATCACCGAAAACGTATAAGACGACGCATCGGGTTGCTGTTGCGCGCGAAGAATCCCACTTGAGCAAAGTAGAACGAGCAGCGCAAAACGGTTAAAAAATGGTTTCATTGGCATATTCATTTATGTATGGTCGCTTGAACCTTTGTTTTTATTTTATTCTTCTTCGTTTATGTGTTTGTACTTATTAATCAACTTATGGCCTTTTAATGTACAGATGCCGTATAGGAAATGTTCAGTCAAGGCAATTTGAACATCCACAATTTTAAATTTATCGGCAGCAAAGATTTGTGGATTCAAGCCCATGCCAATTTCCTCTACACGCAAACGGGCCAAAATTTTCACATTCACATCTTCGCGCACAAGTCCTTGCTTTTTGCCACGCTCCAACGATTTCTCAACCGAACCGAGAATGTAATTGGTTTTGAAATCGTGAAAGAGTGCCCAACTTTTGGGATGGTATTTTTGCAGGTCGTAAAAAATGTTTGGATTGATGGTATCAAAAATCTCGTGCATCTTACGCATGAACATAAATACTTCTTCCACCACATTGGCGGCTTTTTCGGAAATGGCAACAAAATCGCGTTCGTCTTCTTCCAGCGATTGCATGAATAAGGAATGCACCAATTCGTCTTTATCGCTAAAAAACTGGTAAATGGTTTTTTTCGACATCGACAAATGCTTGGCAATATCGTCCATGGTGATGCTCTTGATCCCGTAGCGGAAGAACAATTCTAAAGCGGCTTTGAGAATACGGTCTTTGGTTTCCATGAATTTGGCCGCAAAACTAAGGAAACATTTTTTGATTTTCGCGTTTCCACGCAAAATATTTTTTCAGTTTTCCATCATTTCACGCACAATATTTGACTTAAATAGCTGATTTTGATTTGCTTACGAACGGAAACGATGGAAACAAAAAATGTTTCTCAAAAAGCAGGCTTGCTGTTTTTGTTGACGAATTGCACCAATTTCTACCATTTCGTTTCCGGTTGTGCGAGTATTTTACCGATTTTTGTGCCCTTTCAAAATCTATTGCTATGTCTAAAGTCAGAATTAAAGCCCTGTTGCAAACAGCAGGCACGGGTCAAGAAGTGGTTGTTTCGGGTTGGGTGCGTTCGCGTCGTGGAAACAAAACCATTTCTTTTATTGAGTTGAACGATGGTTCTACCATTCACAATATTCAAGCGGTAGCAGATGCCAATCTGTTTTCAGATGAATTTTTAAAAGACGTTTCTACCGGCGCGTGTATTCGCGTGAGCGGAAACCTGGTGGCTTCGCAAGGTTCAGGGCAAGCGGTAGAAATTCAAGCCAAAGAAATTCACATTTACGGCACCGCCGATCCGCAAGTTTATCCCTTGCAGAAAAAAGGACACTCGCTTGAGTTCTTGCGCGAGATTGCGCATTTGCGTCCGCGCACCAATACGTTTGGCGCGGTCTTGCGGGTGCGTCACCATTTGGCGTATGCCATTCATAAGTTTTTCAACGATAAAGGCTTCTTCAACCTGCATACGCCCATCATTACCGGAAGCGATGCGGAAGGCGCTGGCGAAATGTTTCATGTAACGACGTTCGATCTGAAAAACACACCACGCACCGAAGACGGCAACATCGATTACAGCCAAGATTTTTTTGGAAAAGAAACGAACCTCACGGTTTCGGGCCAGCTCGAAGGGGAATTGGGGGCTTTGGCTTTGGGCTTGATTTATACGTTTGGGCCAACATTCCGCGCCGAAAATTCAAACACACCGCGCCACCTGGCGGAGTTTTGGATGATTGAACCAGAAATGGCGTTTCACGACATTGAAGACAACATGGATTTGGCGGAAGAAATGTTGAAATACCTTGTTGCGTACGCGCTCGAGCATTGTGCGGCTGATTTGGAGTTTTTGAATAAAATGTACGACAAAGAATTGCTCAACCGCTTGCGCTCGGTGATTGACAAACCGTTTACGCGCATTACCTACACCGAAGCGATTGAGATTCTGAAAACCTGCGGCAAGAAGTTTGAATACTTGGCGGATTGGGGAAAAGATTTGCAGAAAGAACACGAAAACTACTTGGTAGAACATCATGGCGGCCCGGTGATTGTTACGGGTTACCCGAAAGACATCAAGGCGTTTTACATGAAACAAAACGACGACGGCAAAACGGTTCGTGCCATGGATATTTTATTTCCGTGGATTGGCGAAATCATTGGCGGCTCACAGCGTGAAGAGGATCATGCCAAGTTGTTGAAGCGTGTTGAGGAAATGCACATTCCGCAAGAGTCGTTGTGGTGGTATTTAGAAACGCGCAAATTCGGAACATGTCCGCATGCCGGATTTGGTTTGGGTTTTGAGCGTTTGGTGTTGTTTGTAACGGGCATGACGAATATCCGTGATGTGATTCCGTTTCCGCGTACGCCGAAGAACGCGGAGTTTTAGGTTCAAGATTACAAAGAACAAGTTCCAGGTTCCAAGCTCCAAAAAGCAAGTTCCAATTTTCAGGCTTGGATTTAGAAGTATAGAAAGACCCGCCTTGGCCTTTGGCCTTGGCGGGATTTTTTGTTGGGATGATTAAAAGGTTGATTTTTAGAGTAGGTATGTAAATTATATATGTAGGGTTTGTTTTTTAGTGGGAAAGCTCCCGCTCCGCAAGATATGCCCCCCCCCCCGCTCCGCAGGATTTGTAATCCTGCGGCCTACACGCGCATTAAAATTCAACACCTTTAATTGTGCCTTTTTCCGCAGGATTTTAAATCCTGCGGAACATAGAAGATTTAGTAATTTTGAAATCATTACATAAAGACACAAGGCCAGTATTTGTATAAGCCTAATACCTAACCATTCGCTCCCCAAACAAAAATGGTAAACCTCTTATTCCTGATTATCGTTATTGTTGTTGTTGGGCTTTTGGGTTGGTTTCTCTATTTGGTTTACGTGCCATTTAAAAAAAGGCTTAAAGCATCGGGCGAACTAACGAAAAAATTAAACCGACAAATTAACGGGGTATATTTTCTCCCCCGCCCCGCAGGATTTGCAATCCTGCGGCCTACACGCGCATTAAAATTCAACACCTTTAATTGTGCCTTTTTCCGCAGGATTTTAAATCCTGCGGAGCAAATAAAAATAACAAAAAACAAACAGCAATCATCATCGGTCAACCCCCGCTCCGCAGGATTTGCAATCCTGCGGCCTACACGCGTATTAAAATTCAGCACATTTAATTGTCCATTTTTCCGCAAGATTTTAAATCCTGCGGAGCAACTAAAAATAACAAAAGCCAAACAATCATCATCGGTCAATCCGTCTAAAAATCCCCGCCCCATTTATCCCCCAAAATATTATCTTTGGCTTGCATCCAACACACAAGCCCATGCACATCGAACTCAAACGCATCAACAACGCGGTTCATTTTGAAGCCAGCAACAGCGAAGGCAATACCATAAATTTTGACGGCTCTCCAGAAATTGGAGGCGAAGGGAAAGGCGTTCGGCCCATGCAGTCGTTGCTCATGGCGCTCGGCGGTTGTAGCGGCATCGATGTGGTGTTGATTTTACAAAAGCAAAAACAAACGATCACCGATTTTCGCATGGGCATTGATGGCGAGCGCGAACAAGGCGTTGATCCGGCCTTGTGGAAAGACATTCACGTGGTGTATCACTTAGCCGGACAAATTGATCCGGGCAAAGCCATTCGCGCTGTTCAACTCTCGATGGATAAATATTGCTCCGTGGCCAAAACCTTGGAAGTAGCCGCCACCATTACGTGGTCGGTGCTGTTGAATGGCGAAAAAATTTCCTAAAACAGTATGGATAACTTGCATCCAGAAACTTTAGCCATTCGCATCCAAAGCGAACGCACCGCCGCGCACGAACACAGCGTGCCGCTCTACCTCACATCGAGTTTTGTGTTTGATGATGCGGAGGCCATGCGCGCTGCCTTTGCCGACGAAACTGACGACAATATTTACAGCCGCTTTTCAAATCCCAATGTGCAAGAATTTGTCGATAAGCTCTGCGCGCTCGAAGGCACAGAAGCCGGATTTGCAACGGCTTCGGGCATGGCTGCGGTAACGGCTTCGTTTTTGGCCTTGCTCAAAACGGGCGATCATTTGCTGGCGTGTAGTTCTATTTTTGGATCAACGCATACCGTCATTACAAAATACTTGACGCGTTACGGCATTTCGTATTCGTATGCCGATATCCTTCGTCCCGAGACTTGGGAAAGTTTGATTCGTCCCGAAACAAAAATGATTTATGTCGAAACGCCATCCAATCCAGCACTCGATTTAATTGATCTCGAATGGTTGGGCGATTTAGCGAAACGCCACAGTATTATTTTGAATGTGGACAATTGTTTTGCTACACCAGCTTTACAACAACCCGCAAAATTCGGCGCGCATTTGGTTACGCATTCGGCCACAAAATTTATCGATGGGCAGGGGCGTGTGTTGGGTGGTGCGGTCTTGGGCAAAAAAGAATTGATTCACGAAATTTATTTGTTTTGTCGCAGTACGGGTCCGGCGCTTGCACCGTTTAATGCGTGGGTGCTTTCAAAAAGTTTGGAGACCTTGAGTTTGCGCATGGAGCGGCATTCGGCGAGTGCGTTGAAATTGGCGGAGGTTTTGGAAGGCCATTCAGCAATTACACAAATTCGTTATCCGTTTTTGGCCTCGCATCCGCAGTACGCGATTGCGCGTAAGCAGATGCGCGCGGGCGGCGGCGTGGTGAGCTTTGAATTGCGCGGCGGGCTGGAACAAGGACGCAAATTTTTAAACGCCATCAGGATGTGTTCGCTCACCGCTAATTTGGGCGATACGCGCACCATAGTGTCGCATCCGGCTTCTACCACGCATGCCAAACTCAGCGAGGCTGATCGGTTGGCGGTTGGCATTACGCCAGGCTTGATACGCATCTCGGTTGGATTGGAACACATCGACGATATTCTTGCAGATGTTCAACAAGCCTTAGAAAAATCGCGATGAAAAAAATTGGAATGCTCTTGTTTTTTTGTTTGTGTGTTGCGTTTGGCAAGGCGCAAGAAACAGGCATTCCCATTCGCAATTATTCGCCCAAAGAATACGGCGCATTCAACCAAGTGTGGTGCTCGGTAGAGGATAGTGCAGGCGCTATGTGGTTTGGTACGAGTTCAAACTTGGTGCATTACGATGGTGCAACATGGACCAAAGTATTAATTCAGGAAGGGAGGGCGATTCGTTCCTTGCGCGTTGGTGCTGATGGCGTTTTGTATGTTGGGTCTGTTGGCAGTTTTGGTTATATCCGTCAAAAAAAATCGGGAGCATTTGAATACATTTCCCTCGTTCCACTTTTACCGGAAAACGAACGTTCGTTTTCCGATGTCTGGAAAATTTATGAAGTAAATGGCGAAATTGTTTTTCAGTCTTCCGAACGCGTTTATTTTTTCAAAGACAAAAAGCGAACAACAACGATAGCACCAGAGCACACGTTTGCACTTTCGTTTTATTGCAATAACCGTTTGTTTATTCGTCAGCGTAAAATTGGACTGATGGAAATCCGTGATCATAAATTGGTTCTGGTTGCAAATGGCGAACAGTTTTCCGACAGGCGTATTTTGGACATTTTGCCCGAAAATCCAAAACAAAAAAGCGGGGCGATGTTGATTCTCGCGGGCGATTCTGGGTTTTACCGCATGGAAGAAAATCGCATTCAGATGAGTGCGTTTAAAAGCAATCGTTTTATAGGTGATTCATATCCACTTAACACATCGTGGATTGGCGACTCGCTCATTGGTGTTGGGAGTATAAATGGATTTATGTTGTTTCGTGCCGATGGTACTCTGGTAGAACATTTAAATTCAAAAAACGGACTTCCCGATAATTCTATTTCTTCGGTAAATACCGACCGCAATCATTTTGTTTGGCTCACCACATCGCAGGGCATTTCAAAAATTGATTTTGCATCGGCAGCCCGCTATTATACCAACATCAAAGATATTGGGGGAGAACCAACAGCGATAACGTCATTTAACAATCAGATTTATTTTGGAACACTTGCAGGCTTATATCAGTTCTCCGATTCGGGTAGCCATTTTATGCCAACTACGTCAAGCCCAATGGAGATATGGAAAATTCGCACGAGCCTAAATTATATGTATTTGGCAACAGGCAGTGGTGTTTTTCAGGTTGCGAAAGATCATTCATTGAAAAAAATATCGAGCGGTGCGGCACAGGACGTTCTCATTCAAGACAGTTTGATGTGGATTGCGGAACGCGATGGAGTTACGATTCTGCGAAAAACAAAAGAAGAAGATTGGCTACCGCACACCACACAAGAAATTAAAGGCGAACAGATGGCCGAAATACAAATTGATCCATATCGGCAAGCATCGCAAGCCAGTATTTGGGCTATGGGAAGAAATACGGGAATGATCTATCATTTTTGGTGCAAAGACAAGACCATTAATTATACAACATACGATAGTACGCGTGGCGTATATGGTTCGTTGAAAGCATTAGCCGTTGCGCAAAATCAACTCTATGTTTTTTTTACGAATCAAGCGATGTTATATAAGCATGCAGAAGATCTAAAAGGCGAACGCATTTGCTTTGAGCCAGACACATCAAAATTTGATTTACAAAAAAAACGCCTTTTTATGCAAGGTGTTTTTAACGGCAATGTCTTCACGAATGTATATAACAAAGAAATTAAAGAAACGCGTTATTATGGGTTTATAGGGTATGATTATGAACGAAAAGATTATTTCAGTTACCCGCTTCCCATTGCAAATATGGCGGGAGAAGATTTCGTTACAAGTTATCATTCGCCATTAAACCAGTTTTGGATTTCTGCAACAGGCATGGTTATTCGGATTAATTCCAAAGATTCGGTAGCTACCCCTGTCTTTATGAAGCCATACGTTCGCCAGATGCTTGTGGGTAACGATTCGCTTTTAATGGAAGGGATGATGACTAATTATACGTTTGCGTCAACCATTCCGTATGATTTAAATGATGTGCTGATTAAATTTGCTGCACCGTATTTCAACCACGAAGAACTGACGCGTTATCGGTATTGGCTCGAAGGGCATGACGAAACGTGGTCGTCGTGGAGTTTGACCAAAGAACATGCGTTTGGCAATTTGCCGGAAGGGAAGTATATTTTTCATGTACAAGCTGCCAATTTATATGGACAATTGAGTGAAGAAACAACGTTTACGTTTACCATTTCTCCGCCTTGGTACAGAACCATTTGGGCTTATTTGGGGTATGCTGTTGCGGCAATCTTGTTGATGGTGCTGATTGTTTACATCAGTTTGCTGCGTTTGCGCAAGCACAAAAACGTGTTAGAAAAATTGGTTCGCGAACGTACGCTTGAAGTACAAACACAAAAAGAAAAATTGCAACAAGTGGTTGGCGATTTGCACGACAGCATCAATTACGCCAAACGCATTCAGGATGCCTTATTGCCGCGCCGTTCGCATTACGATAAAATTTTGCCGCAGAGTTTTGTGTTTTTATCGCCCAAAGATATTGTGAGCGGCGATTTTCATTGGCTCGATGTAAAAGACCATGCGGTTTACATTGCCGCCGCCGATTGCACAGGGCATGGCGTTCCCGGAGCGTTGATGTCGGTTGTTGGGTTTAATCTACTCGACCAAGCCTTGCACGAAGCCAAATTGATTGAACCATCAAAAATATTGTCGCATTTAGATCATGGTGTCAATAAACTTTTGCGCCAATCAGATCGCGATAGCGAAGTGAAAGATGGCATGGACATCGCGGTTTGCCGCATCGACTTTGAGCAGATGGAATTGCAGTATGCGGGAGCGTTTAACCCGCTGTATTGGATTCGCAACGGCGATTTGTTTCAATTCAAAGCCGATAAAGATCCGATTGGTAGCAACGAGAACAATGTGGCCGACCACTATACCAACCACAAAATTAAGATTGAGAAAAATGATATGATTTATATTTTCTCCGATGGGTTTGCCGATCAGTTTGGTGGGCCGTTTGGAAAAAAATTCAAGTATGCACCATTTCGCGAATTGCTCTTATCGGTTCATCAATTACCGCTAGAAATGCAGCACGAAAAAATTAAAGAAGCATTTTTTGGCTGGAAAAAAGAATACGAGCAAGTGGACGATGTACTGGTAATCGGGATCAGAATTTAGGGGCAAACGGCTATTTTAGAAAAGGCATAATTCTTGTGCAACATAAGCTGGGAGTGGCTTTGCGCTATTTTTTAGCAAAGACCACAAGCATATTGTACGCAGGAACTATTTTTTCGTTACATCCATTTTTTGTAACCTTTTTGAATGCGTGCTCATCCATTTTGAGGTTCAGTGAGTTGACCACTTCTCAAATTTTAGTCGCCACTTGTTGCCCGAAATCATACAGAAAAAATTTTGAAACCCGTTTTTCACCCTCACGTTGAAGGAAGCAGTTCTTTGTTCTATCAACTAAATCAAAAAAGGGGGAACCATGAAAAACAACTACACACACAGTTGGAAATTTTGGACGTGCTGCATTTTGGCATTCATTCAAATCAGTACGGAAGCGTATGCCTCACATGCGCAAGGAGCAGATTTAACCTACCGATGTCTCGGCGGAAATCAGTACGAAGTGAGTTTGGCGTTTTACCGCGATTGTAGCGGAAGCCCAGCACCAGGGAGTGTTACGATCAACATTAGTTCTGCATCCTGTAATCAGAATTTTAATGCCACACTCTATCCAATTCCCGGAACAGGAATAGATGTAACGCCCATTTGTTCAAGCATGACGACTGTTTGCAACAATGGAAACCAGCCCGGCGTTCAAGAATGGATTTATCGCGGCACCATTAATTTACCACAAGCGTGTACCGATTGGACATTTAGTTTTTCGCTTTGTTGCCGCAACAATGCAATCTCAACCATCAACAATCCCGGCGGACAAAACATTTATGTTGAGTCGTTGCTCAACAATGTGAATGCCCCTTGCAACAATTCACCTACATTTTCGAATCGCCCGATTCCATTTGTTTGTGTTGGTCAAAATTACTGCTTCAATCATGGAGCAACCGATATTGATGGCGATTCTTTAGTTTATGCTTTACTTCCCCCAGCTTCAGGACCAAACACATTTGTAACCTACATTCCTCCATTTTCGGCTGCACAACCAGTCGCTTCAAATCCCGCTATGACTTTCAATACATCAACGGGCGATATTTGCATGACCCCAACACAACTGCTTGTTACTGTAATGGCGGTGCGTGTTGAAGAATGGAGAAACGGAATTTTGATCGGAAGTGTTGTGCGCGATATTCAATTGCATACGATTGCTTGCACCAACAATTTGCCGTATGTAGATGGGATCAACAGTACCAATACCTATTCGCTGACGGCTTGCGCGGGCAGCACGATCAATTTCAACATCAATTCATTTGATATTGATCCGGGTCAAAACCTGACAATGACTTGGAACAATGCTATTTTGGGTGCAACGTTTACAACAACCAATGCGCCACATCCTGTTGCTACATTCAACTGGACACCAACTGCGGCAAACATCAGCAACAATCCATATTGTTTTACCGTTACGGTAAGCGACGATAATTGTCCGTTCTCAGGATCGCAAACGTATGCGTTTTGTATTCTCGTAACAGGGTTTGGATTGACGATCAACGCCACAGGAACAAATTGTGGTGCATCAAATGGTTCGGCGAGTGTTGTTCCGAATGGCGGAAATGGGCCATACACCTACCAATGGTCGCCATCAGGTGGAAACAATGCAAACGCAAATGGATTGAATGCTGGAAATTATACCGTAACAGTTACCGATGCTTCGGGTTGTGTTTCTACGGCAACAACAGTGGTTACACAAGGTCCAGCCAATACCAACCTGCAAACTTCGTGGAATGCTATTGCTTGCTTTGGTGGCAATACCGGAAATGCAACCGTCAACGCCAATGGTGGACAACAGCCCTACACATACGCTTGGTCAAATGGTGGCAACACACCAACCATTAGCAATCTGATTGCAGGTACTTACAGCGTTGTGGTTACAACGGCCAATGGTTGTACAAACACAGCAACCGTTACGATTACGCAACCTGCATCGCCGCTCAATACAAATGCAACGGTTACAACTGGCATCGCTTGCTTTGGTGCATCGTCTGGTGTAGCAACCGTTAACGCGGTTGGTGGTGTTGGGCCGTACATATATAGTTGGAATACTAATCCGGCACAAACAACGGCCTCTGCAACACAATTGACAGCCGCAACATACAGTTGTGTTGTAACGGATGCGGCTGGTTGTACAAGTTTGAGTAGTGTTACCCTAACACAGCCTAATGCGTTGACGGCAACAGCAATCAGTACGGCTGTTTCGTGCAATGGTGGAACAAATGGTTCTGCAATTGTCAACGTTGCTGGCGGTACAGGAAATTATACATACGTCTGGAATACTGTACCAGCGCAGTTTGCAGCCAATGCGGTTGGTTTAGGAGCGGGTTCCTATGTTTGCCATGTAACAGACGCAAACGGGTGCACAGCACAAGCAAATGCGCTCATCACACAACCAGCGCCACTTTCGGCATCGCTAACCAATTTGGTTGCCGTGGCTTGCAACGGAGGAAATAACGGCGCAGCGACAATGACACCAACAGGTGGAACCGCGCCGTACCTGTATAGTTGGAATTCTGTTCCGGCACAGTTTAATGCCACAGCAACAAATCTTACAGCAGGAAGTTTTACGTGTACTGTTACCGATGCGAATGGTTGTGCTACGATTGGTACAGCAACCATTTTGCAACCAACAGCCGTTGTGCTGAGTGTAAGCAACGACGATACGGTTTGTCCTGGACAACCAGTTTTGATTAGCGCGTCGGCTGTTGGCGGGGCGGGAAATTACAGTTATTCGTGGCTACCCAATTTGGGCAACAACTCCAACTACACGGTTTATCCGGCAGGGCCAACGCATTACATCGTTCAAGCAACCGATGCCAATGGATGTGTGAGTGCGACGGATTCTATCTTCATTGATGTGTTTCAGTTTTCGCCTGCAAATTTGACGGTTACCGGAAATGCAAGTATTTGCGAAGGAGTTTCTGCACAAATTGCGGCTAATGTTGTTGGCAATACGGGGCCGCTTGTTTGGACATGGAGCGTTCCGGCTTGGAATAGCGCAGGGCCGTATCAGGTATTTCCCGTTGTTACCACAACCTATCAAGTTAGTGTTACCAACGTTTGTGGTGTGGTGGTGCAAGGCTCGGCAACGGTTGTGGTGCATCCGCTTCCCGATGTTGTAATTGCGCCGGTGAGCGCGGTGGCGTGTGATGAGGCGCGCGTGATTTTTACCGACAACGATCCAGCAAATATCGGAAGTATATATGTGTGGGATTTTGGCGACAATACAACGGGTGTAGGTGCAAGCACCACACACGATTATTTGCAAAGTGGAAATTATACGGTCAACGTAACCATAACATCGCCATTTGGTTGTGTGAATACTGGAACAACGTATGCCACCATTCAGGTGTACGCTTCGCCAACAGCATCGTTTGCGCGTTCGGTTTCGGAGACGAGTATTCTGGAGCCAACTATTGCGTTTGTGGATCAGTCTGTTGGTGCGATTGGATGGAATTGGGATTTTGGCGACAGCGCTACTTCGACACAGGTATCGCCCACACACACGTACGCAGCTACAGGTACCTATCAGGTGCGTTTAATTGCCACCGCGCTCGGCGGTTGTACCGATACCACAGAACTTCCCATTACCGTCAATCCAGAAGTAACGCTGTATGTACCGAATGCGTTTACGCCAAATGGCGATGGTAAGAATGATGTGTTTTTGGCGGTTGGCGAAGAGATCACCGAATTTCAAATGACCTTGTACGATCGTTGGGGACAACTGATTTTTCAATCGAATAGCATGCAGGAAGGGTGGGATGGAAAAGCGCGGGGGGGAAGCGATACCGCACAACAAGATGTGTATGTGTGGAAAATTACAGCAGTAGATTTTGCTGGGAAAAAACATCAACTCTCCGGGCACGTTTCCCTGTTACGGTAGTTGATGCGTCGAGTGAAACCGAGGAGGGCTTGTGGGGTTGGCCTTTCTCGGTTTCTTTTTTAATTAGTTGATACAACAACTATCTTTTGATGCAAAACAGCACCTTCGGTAGTAAGCAATTCGAGAACGTATGTGCCTGTTTTTAATTCAGACGAAAGCAAAAAAGAATTTCCGTTCACGTGCTCTTCTTGACACACTTTTCCGTGAACATCCAACACACGGACGCGTGCTTTGAAAAAAAAGCGATTCAAAAACACAGGCGAATTGGTTTGTGCGGGATTTGGAAAAACCTGTACGCTTTCCGGTTCGTTGGTTACAATTCCATTAGGAATTTCATCAATCACAACCAGTCCGCCGATCTGCATACCCGCATAAAGAACGTGGTTGTTTTTTTTGCTTACGCATTGAATGTAATTATCGGGGAGCGGAGAATTGCTCATGTTCCAATTCAGCCACGTTACAGGTTGCTGAAACCGAATAAGGCCGAGTTGAATACTGCCCATATACACAACCTGCTGCGAATCAATAAAGACATCGGTGATGGCATCGGTTGCAATTCCAGAATTGAGCGTGTTGTAACCGCCCCAGAAATTCAAATCGTACCGCAACATGATACCCGATGCTGGCGATGCGTACCAACGGTTGTTGAATGAATCGAGCGCCACTTTCACAGCAGAATTGTCTGGAATACCCGAATTTGAAATCGTGAAAACCGTAAATGCCGTATCGTTGTATTCGTATAAACCACCATTGATGGTTGCAAAAAATTTCCGGTTATCGGGGCTTACGACAATCGTAGAAACGTTGTTTGATAACAAGGCCGAATTCTGATCGTTCCAGATCGTCCAGGTTGTTCCATCGAAACGCGCCAGGCCCGAGCTTGTTCCAACCCACGCAACACCCGCGCTCGTATCGAATGCAACGGCACGTACAAAATCATTTGGGATACCTGAGTTTCCAGTATTCCATACTGTCCACGTTATTCCATCAAAACGCGCCAACCCACCAACAAACGTTCCAACCCAAATATGATCGAGCGAATCAATGGCAATGCTTCGCACGTTATTGTCGGGCAATCCCGAATTGCCAACATTGAAAATCGTCCACGTTGTTCCATCAAATTTCGCCAACCCATTGTCTGTCCCGATCCACGCTTGTTGTTGCGAGTCGAACGAAATACATTTTACGTTGTTGTCGGGAAGGCCAGAGTTTCCGGTGTTGTAGATGGTCCACAACGGATTTTGTGCCTGCGCTTGTAAGGTCAGCACGAGGCAAAAAAAACCAGAAACGACAACAGAAAAAAAGCGCATGCGATTTATGTAGTTGAAAAACGCCGCCGGATAGACAAAGCTAACGGCGGCGTTTAAATTGGTTGATAGATCAACTATTCGATGATGATCTTTTGGGTATATGCTTTGCCTTCGTAAACAAGGCTAAACAAATAAACACCTTTTGAAAGCGATTGCAAATTGATGTCGCGTGTGTTGCGGCCTTGAACATTTTGCATGATATCGGCATAAACAACACGTCCAACAAGATCGGTAACTTGAACAGCAACATCGTTACGCACTGGCGCATCGAAGTTTACGGTAAACTGACCATTGCTAGGGTTTGGAGCCACTTGAATAGAATTGCTGAAAAGGGTATTTCCACCAAGACCAAGGCAAGGATCGACAAAAACGTTAACGGTAGTTTGGTTACTCACACATACTTCGTTTGTTGTTGCCAAATGCCAATCGTAGAAGAAGTAGTACCGAGCGAGGCCGCCAGAAGAATTGGTGATGCGAACCACACCAGCTACATCATACGGATAAGAAACGCCACCATCGTTGCGGAACAAATTGGTAGTACCTGTTCCGGCAAGGCGGTAATTATTTCCTGGTGTCAAGTTGAAATTCAACGGAACGCGTTGGTCGCCAGCAACGAGGGCAACGGTTGTGGTTTGGAGTACGTTTCCGGCAGAGTCTTGCAATTGAATGGTGCGGTTGCCGGCGTTGTTGGCATATACGCGTACATCGAGCAAGGTGCAAGCAGTGTACACGTTGAAGATCTCGTACTGTGCAGACGTTACGTTTCCGCCGCTACCCATGTTTTTGTTGTGTGGCGTTGCGTATGTGCTGTCAGATTGTGTAGTAACACTTTCAACAGTGTAGAAAGTTGAGGCATTGAGATTGGGTGTGGTGTAAGATGTTCCTGTGCCTACAACGTTGCCCAAATTATCGCGCCAGCGGAGTGTGCCAGCGCCATTGGCGTTGAGTGTAAGGCTATAACCAGAGCAAACCGTATCATCAGCCGATGTTGGTGCGGTTGTACTTGTTGCATAAACGGTAAAGGTTGCTGTTCCAACACCACAATAGTTTGTAACATCGCAAGTATAAGTACCGGGTTGATTTACAATGATGCTTTGTGTGGTGTCGCCTGTGCTCCACAAAAACGCTGTTCCTGCAGTAGCCGTGAGGGTAATGTTTTCGTTCGGGCAAATCACCGGATTACGATCGGCAGAAATTAGATAAATGCCATTGCCTGGAGCTTCTTGTAAAGTTAATGTTACTGGAACAGCGGTGTAGTTGTTGCCATCGTTTTCTTCTAAAAAGTTGTTGTTGGGATCAACTTCAAAAACGATGTAGTATTGGCCATTGCAAGTTCCGGGAGGAATGTTGATCCACATACCATCGAGGTGTTTGCCGTAAACGTCTGTCCAACCAGAAGAAATACCTTGTTCAATTTGTGAGCAGTTGTATTGACCGCCGCCAAGTCCCCAGTTAGGAAAATCGGAATTGATGAGCGTATTGCCTTGATTGAAAACGGTATTGTCGTCGCGGCAATGACCAATGTAGCCGCTAGCGCCGCATTGGCCATAATCCATCAAACAGAAACCCATTTTCTGACCGGTTCCAACAATTGGCCAGTTGAGCGGATTCGGATCGCCATTGTCGATGCGGAGGGTGTGTACATCCCATTGATCCACGTGGTTGTGTCCGTGTGTTGGGTGGTACGTCATGGTTCCGGCAGGACGTTCGTAATACGTCATGGTATTTCCAGACTTTTGATAGACGCGCTGGAAAATGATTTGATGTGGATTGGGATCGCCGTTGGGACAAACAAATGTTTGCGACGAATTTGGATCATTGATGGTGAACGTATCTGTTCCGCAGATAAACCAGCGTTGGCCGAGCGAATCAACGCCACGCGCAGTAAGCGGGCCATGACCGATATTGGGTGTAGAGCCTGTAACGCGAAGGCGACCAGCATTTGGTCCTTGGTTATAGGTTACATCGGTCGATGTTTGCGAATACTCAATATAACCGCCGTTGTTGATGGCTTGCCAAGAGATGGTAATATCAGGCAGCAGCGAGCAATTGGTTTGGCTTTGATTTTGGCATTGGCACGAAGTAGCGTTGGTGGTAGTACATTGCGCGGAGGCGGTGTAAGTACCAAGTGCGAATACGCCAAGGAGTAAAATTTTTTTCATCGGGAGGATGATTTTGGATGGTGTCAAATGGGTTTTGTGCTAGTTAAGCGGCTCTAATGTAGCAAATAAAGTGTTAAAAGAGCCGAATAAATGCAGAGAATTAGGAATGGCCGTTTATTCGTCGTATATTTGCCGTAATTATTCTGATACTTGTGTTACAGCTGCCACAAATTATAGTTCTTCAAACGTTGGCAGTTTCCTCCACTACTACTGTAAAAGAATACCGCCTTATCCCGCGTTGGGATAAAATAGTTCATTTAAATAAATAGAGTTAACAAAATCAATTCAACACAATGAAAACTGGTAAAGTAAAATTTTTCAACGAAGCTAAAGGTTTTGGCTTCATCACCGAAAACGGCACAACACAAGATATCTTTGTACACGTTACAGGTCTTAAAGATGAAATCCGTCAGGACGACATCGTTACATTCACAGTAGAAGAAGGCCGTCGTGGCTTGAACGCTGTTGATGTGCGTTTGGCTCAGTAATCGTATTACTGTTTTTGACAACCCGTTCAGGATTCCTGAACGGGTTTTTTTGTGTTCAAAAATGGAGGACCATTTGTAAAAAGAATAAATTTGGATGTTTGGGATTGGTGAGGAAATAGGTTTTAATGTTTCTGGATTTTGGGCGGATTGGTGTAAGTTTGTTTATTGATAAATGAAGTGTTTCTATGTAACATTAGCATTAAAATCAGCTACATCGCCAAACCGAAACCTATTAGTGCAAGCGTAAATTGACCATAACCAATCAGGAGCAAAATAGGCGATTGGTGAAAAAACAAACTATTGTGACAAGCAATTCAAAAAAAACAAGACTAAGGTGCTTAGAAAGAAGTGTTTTTCTCATAGCATATTTCATCGTTTTCTTTTGCCTTTCAATAAAAACGTTAACCGCTCAATCTTCTGATTTTGGTAGCTGGAACATTTTAAATTTAAAATATAACCATTCTGATAAACTCAGTTTTTTTGGTGAAGCACAGCTACGTTCGCTAAAATTTTACGACAACTTTCATTATTACGAATATAAAGGAGGAATTAACTACAAAGTCCATAAAAACGTTATGCTGACGTTAGCTGCAGGTAGTTATCAAACCTACAAGGAGGGCGGCAATTTTGTTTTGCCAAAAAACAATGACGAATTTAGGCTTTGGCCGCAACTCGTATTTTTTCAAGCAATAGGAAAGTTGAAGATTGAACAACGCTATCGTGCAGAGTCTAGATTTACAAGTAATGGCTATCGCAATAGGTTTAGGTATAGACTTGGGCTTGCTTTTCCATTTGGTAAAGAAAAAAATGAATACAAGCCATTTCAAGTTAGTGTAAGCGACGAAATATTTTTCACCGATAACGAACCTTATTTTGAACGAAACAGATTGATGTTTGCATTCAATTACAAACCATTAAAAACAGCTTCTATACAGCTAGGTTATTTATATCAATTCGATTATAAAATTAATGATGAAACAGGACGAGACTTTTTTGTAATAGGCTTTTACTATGACATTTTCAGGAAACCAACTTCAAAACCAAACAGCGATAATGGAATTAAAGACAATTAAGAAAACAGAAACATCAGCACCAAAAGCCCAAGCCTAAAGGCGGAGTTTCGTGTTCCATAGACCGTTTTATGGTAAAAGTCTCCCATCGTCAAACCGAAAAACGGTATAGGCAATAGCAAAAAACCAATACGAGTAGATGATTGAAAAAAGGCCCGATTTGAAAATGCAGTAAACAACCCAAACGAAAATAATTAAACACAAAAACAGTATGGCACGTATCAATCCGCACATCAATTTCAATGGCAATGCCGAAGAAGCATTCAATTTTTACAAATCCGTATTTGGCGGAGAGTTTACAAAAATCATGCGTTTCAAAGAAATGGCAAGTGCCGAATTTCCTGTTGCGGAGCATGAAGCGAATAAAATCATGCACATTGGTTTACGCATCGGGAAAAACGTTTTATTGGCGAATGACGTGCCTGAAATTTTGGGGCTAACAAACGAAAATGAGAACAGATCGAAAATAGCCATCAGTGCAGAAAGTAAAGAAGAGGCAGATAAATTATTCAACGGACTTTCTGCTGGCGGACAAGTTGAATTTCCGATTTCCAATAGTCCTTGGGGCACTTACTTTGGCATGTTTAGAGATAAATACGGGATTGAATGGATGGTAGAGCATGACCCGAACGATAAGGGATAAATCGAGTAAAGACAAGCGGCAAACCCTCAACATGGCTTGGTGATGGGAATGGTGGAGTGCTGTTGTATGGGCCTTGCAAAATGTGCGGGGTGGGGGGATTTTGCGTTTTGAAGTAGTCTCGACAGGAATCGAACCTGTATCAAAAGTTTAGGAAACTTCTATTCTATCCATTGAACTACGAGACCAAGAAATCAATCTGAGCAAAATTACGCATTCGTAATTTAATGCTGCACAATTACCCGCGCGCACTTGCCATCCACACAAATAAAATAAACACCCGCTGCAAACGCACGAACATCTAATTCAAAGTGCGTATCAGAAAAGGTCTCTTGAAAAAGAATTTGTCCAAACAAATCGACCAAGGCCAACTGATGCGGCTCGTTGTTCAAATTTCCCACATAGAAAAAATCACTCGTCGGATTTGGATACATACACCAATCCGAAACCGTATGCGTTTCTTGTGTCAAAATAATCGGCATCGAACAATCGGTGAAATTGCCGGCTAAAAACCGATCACGCGCAGGAATCGAATACGTGTTGTATGCGCCTGGCGGACCAATGGGCGGCCAATTCATCAGTCCAAAATACGCAGGAGCAGCCGTCAAATACAACGATGGTTCAGGAAGATTGCTTGTGTTTGCTGGCGTGATCGTGCCGCGCACATTATTCCCAAATTCAAAATGTCCAGTTCCGAAAAGCGTGTAATTGCCCATAAAAATCGCTGTGTTCGGAATTTCATTGCCCACATAATTTTGATCGTTGCCCGCCACCGCGCTGCTCATCACCAAACCATACAGTTCCGCCCGATTTCTGAAATACGTATTGTACGGCCCATTCTCGTCATGCGAAGCATCAATGACCATGTTTTGTCCGATGTTGCCCTCAAACAAATTGGCGTACGCATAATTGCCATGCAACACCATATCGCCCGCCGAATTGTTTGGGAACGAACTCCAATACGGATCAGTAGAATAATTGTAAGCAAAAACATTTCCATTCGATCCTGCTTGTATCAACATCGAATGCCGCAAGTGATTGAAACACGTGTTGTCGATCAAACACTCACTCACCGCATCTTGAATGGCCACGCCATAACCTTGTCCACCGCCGCCATACGCAAACGCATGGTGAAAATGACAACCATGCACCAACACATCTGACGATGCAGAAATAGAAACATGTGCAAAATTCGTATTCTCGCTTTCTACACCAAGCACGGTACAATGCACAGCATATTTCAAATCGATATGACTCGATTGGCCAACGGTTGCGTCCATGCGCAAAATTTTCAAGCACGAAATTTTACACTCGCGCCGCGGATTTATTTTCCGAAAGCGGGGCGAATCTGTTAAGCTATAACTCCGTCGCAACGCACTGTACAAAACAACCGTATCGCCGTGTACTGCTTTTACTTCAACTACTTGTCCGGTTGTGTACCAAGCCCATGTTGAGGTAACAAGCAAAGTATCCACTGCAGAAATTTTAATCCAATCGCCCGCGCTTACGTGTGGTGTGTTGGTGCAAACCAAAAACGTATCGCCTACGGTTGCTGCAAGTGCAAATGTATCGGCCACATTCACCAACGTTCCGCGCAGTTGAATAAGGTCATTGGCAACGCCGCCTAAATTAAAACGCAAGGTTGTTTGTGTCGCGCTTTGTCCGCGCAAGGCCGTGCTGTCGGGAAGGACAATTGGATTTTGAAAAAAGAAATCGCCTGCCGGAAATTCAATTGTTCCGTTTTGTCCATTGAGTGCAGCGAGTGCCGCGCTGATGGCCGCATCGTTTGGTGTAATACCATCGCCCACGCCACCGTAACTTAAAATGCTAAGAACAAGACCATCTGGCGCGGTTGCTCCAGCATTGTTTACGTTTGACCAAGCAACGGTGCGCGTAGCTGGAATGGTTTGTGCCGCCATAAAAAATGGACAGACCAAACAAAACAAGATGAGCAAGAAGAAACGCATGTATAGAGGATTTATGCGCAAGGTAGGACAGAATCGTTAAATGCGAAATTTTTCTACTTCCCGCAAGATCGCTTCTCCACAACGTTTCATGTACGAACGCTCTTCATTATTGCTATACATTTCGCTATACACTGAAATAACTTTGCGATGCGGTTCAGGACGAACTTCCATCCAAACGACAGTCTTTACTTGGGAAGACCCTGGAGAAGCAATAGACGTTACAATTAATTCTTCGTGTGTAAAAAGCACACCAATTAAAACTTGATTGTTTCCAAACGGTTGCAGATACTTGATCTCCCAATTAAACATCTTTCCGCCCACAGGAATATGTTGAACAAGTTCTGCCATACGATTGAGTTGAATGCCTTCTAGTGCGACCTCTGCAGCAATGAAAATATGGTCTGCAGTAAGTTTTTCAGGTTGAAGTGTCCCTGCTTGCAAACGCTTAATCGCTTTATTCCCACCGGCAATGTTGCGTACAGAGCGCAACTTATAAATCAATAAGGAAATTCCAGCAACAAGTATAATTATGATCCAGAGAAAACGTATCATCGTGCTTTGTTATTTCACCGTACTACCATTATCCACATTCGTTTTTGTCGGCACAACAAAACTCAATTCGCCCGCTGTATTCTCTGCCATCAAAATCATGCCTTGCGATTCGTGTCCCATCATTTTGCGTGGTGCAAGATTGACGAGGATCGTTACTTGCTGCCCAATCACTTGTTCGGGTGTATAATGTTTCGCAATGCCCGAAAGCACCGTGCGTTTATCCAAACCGGTGTCAACAAGCAGTTTCAAAAGTTTGTCGCTTTTCGGTACACGTTCTGCTTCTAAAATGGTTCCAATACGAATATCCATTTTCGAAAATTCGTCAAAAGAAGTTTCTCCTTTTGCTGCTTCAATTTTTGACGGATCGTTCATCGGTTTTGGTGCTGCGGCAAGTTCTGCTGCTGCTTTTTCGGCATCGAGTTGTTGACGAATTACAGCAAGTTTATCTACCTGTTGTTTGATCAAGGCATCGTCAATTTTTGCAAACAACATCACGGGTTCGGTAAGTGTGTGGCCTGCGGCGAGTAAGGTTGTACTTTTCGCTTGTTCCCAATTCAGTTCGCCCAGGTTCAACATCGTGCGCAGTTTTTTCGAAGTGAACGGCAAAAACGGCATACACAACACACTCAAATTGGCACAGAGTTGCAACGACACATTTAAAATCGTGCGGGTGCGCACATCGTCTGTTTTAATGAGTTTCCAAGGCTGGGTATCTGATAAATATTTATTTCCCAAACGCGCCAGATTCATCAATTCCTGCTGCGCTTCGCGAAACCGATACGCCGACAACGCTGCACCAATACGATCTGGAAATTTTGCCGCTTCTTCTAACACCACCAAATCTTCTTTGGTGTATTGATCGGCAACCGGAACTTTTGAACCGTAATTTTTTTGCGTCAAAACCATCGTGCGGTGAACGAAATTGCTGAATACCGCAACCAGTTCGTTGTTGACACGCGCCTGAAAATCGTCCCACGTAAAATCGCCGTCTTTATTTTCTGGACTAATGGATGTTAACACATACCGCAACTCATCTTGTTTGCCGGGCATTTCTTGCAAGTATTCGTGCAACCATATTGCCCAGTTGCGCGATGTCGAAAGTTTATCGCCCGCCAGATTTAAAAACTCGTTTGCAGGAACATTGTCAGGCAAAATATAACCGCCATGAACTTGCAACATGGCCGGAAAAATCAAACAGTGAAAAACGATATTGTCTTTGCCAATGAAATGAACGAGTTTGGTGTTTTCGTCTTTCCAATACACTTCCCAATTATCGCTTTTCGGTTTTCCTCCGTAGGTTAATGTATTGCGTGTTTCGGGTTGTGTAAACCATTCTTTACTGGCCGTGATGTAACCAATCGGCGCATCAAACCAAACGTAAAGTACTTTTCCTTCAGCGCCTTCAACCGGAACGCTAACGCCCCAATCCAAATCGCGCGTCATGGCGCGTGGACGCAAGCCATCTTTCAACCACGATTGACATTGCCCTGCCACATTCGACTTCCATTCGGGATGCGCATCTATATACGTTTGCAATTGTGGCTGCAATTGATCGAGTGGAAGAAACCAGTTTTTGGTATTTCGCTTTTCAGGTTTTGCACCAGAAAGTGTGGAGTGCGGATTGATCAACTCATCGGGACTCAACGATGTGCCGCATTTTTCGCATTGATCGCCATACGCATTGGTATTGGCGCAATGTGGGCATGTTCCTACAATATAACGATCGGCCAAAAACTGTTTCGCTTCGGGATCGTAATACTGTTCGGTTTCTTGCTCGGTGAAAACACCTTTGTCGTAGAGGTGACGGAAAAACTGCGAAGAAAATTCGTGATGTGCCGGACGGCTTGTGCGCGAATAAATATCGAATTCAATTCCGAAATCGCGAAACGATTGATCAATGACGGTATAATATTTATCGACAACTTGTTGCGGTGTCAATCCTTCTTTGCGTGCGCGCAGCGTAATGGGAACGCCGTGTTCATCGGTTCCGCTCACAAAAAGAACATCTTCGCCTTTCATGCGTAGAAAGCGAACGTAAATATCGGAAGGCAGGTAGCAGCCCGCCAAATGACCGATATGAATGGGGCCATTGGCATAAATTAATGCTGCGGTAACGGTATAGCGTTGCGGGTTCGCCATAAATAAGGATTGCAATTTGTAGATTCGTACTGTTAAATAGGAATACGAAGGTAATGAAACCATCTGAGATCAAACTTCCGCCTTATCTGAAACGTGGCGATAGCGTAGGAATTGTAGCACCAGCGCGGAAAATTTCGCGTGAAGAAATTGAACCCGCCGCCGCAATGTTGCGCGATTGGGGCTTGAACGTGGTGTTTGGCCAAAATCTTTTTGGGGCCTGCGATCAATTTTCGGGAACAGATGAGGAGCGCGCTGCCGATTTTCAGGAGATGATTGACAATCCGCAAATCCGCGCGGTGATTTGTGCGCGGGGGGGCTACGGCTGCTTGCGCGTGATTGATAAATTAGATTTCACACGATTTTTATTTCAACCCAAATGGATTGTTGGCTATAGCGATGTTACGGTTTTTCACAACCACATTCATACGCAACTCAACACGGCAACCATTCACGCCACCATGCCGATTAATTTTCTGAAAGACGCCGAATCTACGGATAGTTTGCGCCGCGCGTTGTTTGGCGAAGCATTGCGATACACGGTTACAAATCAAACGATGCTTCCAAATCGGGCTGGAATTGCGGAAGGGCAATTGGTTGGTGGAAATTTATCGCTGCTCTTCGCTTTGCAAGGAAGCCGTTCGGACATTGATACGCGTGGAAAAATTTTATTCATCGAAGACCTCGACGAGTATTTGTATCATGTAGATCGGATGATGTTGAGTTTAAAACGCACTTGGAAATTGAGCGATTTGAAAGGCTTAATTGTGGGCGGCATGAGCGATATGAAAGACAACACAATTCCGTTTGGAAAACGCGCCGAAGAAATTATTTGGGATGCGGTAAAGCAGTACGATTATCCGGTTTGTTTTGGATTTCCGGCGGGGCATGAGACACGGAATTTGGCGTTGCGGTTTGGGGAGCTTGTGCGGTTGGGGGTGGGGGAGGAAGATTCTTTGTTGAAATCGGAATAGTTTAATTCGAAAACACATTAAAAAGCGTAAATAAATCCCAAAATATGCTTAATTTGTACCGTGAAAATCGACAAAAAGCCATTATTGGAACATGGATTCAAAGAAATCAGTTTATATCAATTGGATAAATTTTTTCTAGACCCGTTTCAAAACAAAGAAAGGAGACTACTTTTAATCACCAAATTAAAGCAGTTTTTAGACTTATTTCAGTCGTTAGGAATAAAGGCGGAGGTTTGGATCGACGGTTCTTTTGTAACTTGGAAAGATGATCCAGACGATATTGACCTTGCCTTTCTATTAAACGAGACTGAGGTAAATACAATAAGTCCGGAAAAGCAAATGTTATTTCGTCAGCTTATGATAGAGACTAAAAAAGTAAAAATTCGCTATTTACTCGATGTTCACTACTTTGACAACAAAAATGTAGAGCAACGAAAATATTATCAAAACCTTTTTGGCTTAGAAAGAGACAATTTGAATCAAAAAGGAATTTTCAAACTGCTTATATAAAAAATGCAAAAGATAGCACGCATAGAAGGTCTGTTGACGAGCGCAACTAATTTATTACGCAGTTACGAAACAAAGTTGCGTGATGAGCCAGATAATTTTTTTTATCAAGGACTCGTTAAAAATACGCGCGAGCATATCGAAGAATTAACAATAGAACTAGTTCAAGAGAAAAGCAATAGAGACATTGAGATATTGGAATTACGCCTTATTGGTAAGGCGGCGAAATATGGTACGCTTCCATTAGATATATTGGGTAAATTAACAACTCAACTTTCCGATGCAATTATTTACTCCTCAAAGCAAATCCGCAGTGGCTCAAAACAAAGTGCAAGTGCTCTTCAAGAAGTAAAAAGAACGCTTGATTTACGTTTTGCGGGTACAGCTTCTGGATCAACACGAATTTATATTACTGGGCAAACAAGCCCAGATTTATTTGGTGATAGCTTGATTGAGAAAAGTTTTGAGAATACATTCTCTTTGCTTAATGCGAACTCTTCTGAAGAACTTTTAGAGTCAGCGTCGAAATGCGGAACCCAAAGTCTAAGAAATCTAAAAAAGTTTTTAAGCACCGTAGATTCAAACGCTCTAGAAATAGATATTGTTTGGGATTCGGCATCTGACAAAACATTTTCGTGGGAAGGAGATAAGGAAAAAATTCAGACAATGACCAATTCGTTGAGTAATATCATTGTAGAATCTCCCAAAGAACACGAAATCGAAGCCGTATTAATTACATCAAGTTTAAAAGGAACGTTCGAGGTTAAAGACAAGGATAAGAAAATATATAGAGGTCGTTATCCAACAAAAATTCTTGAACAAATAAAAGAAATTCGAATTGGTGACGATTGCTACTGCCTGATTGAGGAAACATGTACAAGCAATAGAACAACGAATCAAAAAAAGTACAGTTATCTGCTTAAATCCATTGAGCCGCTTGACGTTTATTAATCATAATGTTCTGAGAATATTTCCAGATAAACTGTCAAAAAATCACCCCAACACCTCAAACCTAAACCCTTCACTCAACATCTGTTCAATATACCTCGGCAGCGCATACATCAGTCGCTCCTTGGCTTTCAGGCTATCGTGAAAAACTATAACCGATCCGGCGCGTGTATGATGAATGGTGTTTTGTAAACATTCTTCCTGCCCGATCGAGGTATCGAAATCGCGGCTCAACACATCCCACATCACTACTTTATACTCGCGCTTCAAGGCTTTGAATTGCGAACGGCGCATACGACCATACGGTGGCCGAAATAATTTAGAGGGAACAATTTCCGCGCACATCGCCACCTCGCGCAAATACGAAAAACCCGATGTTTGCCACCCATCAACATGATGAAACGTGTGGTTGCCAACCGCATGCCCGCTTTTTAAAAGCAGCCGATATAAATCAGGATGTTTGCGCACATTGTCGCCCACACAAAAAAAAGTAGCCTTGATTTGATACTGGTCTAAAAAACGAATTACCTCATCCGTAACGCCGGGAACAGGCCCATCGTCAAAGGTGAGGTAAATCGTTTTGGAAGACTTCGGCATGCGCCAAATCGCTCCTGGGTACAAACTGCGCAAGAGGGCAGGTGGACGAACAAGCGCGGAGGCAGCCATGGCAGTAGCTTATTTCACTTTCCGAACACTTGGCTTTACTCCTGCATTCGGATTACCTGTATCGGCCCGCAATTGATCTAAAATAGAATCGGGCAACATTTCTTCAATGCTTCCTTCATCTGGATTTTGCATCGGAACGCCGCTTTCTTTTGGTGGCTCAAGGCCCAATGCGCGCATTTTTCCAGCCATTTCGGTATATACAGCCTTTTGATTATTGAGCGCAGCCAGATTTGTCAACATGGCCATTGCGGGTTCTAATCGACTTGCTTCGCTGCTGTAATATTGCGCATTCGTGCGGTCGGTACGCATCAACGAAGAAAGGAATGTAAATTGCTCTTCAGCCACCGCAAAAATTTCTTTCGAGAGGGCATTGGCTTTCTCCATTGCTCCCGCGCGGTAATACTGCTCGGCATGATACACCATCGAGACTTCGTACGGAACATTTTCTTTTGGCATCGCACTGATACAACGATCAAGCACTTCAATGGCTTTGCCTTTTTTACCTTCTTCGTTCAAGGCTTTTGCCAAAGCAACCATTTGTAAGCGATGATTGGTCGTAAAGCGCAAGTTGTTTTCGTCCATATAAACCGACTCGCCTTTTTTATCCAAACCGCCCCATTCAAAACCCATAACGCTCTTGTAGAGAATGTCTGTATCAACAGAAACACGTTCGTTGAACAAACTCTTACGTGGTGCTTTTACCGGAACAAGACGATACGTTAAGCCTTCCAAACGCAAGTAATCGTCCAAGCCCAAGAACACATCGCCCGCTGTAACGGAGAAATAAATCGGACGTTTCCAATTGTTGCTGGCAAGTAAATCCAAGACCATCAAATCACTCTTGCCCAAATAACGATCTTTCAATTGCCACTGAATTGTTTTTGGAACAAGCGAATCGGGCGTATAAGGCATGAGTGCTTTGTTTGCACGACAAGTAGCAATATCAACCGGAATATACAATTTGCTCGTTGGCAAATAGCAAATGGTATCGGTGTGCGTTTCGGTATCGCTAACACGAATCTGACGCGTCTCTTTTGTGTTGCGGTCGTTGCTGATGATAAAGTCAATTGCCTGACGTGCACTCATCAATTTATCTTTTCCTTGCTCAACTTGTGGCGCCACCGGAACTTGATCGCAACTGCCTTGACGGAAGCGGTTTTTCGGCAACGAGAACGGAACAGGATCTGAGTCGTAAGCTTTACGAATCGCTTGTTCAATATACCAATCGGTATTGAGGAGACTCAAATTGATAACACGCACATCGGTACGGAAATTTTCAACTTCTTGCACATACCAAAGCGGGAACGTATCGTTATCGCCGTTGGTAAAGAGAATCGCGTTTTTCTCGCACGAAGCCAAGTAGTTTTTCGCAAAATCGCGCGCTGTAAATCGGTTCGATCGGTCGTGATCGTCCCAGCCTTGCGCACCCATCAGGAATGGCGCAACAAATGCCAAGATCGTTGCTAAAGCCGCACCCGCCATTTCGGAATTGCCGCCCAAAGCTTTGGTCAGGTTATCGTTGATGCTGACAAATAACTTGCGTTTGCCGTTGTTTGCCGTTGCCGATTGTTTCATGAACAATTCTGCAATACCCATTACTGCAAGACCAATCCAAATAGAGAACGCATAGAACGAACCTGCATACGCATAGTCACGCTCACGAGGCTGCAACGGATATTGGTTGAGGTAGAACACAATTGCCAATCCTGTAAAGAGGAAAACCAAGGTTACCACCAAGGCGCTCTTCCAGTCGCGGCGGAAATGGAACACAATACCAATGATGCCAAGAATAAGTGGAATGAGGTAAAAATTATTTTTCGCTTTATTTTCCTTCATTGCTTTGGGCGCATTCTTCATATCAGGAACACCAGGCCCAATAAACGTCAGGTTTGCTTTATCAAGCCCAGAAATACCACTCATGTAATTGCCATCGAGCGGATTGCCATGCCCTTGAATATCGTTTTGGCGGCCAGCGAAATTCCACATGAAATAGCGCCAATACATCCAACCCATTTGATAATCGAAGAGGTACGCCAAGTTTGCAGTAAAGCTCGGCGTAGTCATATTTTTCAGTTGTCCTGTTTGGTAATCGCGGACACGAACCTTATCGTTATTCTTGCGCACATTGCCCCACTTCTCGTATTCGGCCACATGGCTTTTCATGTTGGTGTCCCACATACGCGGCAAGAACGTACTCATCTCCGACGCATAATGTGGTTCTACATTGTAACGATGATCAGAAATAACATACTCGCCTAATTGATCGTTGCGCACATAAACCGGATTGCCATGACCAACGGGATCTTCGGCATCAAGCAGCGCGTTGTAGTACGGACCATAAACCAATGGCCAATCGCCATACTGTTCACGATTTAAATACGAGAGCAAGCTAATTGCGTTTTCCGGATTGTTTTCATCCATTGGCGTATTGGCTTGTGAACGAATCACGAGCACAAGGAATGTAGAATAGCCAATAAGAAGCGTTGAAAAAGAAAGAAGTACCACATTCAATACTGCGCGGTTGTTGCGTAGATAATATACCAACGTACCCGCACCAATGATAGTTAAGAATGGCATGAGCGCCTTGCCATAACCAAGTGCTGCAAAAAGCACAAAGGCAAAGAATACTGAGCCAAAGCCCACAAAAAGTTTAAATAACCCATCTGTTCCGCGAACGGTGTACATCAAGCCAAACACAATCATGCCAATGAGTAGCAAGAAATACATCACCGTACCGAAATTGAACGGAAGACCAACACCATTGACAAAGAACAATTCATAGTTTGCTGCCCCGCTCACAATCCCAGGGATGATTCCATTCTGGATTACACCAAGTAAACCTACCGCTGCAACCAAAGCAATGACAATGCCTTTGGGTGTCGGGGTGAATTTTTTGAAATAAACAATCAAGACAATGGCTGGAATAGCAAGCAAGTTGAGTAAGTGGACACCAATCGAAAGGCCCATCATGTAGGCGATAAATACGAGCCAACGGTCGGCGCGTGGACTATCATCGGCATCCCATTTGAGGATTCCCCAAACGACTAATGCGGTAAAGAACGACGACATACCATAAACTTCGCCTTCAACAGCCGAAAACCAGAACGAATCGGAGAAGGTATAAGCTAACGAGCCAACAATTCCTGCGCCAAGGATCGAAATAACACGACCATCGGTTAATTCTGCACCAACGGCTTTGACCAAACGGCGGCCAAGCATGGTGATGGACCAAAACATGAACAAAATGGTCAAGGCACTCGAAAGGGCCGACATAATGTTGATCATGAATGCGGCTTGCGTATTGTCGCTAGCGAAAAGGCTGAAGAAACGCCCCAGAATCAGGAAGGTTGGCGCACCGGGCGGGTGACCTACTTCCAGTTTGAAACAGCTGGCAATGTACTCGCCACAGTCCCAAAAACTGGTTGTTGGTTCAGCAGTTGAACAATACGTGAAAGCGGCAACAATAAAAATAAGGCCGCCAATTAGGTTATTGAGAAGGGTGTAACGGGCTTTCATAGCACCTTTTTGGTTCGATTTGACGGCGAAGATAGCGATTTCGATCTAGGCCAAAACGTTAAAATTTGACTGATTTGCGGAAAAATTTGTGAAAAAAAATAATCTTATTACTTTTGCATCCCGTTTGACACGATTTTATGATCTGTCACTGACCGATGGTGTAACTGGCAACACGTCTGATTTTGGTTCAGAAGAGTCTAGGTTCGAGCCCTAGTCGGTCAACAAAAAGCTTCAGCATTTAGCTGGAGCTTTTTTTGTTTCTTCGCAGTATCATTGCTATTCAGCCATTCTTAAACGATCGCTTATGTTCAACCACCTCAACCTCGAACACATTCTCTTTCTCGATATTGAGACGGTTCCTTATTTCCCTTCGTATGCCGATATGACGGAAGAATGGCGCGATCTCTGGGATTATAAATCTACCCAATTGCGCAAAACCGAAACCGATACCCCCGCCACATTGTACCCCCGCGCCGGAATTTATGCCGAGTTTGGGAAAATTATTTGCATTTCGTGTGGCTATGTGAAACAAGTTGGCGACCAAACGCAATTCCGACTCAAATCATTTGCCAGCGACGACGAAAAAAAATTATTGACGGAGTTTTCGGTTATGCTCAACAAACATTTCAGCAAGCCCGATCATAAACTCTGCGCACACAATGGCAAAGAGTTTGACTTTCCGTACATCGCGCGCCGCATGGTGATTCACGGCATGGAACTTCCCGCCCCACTTGATATTGCCGGAAAAAAACCGTGGGAAACGCCCATGCTCGATACCATGGAAATGTGGAAGTTTGGCGACTACAAAAGTTTTACGTCGCTAGCCGTGCTGGCCCACGTACTCAATGTGCCCACACCGAAAGATGATATTGACGGAAGCCAAGTGCATATTGTTTATTACGAAGACAATGATTTGCCACGCATTGTTACCTATTGCCAGAAAGACGTTTTGACCGTTGCACAAATTCTGCGTCGTTTCCGCGGTGAACCGCTCATTCGGCCAGAAGATGTTGTTATTAACTGAGCGATTTTCTCCTTCGCCCAGATTGAGGACTGATGTTGTATTCTCTATATTTGTAAAAAATTCAACTGCGTCATGCGTTTGCCTGATTTCCGAATAGTTGTTGTTGCCTTATTTGTTGTTGCGTCTTGCAATTCCGAAAAAAAACAAACGATGCTCGGCAATTATTCCGATTTATTAGCGGCTTTATTTCAATCGGATGAAGGCTTGTTTCGTGGTATTGAATTGGGTATGACGCAAGCCGACGTGAAGACACACCTCGATCCCAAAAAAATTACCGAAGAGGCCGCAGATTATTTACTCATCGAAGATAGCCTCAGCAACAACCGCCATTATACGTTCGATTGTACGTTTGACGAAAAAGGACTTCGCGAAATACGCACCGATGTTTTTCTATACGATCAAGAAAATGCCGACTCTCTTTTTGCAGAAGTAAAAAATTATTTCACCAAAAAATATGGCGCCCCCGCGCAAGCCCGCGACGGATTTTTTTGGCTTGTCGATCATCCCAAAAGACCAGCGAAAATTGCGCTTGTCGATGAAACCGATTTTTATATGTACGGCAAATTATCCATCACTTTTTTTGATCGTGAGATTGATCCCGAACTCGACCCACGCGATAGTTTTCCGGTTAACGATAGCACACTTGCATTCTAAACAACAGGATTAAAAAACAGCGCGAATCTGTGCTGTGCCTGTGTGAATCGCATTGACATTCGGTGTTTTACGTCCTTCGTAACCAATGCTCAATTGCAAGCTGCTTCCCAATGCCCGCTGCCAGTTGAGCCGCCAAACAAAATTCTGTCCCGGTTTCAATCCTTCCAACATATCAAACGCCACCGCCGAATTCACCGCGCCTGTGTAGTGAATATCGATCCAGTTGATTTCGGCTTGTAAGCTTCCACGCGAAGCGCGATTCAATTTAAATTCTGTTCCCGCTTTGTGAATGATGGCCGATTCGCCACCCAAATCCTGTCCATTCACTTTTCCCGAATACCGATATTTTCCCGTTACCCGAAAGGTTGTTCCCGGCTGAAAACTCAACGAAGGCTCTACTTCTAAATACTTCACACGGTAATTGCGGCTGCTGAAAAATTCTGAACCATTGCTCTTCACCCCATCGCGATACGCAAGCGTAAACCCAAACGCACGCGTCATGTTCCAACGCAAACGCGTCTCGCGCAATAAATTCCCGCGCGACTCAATGCCATTCGTCAACAAATTTTTTCCACGCACCTCTTGCCACGTAAAATCCATTCCAAATTTGCTACTCAATTGATTGAACGAAATCGTATTGCGAACCGAAGCATTGAGCGTAACCAAAGCCGTATCGCCACCATCACCAAGCATGGGTGTAAGTGCTAGAAATACATCATCAGCCGCTGTTTTCCGATCAATACGCAAGGCCGCTTGATTGCCGAAACGCGCCAGAAATCCTTTAAACCCTTTGGCATTTGCCCACCGTACCGATGGCCGCAATTGAATGCTCTGACTAAACTGATTCGTGAAAACTTTTACATAATCATTCGTCGGCGTAAACACACGAATAAATGTAGCTTGATCGTTGAACACCGCTACCTCAAACTCATTCAACTCCCGCACACCATTTGAATTGTAATCAGTCCACGTATAATTTCCCTGCCCCGCAGGAACTTCGATGTACGAAAACTCTTTTTTCAATTCCAATCCCGAACCCGCCTCATAAAAAGTATTCGACACCACCACACCTTTCCACAAGCGCAAGCCAAGCTCTGTGCGGCCCACAAGCGTATTGTCCGGCTGCTGCGTTGTTAGCAATGGATTGGTAATTTGCAATCGCCGCCACGTTACTGTTGTGCGCAAGGTCCGATCAGGCTTTCCAAGCAAATCAAGTGTACCGCCGATATTTTCGGCAAACGCAATTTGGCGTAAGGCTGCCGAATCGGGTAAATAATCGCGGCGTTGTTTGTAGAAAAAATTCAACCTTCGTTTGCTCGAATCAGCCGTTCCGATAAAGGCTTGCGCTTCCCAAAAACCAAAACTGCTGCGGTTCAACGTATCTGTATTGGGCACAAAACGCAAACTCTGTTCCTGCATTTCTTCAATACCAAACTGAATTTTTTTAATGCGTTGCGTGATGCGTACTTTTTGACGAATCAATTGTCCACGCCCCAAGGTTCCCGACGAAAACAACAAACTCCCATCGCCTGCTGCCGCAAATCCTTTTTTGCGCACCTGAAAACCTGCACCATGCCGAAACCCTAAAAACGTCGTGTCTTCCGAAAACAAACCAAACGTATAATCCACAAAACCCAAATCCTGTTTGTTCCATTTCGTTCCTGCCGAGACCAAATGCTGATCAGCCGTAACCACGCGCGCACCCGGATTGAATCCAAAATTCCAATCGCGATCAAATTCTACGGAGCGGTAACGCTCAATCGGCGTAAACGTTTTGCTTACCCATTCATATTCGGCAAACGAATTCCATTTTTGTTTGTTCAACGAATCGTTGCGCAAACGCACATCGTCAACACGCAAGCGCGCACCATAACCCGCATCATCGAGCGAATTGAAGCGCGAAAACGTATTCACATCATTGATGCTGTATGCCAATTCTGCACTCGCCTTAGTCGTTTTTCCTAGCGGTTGTTCAATTCCGGCAGTAAGCAATTGTCGTTTTTTAGGCGTTACCAATAAAATAACAGGCTCGTATTCGCCTTGCGGAACACCATTTACAGGCGCAACCCATTGAAATACTTTTCCATTAGCCGACGAACTTACTTGAATGTAATTTCCGCGCTGCACTCCCACATTGGAAAAACTCAACCGCCAATGCGCCGTATCAGGATCAATCGAATACACATAAATATCTTGGTACAAAACCGCATTCACCAACGTATCCGATTTGCGGTATAAAACCAAATCGCCGCTAAAGGCTACGCTGTCTGCGCCCGATGCAACTGCTGCGAGCAAATTGTCGCCAACACCCGCCAGCGTTTGTTTGTCGGCATCGGTGAGCGCTTGTTGTAAAGGTTGATTTTTGCTATCCTGTTCAGCATACACATTGAAATGCAAGCCCGTTTTTTTCAACTGATACGCAACACCCGCATGAAAAAGCGAACGCGTATAATTGCGATCGCTGTATTGAAACTCCACCACAATGCGTTTGTCTTTGGTAATCAGTTGCCGCGCCGTAAACGTAATTTCTGCCGTATTGTAATCGATCACATAATCATTTTCCTGCCCACGTTTCAACAATTGCCCATCGACAAAAACACGCTCCGTTCCCGCAAGCACCACAATAAACAATTCATTCTCTGCACCACGCAAACGATACGGACCTTGGTTGCTTTCAATGCCTTGAATCACATTGCGCGCAAATTTTCCTTTCGATACGGCCACACTTCCGGTTAAGCGCAGACTGCTTTGTTTGCCTGTATCACCCGCCAATTGCTGCAAACTTGTAACCGTTATGCCTTGTCCGCGTTTGGCAAAATTCATGAAATACGCATCGGGGCGATTCAGGAAAAAATCACCCGCAATCAGTTTGGTGTGTGGATCGGAAAGCTGAATAAATACTTTGTCAAACTCTTGCAATTGTTGTGTTGAGCCAGATGGTTGCAAGGGAAGATTATCGTCGGTTGCCACCAATTGCAATTCAACATTATCCGTAATTTTTCCTGAAAGCTGTAAGTTTAAATTCGAACTCACCGACACATCGCGACTATTGCCAAACGAGATGCCGCGCGAAAGGCTTCCGCTTTTATTTAGACCGCCAAACGCAAATGGATCTTCCACTTTTTGCGCACCCGGAACATAGACAAATGGATTTGACGCACCTGTATTTTTTGACGTGAGCAAATCAGGGTTTTTATGTGCACGCGTGGCTGCGAAGGCATACGGGAAAACGTAATAATAGGCCCGCAACGAATCAGCGAAGCGTGTTTTTAGAATGAGCCTTGCCGATGCTTCTTGCAAAAGGTAAGCCGACGAATCCAATTGCTGTGTACCCCGAAAAAGATGAAATGTGCCCGGAACGATGCTCAACGAATCGAGTTGAATGGTATCGGTTTGAGCTGGAATAATTTTGCTGCGAAAGCCATTGAAAAAATTTGTTGGCGCAGACGCAGTTTGTCCAGCCACAAAACCATGTAGCAGGATAAAAAACAGCATGAACCAGCGAATCGAAACCACGACTTGGATGCAAAACGAATCGGGACAGGAGTTTGGTGTGTTGTTTTGCAGAAATAAAGGTAAGAAATTTGAGCGGGGTGGAAGACGAACGAATTTTCACCGACCGATCACAACTCCACCAAAAACCCTAATTTCACCGCATTAATATCTTCATCACATGCCAAAAATTATTTCATACAATGTCAACGGAATTCGCTCGGCACTAAGCAAGGGCTGGCTCGATTGGGTGGGCGCAGCAAAGCCCGATGTTATTTTACTTCAAGAAATTAAAGCCGAAAGCAATCAGCTCGATTTGGGCTTGTTTGAAAAAGCGGGCTATAAATACCACTATTGGCATTCGGCAGAAAAAAAAGGGTACAGCGGTGTCGCCATCCTCTCAAAAAAACAACCCGATCATGTTGAAGTGGGTTGCGGCAACAAAACCTATGATGCCGAAGGCCGGATTTTACGCGCCGATTTTGGCGATGTTTCCATCATGAGTCTGTATATGCCTTCGGGTACTTCGGGCGATGAACGGCAAACATTCAAATACGGCTGCATGGATTTTTTTCAAGACTACATCAACAAGCTTCGCAAAAAACGTCCCAATCTCATCATTGGTGGCGATTGGAATATTTGCCACACGTCAATCGACATTCACAATCCGGTGAGCAATGCTAAATCATCAGGATTTTTGCCTGAAGAACGCGCTTGGATTGGGAAATTCATCGATAACGGATTTATCGATTCGTTCCGCCATTTCAACCAAGAACCCCATCAATACACATGGTGGAGCCAACGTTTCAAGGCCCGCGACCGCAATTTGGGATGGCGCATCGACTACAATATGGTAACAAAAACATTGGAGAAAGAAATCAAACGTGCCGCAATTCTGGCCGAAGCGCGACACTCCGATCATTGCCCGATTTTGGTCGAAGTCCAATATTAAATTTTTAGCACAAACGCCCCTAGAAATTGAATCTTTGCTGAAAACACAGTGTCGTTAAACAAAATGGCCGCTTTTCAATCGGGTATTTTACTTATTTTAGGCCCTGATTTCAAAAAACGCAGCTTTATTCCTCATCAAGCATGAAACAATGGCGTAACCTTATCCTGCCGCTTGCTGTTATTGGCGCAGCACTGACAGGACTCAATGGATGTTCAAACGACCCCAAAGAAAACGGGGAAAATACACAACAAGCCAAAGGCCCGGTGCAGTATGGTGGTGTATTTCGGATGAATGAAGTAGAGGATTTCAGAACCCTTTACCCACTCAATATCACCGAAGTTACAGGCCATCACATCGCGACACAGGTTTACGAAGGGCTTGTGAAATACAACCAGAAAGATTTGTCGCTTATGCCCGGACTTGCCACGCGTTGGGAGGTTTTGGATAGCGCAAAACGATTTGTATTCTACATCCGCAAAGGTGTGTTCTTTCACGACGATCCTTGCTTTGACGGCGGAAAAGGACGCGAAATGAAAGTAGAAGATGTGAAATGGTGCTTTGAGAAGTTATGTTCCGTTTCTACGGACAATCAGCAGTTTGCAAATACATTCCAAGACCGTGTTGTAGGAGCAAATGAATATTATGCATCAACAGTAAAAAATGCACCTCTCGCTGGCGGTGTTTCCGGTATTAAAGTGGTAAACGATAGCACACTCGAAATTAATCTGAGCAAGCCGATGCCGGGATTCCTCAACATCTTGTCAACACAAGGTTGCTGGATATACCCCAAAGACGCACTCAATAAATACAAATCCGAGATGCGGACACATTGCGTTGGAACAGGTCCGTTCCGCGTAAAACTCGTGAAAGAAGGTGAGTCTGTGATTTTGGAACGTAATCCAAACTACTGGATGTTCGATCAACACGGAAATCGCTTGCCTTACCTCGATATGATTCAGGTTTCGTTTATCAAAGACAAACGTTCCGAAATCATTGCTTTCCGCAACGGCGAACTCGATATGGTATTCCGCTTGCCTGTTGAAATGTCGAAAGAAATTTTGGGCGAACTCGAAGATGCGAATGCTAAAAAAATCGGCTTCAACATGCAGAGTACGCCTGCCATGAGTTTGACGTATTACGGATTCCAAAACAAAACAGCACCCTTCGATAACGTAAAAGTTCGCTTGGCATTCTGCTACGCCATCGACCGAAAATTGATTGCCGAAAAAACACTCCAAGGCGATGCTACGGCCGGTATTTATGGTATTGTTCCACCAAGCATGCCCGGCTACAATTTTGAAGGCGTTAAAGGCTTTACGTTTAATCCAGATACCGCTAAAAAATTGCTTGCCGAAGCTGGCTACCCCGAAGGACGTGGTTTCCCGAAAGTTACACTGCAAATCAACAGTGGTGGCGGCGACCGCAACATCTTGGCTGCCGAAGCTGTGCGCAACCAACTCAAAGCCAATTTAGGCGTTGATGTTGCGATGGAAACAATTCCCTTTGCGACACACCTCGAATCGATCGAAACGGGTAAAGCGCTTTTCTGGCGTACAGGTTGGGTTGCAGATTATCCAGACGCTGAAACATTTTTAACGACACTTTATAGTGCCCACGTTCCTTCTGGTATCAATGAGCGTTCATACCTCAACTCTGTTCGTTATACAAGTGCTGGCTTTGACCAACTTTTCCTTGCGGCTCTCCGCGAATCAGATATGGCCAAGCGCAACGAACTCTTCCGTCAAGCCGATCAGTTTGCGATGAGTGAAGCACCAATTCTTCCTGTGTATTACGAAACCAACGATCGTCTTGTTCAAAAAATCATTCAAGGATTTGACATGAACGCGATGGAATACCGCGATTTCACGATGGTTTGGATCAAAACAGAAGACGCTGCCGCAAAAAAATAAATCAATAACAACACCAGAAAATCCCGCAAGTCTTAGAATTTGCGGGATTTTTTATTGGGAACGAAATTTGCAGTTCCCCTGCAATTCAACGCATAGCCGTTAATAACTTCAAAAAAATCAATTCATTGCCAACGACGGCAGGGTTATCTTTGTCGAATTAACCACAGTACAACCACTACGATCATGTTTCAACGCCAGCTTATTCTTACCGCAGCTTTGTTTTTTGCGCTGCTTTCCTCTTGTGTTCCTGCTCGGAAATTCGAGGACATGGAAAAAAAACGCAACGATTGTGAAGCCGAATTGGCCAAAGCAAAAGCGTCTAATGGAACCTACGAAAGCAAAATCGCCGAACTCGAAAAACAAATTGCCGATAATAAAGTACGCCTCGTTGGGTTACAAAACGACACGAATGTTTATGGTACTTCCATTCGCTTGAAAACAGAACAATATAGTCAGTTGCTCTCCAACTACGAATTGCTCCTCAAACAAAATAAAGAATTGCAATCGCGCCAGAGTCAAGAAAATTCTAACCTCGTCGGAAAACTCAATTTGACACAGGAAGAATTGTTCCGCAAAGAAGACGAACTCAAACGCATGGAACTCGACATCAAGCGCAAACAACGCACACAAGATTCGCTTACCGTTGAGCTTAACAAACGCGAATCGCGTGTAAAAGAACTCGAAGCGGCCCTTGCGGCAAAAGATCAAGCCGTAAACGACTTGAAACAAAAAGTAAAAAATGCGCTCGTCAATTTTGAAGGAAAAGGCTTAACCGTTACACAGAAAAACGGCAAAGTATATGTGTCTATGGAAGATAACTTGTTGTTTACCTCTGGAAGCACAAAAGTGCAACCCAAAGGCGAAGACGCATTGAAAAAACTGGCCATCGTATTGCAAGACAATCCCGACATCAACATATTGGTCGAAGGTCATACCGATAATGTGCCAATGAAAGGAACTGGCGACATCAAAGACAATTGGGATTTGAGCGCCATGCGTGCAACATCGGTGGTGAAAATTTTATTGGCCAATGGCAAAATTGATCCACAACGCATGACTGCCGCTGGCCGTGGCGAATTTTTCCCCATCGATCCGGCCAACACCGCCGAAGCCCGCGCGAAAAACCGCCGCACCGAAATTATCCTCACACCGAAACTCGACGAATTGTTCAAGGTGCTCGAAACAAACTAAACAGAACGAAAAGCAGTTAAAAAATCCCAATCTTTTTCAGATCGCTAGAAAAGGTTGGGATTTTTGATTTTTGAAAAATTCACACACCATCACGCATGTCGAAAAACAACCGCCGCCAGTTTTTTCAAAAAGCCGTCCTCGCTACCGGAGCAAGTTTGTTTGCGCCCGCACTAACTTGGGCCGGAGATGGTGAACAGAAAAAAACGATTAAACCAAAACGTTTGGTGGCTGGCGACACCATCGCGCTCATGGCGCCTGCTGGCGCAGTCTTCAACGACGAAGCGATTCAGAAAGCAAGCCAAGCCATCGAAGCTATGGGCTTTCGTGTGAAATTAGGGCAAACACTCTACAAAAAAAGCGGCTACTTCGCTGGCGACGACGCTTTTCGTGCAAAAGAATTGCAAGATTTTTTAATGGATAAAAACATTGCAGGAATTGTTGCCATTCGCGGAGGTTGGGGCTGTGCGCGGCTATTACCACATTTAGATTTTACCTTGTTTGCCGATACACCGAAAGTTCTTTCAGGTTTCAGCGACATCACTACTTTATTGCTGGCGTTTTACAAACAAATGGGTTACGTTACCTTTCATGGCCCAGTCGGAAATTCAACATGGGAAGGATTTACAACACAGCAATTTTTAAGCATCGCGCGCGACGCACAAACTCCCACCCTCAAATGCCCGCCCGACGCACCGCACACCACTATCACTAGCGGAACTGCTGAAGGAATTTTACTCGGTGGAAATTTAACGGTCTTGTGTAGTCTGCTTGGAACACCTTTCTCGCCCGATTATGCTGGAGCTATTTTATTTCTCGAAGAAACCGAAGAAGAACCTTACGCCATCGATCGTTTGTTAACGCAACTCGAACTGAGTGGACAACTGGCCCATGTTCGCGGAATCGTTTTTGGAAAATGCACCAAATGCGATCCAGAAGAGCCTGAAAAATCATTCTCCCTCGCGCAAGTACTCGAACAAAAATTGAAACCAGTGGGCGTTCCCGTTTTTACTGGCGCACCATTCGGTCATACCAAAGATAAATGGACATTGCCACTCGGTATTCAGGCGCGCATCGACGCAACCGCAGGAACAATTACCTTGCTAGAATCTGCTGTGCTTTAACTAGTCAACAACCACAATTTTTGTAACCACCATCCAAACAATGGTGCGGTTGTGCTCGTCGTCGCTGTGAAAAAACTTCCCCGTAACACGTACACGTTTATTCTGCATCGTTGCCAACACACGATTCTTTCCAATAAGTTCAAAACGATCGATATTGGTTTCTTCCACATTTTCTTTAACACCCGAATCCAAATCGGCATTCATCGCAATTGGCCGATCCGGCCACACAACAAAATAAGAGAATGTGCCATTGCTTTTCGGATCGCCATTCGTTTTTGTATCAAACGATTTTCCTTCTTCAAGCACGCCTTCAAGCGTTACCTCTTCGGGCGCATAATTGTAGGTCGGTGTAGGAATACCCCGCGCTTTGTTTACGTCTGTAACGTCATCACTCTCGGCAAGAATGCGCCATGTCTCGCCAGAAGTAGAAATAATTAACGAAGAAGGAAATGTTTTTGTACCCGTTTCGGTTGCAACTTCTTTTGAGAAACGAACATGCCAATTGCCATCCGGTGTTTTGCCCGTCTCGATAATTTCGGGAATGCGCTGCCGATAATTTTGATGTGATTGAAAATAACTTTTCTGCCGGCTAAAAATTGTCGTAGAAAGCAAATTGTCACCGTAATACATCACCGTATCGGCATAAATTAATTTCAACTCTTGAAAGTCTTGACGGGTCAACGCTTCGCTCCAACGATCGAGAAAAGCAATATAGCTGGATTTTTCGGCAACGTTGGCGGAGGAAGTGTCAACCGAAGAAGAATCCACCGAATTTTGTGTTGCGGTATCTGATGCGCAAGCACTCAAGATAACTGCCGGAAAAAGAAACACAAGAACAATACGAAACAGCATAACCATCTTATTGAATGATTGGTATTAATCCACGAATGCCCATGTCCACAACTGTATCGCCATTGAGCGGCTCATAAAAACCTGGCGTACTGTGTTCAACCCACTCAAAACTTTGATTGGTAGAAAGCGAAACAACGACATGAATGTCTTCGGTTTCGTTTCCGGTAATGGTCAACGCATTGGCAAATGCACCCGTTACGACGCATGAGCCTTGCGGAATTGGTGACGAAGCAAAGATCGGATTCGGAACAGTTGTGGCTCCCGCAGGCGCTTGTCCTTGTGTGACGGTATTGAATGCCTCAAACGCCCAATAGCCTTGATCGCGGTTGGCGTTGAGGGTTACAGGGACTGTTGCAGGTGTAAAAGAGCGAATGTACGTGCGAAAGCCAATAAACGAAGCAATGCGTCCTGTGAAATCAAGGTTGTTTGCACGAACTTTTACAGCGTAGTTTTGATACGCCAACGAAATGCGCAGATATTGATACGTGCCCGGATTCATTTGGCTCAGCGGCATAGAAAAAAATTGTTGATTTTGACCAACAACCGTTGAGCTATCAAAATCAATAGCTGGATTGCCGCCGATGCTTGTTTCTAAAGCATGATAGAGGATTGTTCCGCCACCCAATGCGGTAAACATACTTGGCGCAAGCTCGATATAATGTGCCGACATGGCTTGAAAAACAGGCGACTGTGCGCCATGATTGGACGGTACAGATTCGGGTTGTCCAAATTCATTCAAACGTTGCTGCGTACTGTCGAAGCGAAAAGTAAAAATGATGCGCGGCTGATTTGCGGGGGGTGTAACAATGGCTTCTTCGTCTTTTTTACACGACGAAAAAACGGCCAAAAAGGCGAGTGAAAATAAAATGCGATTCATGAGGGTTGGTTCTATGGCGAAAATACACTACTTCGGGCAGAGCAGCAAAATTATGGGAGAATGTTTTTGATGTTACTTGCCTTTCACCAAGCTAATGCTCGTTTTGATTAGACGCAACTAGCTTCAACAATCCGACATTAAAAGATTTGGATTGTGTTTTTAAGGCCGCAAAAAAAGCAACATCAGCCTGCTCAACAACACGTATGGCCTTTTGTGTCAACTGCTGGCCTTTCTTAGTAAGTGAAATGATTTTAGCACGTGTATCTGTTGGATGCTCCTGACGGGTAACGTATGATTTTTTCTCTAACGTTCGCAAGACTTTAGAAACCATCATGCGGTCTGTATTGCTATGCCGTGCAATATCAACTTGCGTTACACCGCTATTCGTTCTTGAAAGCCAAGCAAGCGCAGCAAGCAATACAAATTGGGTATGTGTAATTTCTAACGGATCGAGTTTTTTTTTGAGCAAGCGCTGCCAAGACATCGTTACCTGCCACAACAAATAACCAGGGCTTTGATCTGGTTCTGTGAAATGAAAATCTATCAATTTTGACATGCGAATTTTTATAAACACAAATCTATATATTCTGCCAACTCAACAATAACTGTTCGTATAAATTACTTTGTTAGCAAACCATCCATAGATTCTTTTTGACGCAAATGATGCCGCCAATGCATCTCAATGATTTTATACCATGCTTCAGCATTCAGAAATGCAAACGCAGGATGAGCTGTTTTACCTTTTTTGTTCGTTTCAAACAGGACCAATGTTGCAGCCATTTTTTCTTTCACAAGATTCATTTTTTCCTGAATCTCCTGCTTCGATTCAGGCTGCATAGGCGTGTACGTCTCACTCGGTGGCACTTTAATTTTGATTGGAGGAAAACCATTTAAAAAGTGAAAAGATAGAAAACCCTTGAAGTTTTTTCGCGCATGCTGATTTTCATTTCCAGCACAACACAATTCGACTTGTTTTAAATGAAAGAACAAAGCTGAATTAATCAAATGATTATATACTTGCCCCAGTGTCCAACCTTCGGGGCTTGTCTTTTCTTTTAATTGCGATTCTGTATAGGTATATAATGCATCTTGCCAAGTAGCAAATACAGATAGGAAGGCCGTGTAGCTTTTTATTGGTTTCATGTTTTTCTATATTGTTGCCACAAATATAGTATATATGACAACAATAAAACAAATAAATTATTTTCATAGCAAAGCACTATTCGCACAAAGTACATCAGTAAAAATTAATTGCTTTATTGGTTCGTCTCGCGCCACCCGCGCACCCGCGCCTCCATCAACTCACGCACCCGCGCCTTCAACGCCGGAACATCTTCCAAGGTCATGCCTTTTGTTTCAATTGGAGCATCCCAAGCCGCATACAATTTTCCGGGCGATAATTCAATTGCACGATTCGGCGACAAATGCTCGCCCGTATTCAGTAACGTCAAGACCGCAATCGGTGTTTGTGTAATCACCGCCAATCGAAACGCACCATCCCGAAAATCTAAAAGCACAGGCTCGTTTTTTCGGTTACGCGTTCCTTCCGGACAAATAAAAACAGAGATTCCCTGATTCAACGATTGGCGCATCACCTCAATACTTTTGTTCCGATCATTCCGATCGGTACGTTTGACCGTGATGTACATTTTACGAATTAGAAAACCCAACAGCGGAATTTTTGCCAACTCAGCTTTTGCCAAAAATCGGAAGGTGTTTTTACAAGAAAGCGCAAACACCGGAATGTCCAATTGCGAACGATGGTTCGCTACAAAAACATAAGCCCGTTTCGGATCAATGAAGTTTTTGTTTTCTACCTCAAGCGGAAGAATAAAAAAGAAATGTAAAAGTTTTGCCCAAAAACGCGCCAAGCCATGCGCTACATGTGGCGCGCGATCTGCCGGAAGAAAAATAAATATAGGCGGTATCAGAATCGCCATCAGAACGAGCGTCAACAAAAAAATCAGCATGGCATAGATGCCAAACAAGGCGCGAAGTATTCTGACGAGTATCATTTCTTCTTTTTTAAATTGGTTGATAGATCAACTATCCAAACAAGCCACCAAACACATCTTCGATTTTTGAAACCGCATGAATTTTAATGGCATAATCACCCGATTTAATTCCTTTGTGAAATTTAGAAATATAAATCTCCGAAAAACCAAGTTTCTCCGCTTCGCCAATGCGTTGCTCGATGCGGTTGACGGGACGTATTTCGCCACTCAGTCCAACTTCTGCCGCAAAACAAATTCCACTTCCAATGGGAATATCGGCATTGGATGAAAGCACCGCACACACCACCGCCAAATCAATTCCCGGATCTTCGACATGAATGCCACCTGCGATATTTAAAAACACATCTTTTTGTCCGAGTCGAAATCCGCAGCGTTTTTCCAACACCGCCAACAACATCCCCAAACGACGCAAATCAAAACCAGTTGACGAACGTTGTGGTGTTCCATACGCAGCAGTACTCACCAAGGCTTGCGTTTCAATCAGCATCGGACGCATGCCTTCCAGCATAGCCGCAATGGCAACACCGCTGACAGGCTCTTCGCGTGCCGTAATTAAAATTTCGGATGGGTTGCTCACTTCGCGCAAACCACTGCCACGCATTTCGTAAATACCCAATTCGTTGGTAGAGCCAAAACGATTTTTTGTAGTGCGCAGCAAGCGGTAAATGTGGTTGCGATCGCCTTCAAATTGCAAAACCGTATCGACCATGTGTTCCAATACTTTCGGGCCAGCCAACGAACCGTCTTTGGTAATGTGGCCAATCAGAAAAACAGGCGTTGCCGTTTCTTTGGCAAAACGCAACAACTCTGCCGCACATTCGCGCACCTGCGAAACACTTCCAGGCGACGATTCTACCCGCGCTGTATGCAAGGTCTGAATCGAATCAATGATGAGCAATTCAGGCCCAAGCAACTCAATCTGCTTGAAAATATTTTGCGTATTTGTTTCTGTTAAAATAAAACACGCCGGATTTTTAATTCCGATACGTTCGGCCCGCATCCGGATTTGCTGTTCGCTTTCCTCGCCCGAAACATAAAGCACTTTTAAATTTTTTAATCCCGTCGCAATCTGCAACATCAGCGTTGATTTGCCAATGCCCGGTTCGCCACCAAACAAGACCATTGAGCCTGGCACAATGCCGCCGCCCAAAACACGCATCAATTCTTTATCAAAAATCGGAATGCGGTGTTCTTCGCGCATTTCGATTTCATCAATGCGCAAAGGCTTCGGCGCACGTTGCGATGTAGTGGACGTAAACGGCGTACTGCGCTGATCGTCGGGTTTATTGACGATTTCTTCCACATAGGTATTCCATTCACCGCACGAGGCGCACTTGCCAATCCACTTCGGCGATTGTGCTCCACAATTCTGACAGAAAAATGTTGTTTTGAGTTTGGCCATAAAATTAATTTGCTGTCGCTTTTTTCTTGCGCGCCTCACGCTTCATCATCCAAATCACAAAAGGACGCATAAACAAAGGCGGATATTTATAACCTTTCTTCATCCGTTCGCCCATCGAAAGATAATCTTCTTGCTTCTCGGGAAGATTCGTTCCCAAACCATCGACATACCGGTTAAACATACAAAACGCCGCAGCAATCAAAACCGTGTCGTGAATTTCTTCATCGTTTGCCCCCGCTTTTCGGGCCGCCTCAATCAGTTCGGGTGTAACTTCTTTGCCACTCACCTGAACTTTTCCCGCAATGTCGAGCAAGCGTTTCATTTTTTCAGAAACAGGCATGGTGTTCGTATCCACACGCAAGCAATCGATGGTTTTTCCGCCATCATTCAAATGTGCATTGGCCGCCGCGCTGTGCGAATCATGGCAAAACGAACACTTGTTTTTCAACGAGACGTGCGCTGCAATCAACTCGCGCTCACCCGATGTTAGTGGCGATGGGCCAAGCAAAAGCGTGTCGGCTAATTTGGATAAGGCTTTGCCTGTTGGGCCTTTGTAGAAGAGCAATTCGACGATGCCCGGTTGTGGAATATCCGTTTGAATGTACGTCATGCCGCAAGGTATTTGGTATGAAAGAAATCAGGTTTTGAAAAAATGAAATACGTGTAAACTAAACAACTGGAATCGCTTGTTCGACCAACGAGCAAGCAAAAAGCGATTCAAAATGAAGGCGAAGCTTTTGTTTTACTTCCTCCATATCGAGCGCATATCCCAACTCGGCTTGCATCGAAGTAACGGCTTTATCGTCGATTCCGCAAGGAACAATGTGGTTGAAATAATCGAGATTGGTATTCACATTAAACGCCCAGCCATGCATGGTTACCCAACGACTAGCGCGTACACCAATGGCGCAAATTTTCCGCGCACGTTCTGGCACATCCGCATCTAGCCATACGCCCGTATAACCTGCGTAACGCTCGCCACGTAAGCCATAATCGGCCATGGTAAGAATAACCGCCTCTTCCAAAAAACGCAGGTATTTATGAATATCGGTGAAAAATTGATCTAAGTCTAGAATCGGATAGCCCACCAATTGGCCCGGACCATGATAGGTAATATCGCCACCACGGTTGATTTTATAATAGGTGGCCGCAATGGCTTGTAATCCGTCTGCATCAACCAACAAATTTTTTTCTTCGCCGCTCTTCCCAAGGGTATAGACATGCGGATGCTCACAGAAAATTAAATGATGCTCCGGCAAAATTTGCGCATCCGGTAAACGATCGCGATTTGAAATTTTGATTTGGGTAATGCTTGAAAATAATTTTTCCTGCAAATCCCAGCATTGCTGATAATCAATCAAGCCGAGATCGTGGAAAAGAACATCTTGCATGATTATGACTTTTTTGCCAAATTGTTTTTCAACTGATGAATCACATTGACTTCGACGGCATCTACCCCACGCGCGTCGGCTAAAAAGCAAGAAGCCCAATCGCCAAGATGAATGTGCCAGAACATTTTTTCGATGCGTGTTTTTCCTTGTGCGAAAACATCCAACAAATGCGGAGTATATTTTGTAATCACATCTTTATTCAATGCAATGCGGTAATCGTTGCGCTCGTATTCATCGGGGTCGCGCAGAAAAACAACCGCAATACGATCATCGGTATTTGCCCAACCCACGAGTTCGTTGTGATTCATTTCAGGTACAACCTGATGCCAACAAAGCACTTTCGCATTTTCGTTTAATTGTTGGCGAAAACGAATGGCTAGACCTTCGTTGCCACTTGTGCAATAAATGACAGGAACTTTTTCTTGAAGGAAAGCTGCAACTTTTCGTGCTTCACTTTGGATCGCCTCCTGACGTTCGATCAACAATTGAATGGACAATTCGGTTTCCGTAAGGACTGAAGTTGGAAGTAAACCATGATGGGCGAATACCGCAAGCAATTGCACGAGCGAATAACCTAAACAAGCCCTCGGCGGCATACCGCCCGGAACAAGTAAAAGGTCGAGGTTATTTGAAGACGCTTTTTCAGCAACAATACCGCCCGAGCTGATACAAATAATTTGCGCTTTTCGCGATAATGCCTGATCCATGCAAGCCAGCGTTTCCTCCGTATTACCCGAATAGGATGAAACAATAACTAAGGTATTTTGCCCAACAAAAGCCGGAATAAAATAGCCTTTCGAAACGGTAACCGGAACAGGAGCAGCATCAAATGCCAGTTCGGAAACAATGGTGCCACCAATTCCCGAGCCGCCAAGCCCACAAATGAGGACATGATGAATCGGATTAGTAGCAGAACGCAATTGCGTTTCGCGCGCAATTTTTAACGCCTCGGTAAGTTGACTCGGAAATGCAGCAACAAGATCTTTCATGCGTTTAGAACTCTATTTTTTTAAGGATTGTAAAGGTAACGAAAACCTGCGTATTTCCATGTAAAAGCCCGATCCGTTTTTCGATAAACGCATCGGGCTTTAAACGAGTTAAAATGACTTATTCTACCTTGCGCTCCTTTTCCTGTGCGGCTTCCAACACTTTTTGCTGCGCCTCAATATCCAGTTTCTTCTTCGATTGCTCCGATTCGTTTTCCTTGATACTGTCTTCGGCTTTTTTGATTTTGTCTTTGTACCCCTCAATATCAGCTTTTAGATCCTTATTTTTCTTTTCCAGATCGCTTTGTTCGTCCTTGAGTTTATCCAATTTTTTTTGCTCCGCTTTGACGAGTGCGCCCATCCCATCTTTGGTCAATTTACGCGCAAAATCGGCAACAATTTTTTCCGCTTCGTTGTAAGCATCTTTGTTTGTTGTCGAACTCAGCCATGTTTCGCCCAACTGAAAGGCAACAATAAATTTCACTTCGCCATCGCCCGCTTTTTCAGCCCGTGCATAGACATCAACCGTATTTTTACTGATGCTTGGAATCAAAGCGTTATCGGCAAAAACACCATCTTTTGAACTCACTTTGGCATCGTAATCTTTCATTTTCGAACGCCATTCCTTTTCAATATCGTCGGCAGACATGCCATAAATCGTTACCACCAATGAATTGTGGTTGCCCTTGGCAATTTTTTCGTTCGATTCGGAGACTTTGATTTTTTGAGCTTGAACGCTCATGACCGACAAGACAAGTGCGGCAAGAAGTAGCAAACGTTTCATGTGAATTGAGAATTTGGTGAATAATAATGTTGCAAGTTACGCAGTTCAGTCGATTTCCGAAACACCTCCCGAAACAATAAACTTCATGGCATCTGCTGCCGGAACATCGACTTCTACCACATATTGTTTCGGGACCAACAACAAACGTCCAGAAACGGCATACGATGCAGGAATATAAACGGCAATCATGGTATCATCTAGACCAATCTCTGACAAATTATCTTGTGTAATAAAACCCATTTCTTTGGCTCCGGTTTGCACATTGGTTGTTATTAAGACAGGGCGATTAAACCGCCTTTTTTCGCCAATAAAGGCAGAAAGAAAATCCTTTGTGGAAGAGTAAATAATTTTAATGAGGGGGGCTTTTTCAATGCGTTTTTCAATTGCGCCCCAAACCCATCGCGCCAAGAGGTTGGTTCCAAAAGCACCAATAAGGATGATGATGATAATGGCCAACAAAAGAAAAATAACGGGGTCGGCATACGGATGAATTAGCGTATCGGCATGACTAAAAACGCCGAGTAACCAACGAAATAATTTATAAACCACAACAATGGTTAACATCACGGGCAAAACAACAATAAGCCCTTGTACAAAGTAGCGGAGTAGCGATTTCATGGAAATATGATTTGTAGCAAAGGTAAAGGGAATTCTAAAGGGTAAACATTTTTCCGGCCCACTTGCTAGCGCAGACATGAGACAAATAATGCGAGAGAAACAGAGCGAAGTGCGGAGAGCCGGGTACTCGCGCTGTTTCTCCACTCTTCGCTCTATAATCAGGTGGTCTCATGTCTCAAGTCTAAACACACACCCGTCCTAATAATTCTATTTCATACAATTAAACTTTGCCGTTCTTTATGCGTCTATATCACGTGTTTGGTCAATTCAGACTACTTGCTCCATCCGGTTTTGGAGACCCGGAAGGAATTACATTCCCGCTTGTTGCCTGAAAAATTGCTACAAGCGGGATGTTTTTTTCAGATTACCTTTGCTGGCAAAACACAGAAAAATGGATTTACACGTCGATCTGAAACAACTGGCTACGGCTACCATGGTACTTTTTGCCGTAATTGATGTTGTGGGATCAATCCCTGTCATTATTGGTTTGCGCCAAAAAGTTGGGGAGCTAAACGCCCGCCGCGCTTCACTCGTCTCGGCGGTGATTATGTTGGTGTTTTTATTTGTTGGCGAACCCTTGCTCGGTCTCATTGGTGTTGGCGTTTCTGATTTTGCCATTGCCGGATCCTTTGTCCTGTTTTTTCTAGCGCTCGAAATGATTTTGGGCATTCGTTTGTACAAAGACGAAGTTCCCGCAACGGCTTCGGTTATGCCGCTTGCCTTTCCGCTCATTGCCGGAACCGGAACATTGACCACGCTCTTATCGCTGCGCGCCGAGTATAACGTGATTACCATTGTATTGGCTGTGCTCATCAACGTCATTGTGGTGTATGTGGTTTTGCGCAACATCGGACGCTTAGAAAAAATACTTGGTGTTGGTGGTGTGGCCGTGATGCGCCGTGTTTTCGGAATTATTCTCTTGGCCATTGCGGTAAAACTTTTCCGTACACACGCCCTTGCGGGCTTACATTGAGGTGTTTTTGAGAAACCCAAAACCCAATAAGTTTGCTGTATGCTTTTTGTAGTATTACCAGACAAAGGATAGTTTATTTTTGTACTCACAAAAAGCATCAATCCTCCTTTTTCACGCGACGGTATTTTATAGCTAAACCCAAATACGATTGCTGTACCCGAAATGTTCCTGCGCTGATATAAGCAGGATAATACGGAAACAAAACATAAGAACCACTAATGACAGAGATAGGAGCATAGCACAACGACGCTTCATATAAAAAAGAAGGAAAGCGTTTCCAAATAGTACCTGTAAAACTGAGTTTAAGGTGAGGAGAGAACGTAGGAGTTCCTGCCGAGTAAGTTCTTGCACGATAAATCAATAACCGACTACCAGTAAGTGCATTGAAGCCGGCAAGTCCTGTTCCGGCAGAGGAACTTGTATAAAAACGGTTAGCGAGCTCAAGTCCAATGGTAGTATTGTCGCTCAATTTTTTTCTTATGCGGAAATAAAACAAGTTGTATGGGTGCTGTACATAATAGAAACTTGAAGCATAGTCAATGCGCAAAACTGGGTAATCACGTATTGCTAATTTTATAAACAGATAAACAGGTGTGCTCCCACGGTTGTAACCAAAGTCAAATTTATAGTTTCCCTTTGTGGCAATTTCACGCGCAAAACCAAACTCCCAGCCAGCACTTGGACGAATCTGTATTTTGTCATTACCGACCGTCTGCTTAATTGGTGATGGGCGATGCATGGTTGCAGTTACATTCCATTCCCATTTGGAAAATTGTGTTTGGGCCGAAGTCATCAAATGAAAACATAGCACCATCAGACAGCATGTAAGTATGCTGCCTGATGGTATGTATTTTATCTTTTTATTACCAGACAATTGCCGTATCCACATAGATATTCCCGTTAATTGCTCTAAAGTACCCCAATAATTCACCTGTTTTTATTTTACTGTAATTTAAAGGATAGCGCCGAGCGGTAACGCGCTTCCTTTTTTTAATGGCTGCGTCAAAAGTAACAGCTACTGTAGAATCACATTCGTTATTCCAAATATCGCCATCTACTTGCACTTCACAATAGGCCGCTGCTCGTTTCCAATTTCCATTTTTAAGTCTAAAATTGCGGATCACCGATTTGGCCCGCGAATTTTGGATATACGCATCAAAATCAACACGCCATAGAAATTTTCTATTGCTATTATTCGCCCATTCTTGTCCACCTTTCTCATACTCATTCCGTTGGCACACATCAGGCGGTGCGGGCATAATCCGTGTCAAATTGGGGTTGGTGTAATTAGGATCGGCTTTGGCACTATCAAAAATAGCACAATCTGCATTAGAAACGATCAATTGTGTGCCATCAGGATCGGTATGAATGAGGTCATTGGCCACACGAATATCGCCTGCCGCATTCATCATCGTCAATAAAATAAGATCGCTCACCGCATGATCGAATGGGTCGGTATTCGGATCCATGCCATTGGCCAACCAAATATCTTCTAGGTTATTCAAATGCGTACGCAACGAGCCATAGCCTTTGGCAACTTCCCAGTTTTTGAGAGTTGCTTCTTCATTAAATGCTAACGAATCAACCAAGTCATCATACGCATCGTCGCTCAAATTGGGGTGCGCTGCTTCAAAATTGTCGTTATATTGCTCGTATTGTGCCTCCAAGCACTGATATACCGCATCAAAAACTTGTGTTGACGAATAATGCGGTATTTGATTGTTACACACCAACGGAACATCATACGTGCAAACAACTGGGGCTTGCATGGCTTGCACCGTTTGGGCTTGATTGGGTTCTGTTAGTAGGTTCTTTTTACAACTGTAAATTCCTACACCCATAGCGAATACGGCTAATGCGCCGTAAATCAGGTTTGTTTTCATCGTTTACTTTTTTAGGTTATACTGTTTATTAGATTTAAATTAGTAAAAATAAAACGATTTATACAGCCATAAATTACAAATAGCATAAAATAAAAATCATTGATAATATATAGGTTAATCGACATTACTTGGAAAAAGTGATTCTGGTTTAGAAATATGAACATTTAACAGTTCACAGAAAGCCTTTTTGCATACGATTCGTGGTTTTTAAGCGTTGTAATTTAGCGCGACTAAAACCGTACATGTCCGAAACGCTCGTCTCCTCTTCGCAACCTGAAACAAAACGCCCTTGGTGGAAACGCCTGCTGCGCCTATTTTTTTGGCTGTGCGGTGGGTTTGTGTTTATACTCGTGCTGGCCGTTGCGCTCACATTTGTGTTTGAAGACAAGATTAAAGGGTTTGTGTTGAACAAAGTCAATCAATACCTCAATACCACCATTTATGTCGATACCGAAAAAGATGTGCGTTTGACGGTCATCCGTACATTTCCGCAAGTATCGGTTGAGTTTAACAACATCAGCGCGCTCGATGCGACAAGCAACGACAAACGCGATACACTTTTTCAAGCCAAACGCATCGACTTACGCTTCAATATCCTCGATTTTTTTAAACGCAACTACACCATTCGCCATATTGCGGTGGATGAGGCGGTGCTCGATTTGCGAACCGATTTGAAAGGAAACGACAATTACCATTTCATCAAAACAGATACATCGACCAGCGCAGCAAGTACAGATGTTGCTTTCGCGCTAGAAAAATTTGAATTCAATGATGTGAAATTGCGCTGGCGCGACATGCGCGATAAAAGCGATTATGAAATTACCATTTCCACATCCGAACTCGCTGGCGATTTTGGGAGTAAAAATTATACACTCGCTTCTAAAGCCGAATTTGTTGTTGGAAAATTGAAGCAAGGAAAAGCCGAATGGTTTGCCGGAAATTCGGGGTCTTTTCAAGTCGATCTAAACATCGACAACACAACCAAGCTTTACCGCATCAATACGTGTTCCGTAAACATCTCCGATTTGAAAATGAAGGTTACGGGCGATATTACGGATAGTAATCGTGGTTATTTAATTAAGCTTGCAGCAAAAGGCGATGATGTTGCCATTCGCGATGCCTTGTCGTTATTGCCTGCATCGTATGCCAAAGACATTGAAGGCATTTCGAGCACCGGCGATTTTTTTGTGGATGCAACCATCAACGGTATTTATAACGATAGCTTGCTGCCCGAAGTAGAGGCAAAATTCGGTGTTTATAAAGGGGCAACACTCACGCGTGCAGGAACACCGCTAAAACTTGAAAATATTGCGGTTGATGGAACATTCAGTACGGCTAAAGAGCATTCTGGCTTACACATTACAACGTTTCAGGCACAAACACGCACAAGCAAATTTTCGGGATCGTTTGATTTGACGAACCTCGATCGTCCTGTGATTCGCACCAAAATAGATGGTCATATTGATTTGAGCGAACTGGTGCATTTGCTTCAGCCAGATACCATTCAAGAGGCATCTGGAACATTGGATGTGCATCTCGAAACATCAGGCAAACTCGGAAAGTCGATTGTATTTTCGACAACGAGCTTGAAAGAATTCCAAACGTCGGGCGAAGTGCGGTTGATGCAGTCGCGCTTGAAATTGAAAAACGCCTTGTTACCAATCGATAGCATTAATGGTCAACTTTTGTTTGATGGCAACAATGTAACCATGCGTGGCATGCGCGCACGATCTGGCGCAAGCGATTTTAAAATGGAAGGGGCCTTACACAATTTGTTGGCTTGGCTCTTGGTAGAAAAAGCGGTACTTGATGTAGATGCCGATTTTCGTGCGAATACGATCGACTTCAATTCGTTACTCGGCACGTCTTCTTCGACAGCGGGCGATACGACTTACAAACTTGTTTTTCCAGATCGTGTACAACTGCGCATGCATACACAAGTGGGGCGATTGATGTTTCGGCAATTTGAGGCGGCTGATCTTTCTGGCGATTTGGTTTTGCGTAACCGCCGCTTAGTGGCTGATCCGATTCACATTCGCACCATGGGCGGCGAAATTATCGGAAGTGGTATGATTGATGGTACAAGCATTGACTCGCTTTTGGTAACGGGAAATGCTAAACTGAACAATGTGAATGTTACCAAGATGTTTGTGCAGATGGAAAATTTTGGACAGGATGTGATGACAGAAAAAAACATCAAAGGAACGTTGACTGCGGATGTGAATTTTGTTTCGCTCTGGGGTGCCGATTTGGGTGTGAATGAAAAACGGATTTACGCGCTTGCGGATATTGAATTGGAGCGCGGCGAACTGAACGAATTTGCTCCACTCGATATCCTCGCCAAATTTATTCGCCTCGATGATTTGAAGCATTTAAAATTCAACACATTAAAAAATAGAATCGAAATTAAAAATCGGTTGATTGATATTCCGGCCATGGATATTGAGTCGAATGCGGTTGATTTAACCATGTGGGGAACGCATAATTTCGATAATTACGTGGATTACCATTTCCGAATTGAATTGGACGAGGTGCATGCACGAAAAGTCATTTTCAATAAAAAAGAAAACGAAGAATTTGGGGAAGTAGAAGAGGATGGCGGACGACGCATGAGTTTGTATGTTTCGATGAAAGGGCCGCTCGATAATCCAGAAGTGAAATACTTCAACGTAAAAGATGCGATTAAGAATCTGAAAAAAGATTTAAAGCAAGAAAAACAAAATCTGAAAACGATTTTGCGCGAAGAGTTTGGCTTGTTTAAAAAAGACACGACACTCAACGCTAATGGTAGTGATAAAAAGAATGGCGATGATGGGAAATTTATCATTCGTTGGAATGAACAGGGAACGAAGAAGGAGGAAGAGTTGGAAGGGGATGATTTTTAATTTGCTGCGCTTTTGCTTGCGCTCAGTTGGTGATTTAGCGAGTTGGTGATTTAGCGAGTTGGTGATTTAGTGAGTTGGTGATTTAGTGATTTTAATTGTCAATTTACGAAATCGCCTAAACATCAATTTTTCTAATTCCACAATTCAATAAGTATCTTTACCTCATGCAAAAAAATACTTTTCGTTTTTCGGAATCGTTTGAGACGGAACGTGGTGCGGTGCTTGAAAACTTGGAGCTGGCGTATTGTACTTCGGGTAGTTATCGTGCGGGGATGCGCGTGGTGTGGGCTTGTCATGCGTTGACGGCGAGTGCGGATGTGTGCGATTGGTGGCCCGATCTTTTTGGCGAAGGAAAAACGTTTGATCCTAAAAAAGAGTTTATCATTTGTGTCAATATCCCATCGTCGTGCTATGGCTCAACGGGACCTTTGCATTTGGATGAAAAAACAGGAACGTCATATTTTAAAAATTTTCCGCAGCTGACCATTCGCGATGTGGTGCGTTGCTTTGTGGCCTTGCGAAAAAATCTCGGCATCGAAAAAATTGATGTGTTGATTGGTGGATCGATGGGTGGTTACCAGGCTTTGGAGTGGGCCGTTTTGGAACCGAATATTTGTGAACGATTAATTGTGGTGGCCACATCGGCGCGCGAATCGGCTTGGGGTATTGCGATCCATACGGCGCAACGACTGGCGATTGAAACAGATCTAACGTTTGGCGAAAATCGTGCGGATGCTGGTGCGCGTGGATTAAAAACAGCGCGGGCCATTGGTATGCTCACGTATCGCAGTTACGAAGCGTTTAACCAAACACAAGCCGATACAGATGAGCGGACCGATGATTTTCGGGTGAGTGGATACATCCATTACCAAGGCGATAAATTGGTGCAGCGGTTCAATGCGTATTCGTATTGGTTTCTGACAAAAATGATGGACAGCCACAATTTGGGGCGGGGGCGGGGCGGTGTGGAGGCTGCGCTTCAATCCATTACAGCCAAAACACTTTGCATCGGCATCACGACTGATTTTTTATGTCCAATTGCCGAGCAGCAATTTTTAGCACAACACATTCGCGGGGCTGCATTTGTCGAAATCAATTCGCCTTTTGGGCACGATGGATTTTTGGTGGAAGGAAAATTGATTGGGGAAAAAATTGTGGGGTGGGTGGGCAAATAATTCATTTGATTTAACAAGGGCCATACCGTCAGCAATCTTCTAGTACAGCCTGTTTTCCTGCGGGGAGATAATGTAAATTGTTTCTAGTTGCACAATTGCAACGCAGAGAAAAGACGGATAAGTTCCGTAAATCACTTGATTATTTTTAGTTTGATCACCTGAACCAATACGCGATTGTCCTTGATCGGATAATGCTTTCGGATATCTATCCACGCCGTATTTTGTTTCAACAAAATGCTTGTACGTTCTATGTCGAGCCAAACTTCAAGCTCAATGTATTCTGCATCAGTCTTGTTTACAGTAACCAAGAATTGATTTGTTTTTTCAGTTTCTACAACCTCGGCTGCGCCATTTCTGATTTCCAAATTAATATCATTGTTATACATCGGCGTATTTTCAAAATCGGGGATGTATGCAAAAAGAATTTTCTGTTCTCCTATTTTTAATGCTGGAAATTCTTTAAACTCGGGATACCAACTTTTCAAAATAACGCGAGGCTCTTTTTTCAAACGCAACGTATCTTGCCCATAAATAGGCAGCAGTAAAAAAGTGCAGAGGAAAGACAAGATAAATTTCATTTTAGTTTTTTGAATGCTACATAATGGATTTAGTATTGTTGCAACGTTCCAACAGCTCAATCAAATTTAACCTTTCTGCGAAATCCGGCAACTCTCCCCCCCACAAAAAAACGACCCACAAAAAATGCGAGTCGTTTCTCATATTGCTTTCTAAAAGAATTAATCGAGTTTTAAAACGGCCATAAATGCGCTTTGCGGAACTTCTACGTTACCAATTTGACGCATGCGTTTCTTGCCCTCTTTTTGTTTTTCTAAGAGTTTGCGTTTGCGGGAAATATCGCCGCCGTAACATTTTGCCGTAACGTCTTTGCGAATTGCTGAAATGTTTTCGCGTGCAACAATTTTTGCACCAATCGCCGCTTGAATCGCAATTTGGAACTGCTGACGGGGAATCAATTCTTTCAACTTCTCGCAAATCTTCTTGCCAAATTCGTGCGCCTTTGAGCGGTGAATCAAAGCAGACAACGCGTCCACTTGATCGCCATTGATCAGAATATCCAACTTGATCAGATCCGACTCGCGGAAACCAATTGGACTATAATCGAACGAAGCATATCCTTTTGAAATGGTTTTCAGCTTGTCGTAAAAATCGAAGACAATCTCGCCGAGCGGAATTTCAAAAACCATTTCCACGCGATCGGTTGTCAAATAATTCTGTGTAACAATCGTTCCGCGTTTATCGATGCACAATTTAATAATCGCACCTACATAATCTGATTTGGTGATGATGCTTGCTTTGATAAACGGCTCCTCAATGTAATCGAGACGCGCCGGATCAGGCATATCGCTCGGATTATTCATGATTAATTTTTCGCCTTTTGTATCGTAAGCATAATACTGTACATTGGGAACCGTTGTAATAACGGTCATGTTAAACTCACGCTCCAAACGCTCCTGCACAATTTCCATGTGCAACATGCCCAAGAATCCGCAACGGAAGCCAAAGCCAAGCGCCGCAGAAGCTTCAGGCTCCCACGTGAGTGATGCATCATTCAATTGAAGTTTCTCCATCGAGTAACGCAACTCTTCAAAATCATCCGTATCAACCGGATAAATTCCAGCAAAAACCATCGGCTTCACATCTTCAAAACCATTGATGGATGTCAAACACGGATTGGCTACGTTGGTAATTGTATCGCCAACTTTTACTTCGCGCGCATCTTTAATGCCCGAAATGATATAGCCTACATCGCCCGTACTCACCACATCGCGCGGCTCAAGGCCAAGTTTCAGCACACCAACTTCATCGGCCAAATACTCGTGTCCTGTATTGAAGAATTTTACTTTTTCGCCTTTTTTGATTTCGCCGTTTAGGATTTTGTAATAAGCAATGATGCCGCGAAACGAATTGAAAACCGAATCGAAAATGAGGGCTTGTAGCGGTGCTTTCGGATCGCCTTTGGGGGCAGGAATGCGGTCGCAGATGGCCGATAAAATTTCGTGAACGCCCATGCCCGTTTTGCCAGAAGCTGACATGATTTCTTCGCGTTTGCAACCAAGCAAATCAACGATTTGATCTTTTACCAGTTCTGGTTCGGCACTTGGTAAATCAATTTTATTGAGAATCGGAATGATTTCGAGATCGTTTTCGAGTGCGAGGTACAAATTGGAAATGGTTTGTGCTTGAATGCCTTGCGCCGCATCCACAATAAGCAAGGCTCCTTCGCACGAAGCAATGGAGCGCGATACTTCGTAAGAAAAGTCAACGTGGCCCGGTGTATCAATCAGGTTGAAGACATATTTCTTGCCGTCTTTCTGATAATTCATCTGAATAGCATGGCTCTTGATCGTGATGCCACGTTCTTTCTCCAGATCCATATCGTCAAGGACCTGCGCTTCCATATCGCGCTTGGAAATGGTATTGGTATATTCCAACAAGCGGTCAGCAAGTGTTGACTTGCCATGATCGATGTGGGCAATGATGCAGAAATTGCGAATGTGTTCCATGTTGTAAAAAGGAGTGCAAAGGTAGTAAAATTCAGGTGTTTAAGGGCAAAATATCGTGATTGACATGAATTCGGTGGTATTGCTTTTTCGACAGCAATGGTGCAACGTCTTTGCCCTTAAAAAATTTGGCCACAACTAACCGCTACAAGCCTTTAATCTAGGGGATTGGAACAGATTGACAGTGAAAAGACATTAAAAACCGATCATCCATATCAAACATTCACAAGCTCATTTTTGTTCTGGAATGTGGAATCAAAACAAAACAAATGTGTTTAGTCATGAAAATTGTTTTTAAGAGCCTGTTTAAATTTTATCCTTTGTTCCGAAGCCTCGGAATTGTTATGCGCATTTTTGCACCATACTTCGTTGCGTTTTTCGACCGTAGGCGCGCCGCTATGGCCTTCAAAACGCGCCTCGTCTGGCACAAAAATGCATCATAACAATTCTCAATCTCGATACTTCGGGACAAATTTTAAACAGGCTCTAAGCGATTGTATTGTCGTTTTGTAAACAGCAGGTCTTGGCTTGTTTTTTTTAAGTATCATCTTCACACACACCAACGATGAAACAGAACTACTTCTCCTCCTTATTGATTTTTTTGCTGGTTTCACTCAGCAGCATGGCTCAGAATTTCAGTTTCAATTTTGGCGGTTCAGGCAGACGAGTTTGCCTTGTATCAACACAAGTCGATGTTGTTAATGAACGGGTAAAAATCATCATGCACGATTCAGCTTCCAACAATAACGAGCCTATATACATCAATCGTCGCCAGTTGGGAACATATACATGGACGAGCGTAGCAAGTGCGCTCCCTGCGGGTACGGGAAGTTGGATTGATAACAATGTGAATGCAGGGGAAATATGGGAGTACCAAGTGCGCAGACAGAACACTTGGAATTTCCAATCCATCAACTACGATGCAATTGGTTACACGATTGGTGCGCTACAAAACGACAATGCGGTGTATAAAGGAGAAATGATTTTACTGGTGGCGAATGATGTTGTTACTTCGCTCCCTGCAAAGTACAATCGTTTAAAAAAAGAACTTACCGCCGATGGTTGGTTTGTCAACGAATTGGTTGTTCCTCGCGCATCGAACTGGGATAGCGGCAATGAAGTGGTAACAATTAAAAATCAAATCATGTCCATTTACAACAATGCGCCAACGAATGATAAACCGAAAGCATTATTTATTTTAGGACATGTGGCGCTACCAAGAAGTGGATCGACGAGCGTAACGGCTCCCGATGAGCACGACGAAAACCAAGGTGCGCGTGGTTGCGATGCGTACTATGCAGACATGGATGGTATATATACCGATACGGCCACGTTCAATCCGGGTTCATTAGCAACGCCATTGGCCATTAATTTGCCAGGCGATTTTAAGTGGGATCAAGATTTTTTTCCTTCCGATGTGGAAATGGGTTTTGGACGCGTTGATTTTGCTGATTTAACGGATTTGAATTTATCCGAAATGACGATGCTAGAAAATTACCTCGACCGCTTGAGTAATTATAGAAATGTAGCTGCGGGTTATGATATGGGCGACAAAACAGGTTTTTATTATGGGTATGATAATTCCAATGACGGAACCTATCGCTCGTTACCCAATATTTCAACTCCTGATAAAGTATATCAAAACTATGCTGGACCAAACCACAACCAGTGGGTTCAGAGTAATGGGCCTTTCAAAATGTACATGCAGAATTTATCCGTACCAGACATTAATGATTGGGTTACTTATGGAATGGATGCTGCTATTTACTCCAGCGACCAGAGTTACTGGGGTTTTGGCGATGTTCCACAAAGTGGAATTTACAGCCGTGTGCGTTCTTTGTTGGGTGCAGATTCCAAGTGTGTGGTAACCTTGTGGACAACAACAGGGATTAATATTTTTCATCAAGCATGTACGGGACAGCCACTTGGAATAGCCATGCAAGAAATCATGAATCACAACAGCAACAACCAGTATCTTGAAAAAGCCCCGCAGCAATACGACGAGGAAACGTGGTGGAACCGAACACATTTTGCGTTTTATGGAGATCCACTCGTCAATCTGTATCAAATTTCGCCACCGTCAAATATTACTCTTTCTGTGTCTAATGGAAACGCTGTGTTGCAATGGGTATCCTCGCCCGACGCAGCCGTTATGGGTTATCACATTTACGAAAGTAGTACAGAGTTTGGTAAATTCCAGCGCATTTCCAATGCTGTAGTTAACGGAACTAGTTTTACGATTCCAAACTATCAAACAGGACATTGGTATATGGTAAAAGCGGTAAAAATCATCACGAGTGGTTGTGGGCAGTTCATTCACACAAGCATTGGAAAAGAAATTCAAGGTACTCTTCTTCTCGGTTTGCAAGAGAATGCAAACACGTTATCCATCAACGTATTTCCAAATCCATCAGCCCACATAATCACCGTTCAATCGAATCAAAAAATCACCCAGATTGAATTATTTACGATCACCGGTCAACGGGTGTATGCAAGCGATATTGCAGAAGAAACAACAATACAACTCAACATTGCGACTCTTGCGCCACAGGTTTATTTCATGCGCATTACGAGCGAAAAGGGTAAAACGAGTCATGTTAGACTGTTAAAGACGGAATGATTTTTTTGAAAAAACAGAATTGTAAAACAACTCAATCTACATACTCTGCAAACGAAACATAAAATGTCGTTCCAACCCCCGCTTTTGTTTCAAACCAGATTGCGCCGCCGCTGCTTTCAACAATATTTTTGACCATAGCCAAGCCTAAGCCCATGCCCGTATTCTTAGTCGTAAAATTGGGCACGAAAATTTTATCAATCACTTCATCCGAAATGCCCGTTCCATTGTCGGTAACCGCTACGGTGAATTTTCCATCTGCCTTTGTCAAGCGCACTTTAATTTTTCCTTTACGTTCTTCGGGAATGGCTTGTAAGGCATTTTTGAATAAATTGTTGAAGACCCGTACCAGTTGTTCGCGGTCAGCAAAAATCATCGCCTCGTCAATTTCACCGCTATCAAAACCAAAATCAATTTCGTCTGATGTTTCATGAAATAAATCAATCGAACTGGTGAGCAGTTCGCACAAATCCATTTCTTCATTCACGGGTTTGGGCATGCGCGCAAAATCGGAGAAGGCCGTAGCAATCGACGAAAGCGTATCAATTTGTTCAATCATGGTTTTGGCCATGCGTTCCACTTTGGTATCCATTTCTGGCGCTTTGTCGCGGTAGGCGCGCTCAAACAATTGAATGCTCAGACGCATCGGCGTAAGCGGATTTTTAATTTCGTGTGCTACCTGTTTAGCCATTTCGCGCCACGCACTCTCGCGTTCCGATTGGGCCAATAATTCCGCACTGTTCGCCAGTTCGGCAATCATGCGGTTGTATTCGCCAACCAAGCTGCCCAACTCATCGCGCGTGTACCAAGCAATGCTTTCGTTTTTCTTGCCGAGTTTTACCTGACGCATTTTTTCCTGAATCAACCGCAAAGGCTTGGTCAAATAGTTGGAAATGAAAATTGCGGCAAGCACCGAAAGCGCAAACAAAAACACATAGACATTGATCAACGCAACGAGGAAAGTAGAAATCTCTTTTTCTAAATCGCTCTGCTTGGCGAAGTAAGGAAGATTGAGATAAGCCTGCAATTGTCCTTCTTTATTTTTTACAGGCAGATACGCCGAAAGGTAAGCCAGATCGCCAATGTGTTCGTCGTGAATAAATTCGGAGCGGTGTTCAATATCAATTTGATAATACGCTTCGGGATTCATCTTTTTAGAAACCAATCCTTCATCAAATACTTTGGGGCGCGACGAGGCGTATAAATTTCCCTGCGCATCATACAAGTTGATGTCTGTAAAAAACACATTCGAAAATTTCTTCAAGAGGTACGTTGCATAATCGCGGTAAGCAGGCGTAAGCCGATTGTCTTCCAATTTCGATTCTACTTCAAGCATGACCGAATGCGCTTTTTCGCTAATGATTTCAGCATTCTTGGTTTGGTATTGTTGGCGGATGTAATAAATAGAACCTGCACCAAATAACGCAAGCGAAGCCAATACAATAAAAACAAGCACCAACTGAATGCGGTATTTGAAACTCAAGTTGGTAAATGTAAATCCGGCCGTAAAAAGTTGCCGTATAAAAAGTGCAGCAATCAACAACAAACTAAAGAACGCAAACAAATACGAAAACGTTGTGGTTTTCCCCAACCAGCCAGCCTCTACTTTGCTCAGTACCACAAGTGTTGCGCCATCAGGCCGATAGAGGTAATGGCTCCATCCCGCAGTTTCGGCAAAAACTTGCACCCCTTGATAACGGGCAAACTCATCGGGCGAAAAATTGTAAGCATATTTTCCCGAATGGTTGATGAGTTGACCGCTCTTGTATTTGGCGTACGAATAATTGATCAGTTTTTTATTGATGCCAATCTCACGATCCAACAACAATTCAGGAAAACCAATGGCCTCAGAAAGCAATTTTGAATCGAGTTCTACAAATAACGTTCCTTGCCCGAGATGCTTTTCGGCGTTAGGAATTTGGAGAATGATGCGTACTAAATAACTGATACGGCCCGAACGGTTATTTAAAAAGAAAAAATCGGGACTATATGTAGGCGTGCCATCGCGCGCAATCAATTCGTCGAAATGTGTGATGTTGTCAGAAAGCGACGAAGATGTGCGCAACAAGGGCGAACACATCGTATCGAAAAACGAAATGCGGATGTCGTATTTTTCCCAGTAGCCGCTGAAATATTCTTGCTGAATGCGTTTTTCAAAACTCGACATATCGAGCCAAGCCGTTTGCGAATAGCGAATCAAGGCCGTATCGTAACGCAATTTATCTTCCAATTCCGTAAACAAATGTTCTGCAATCGGATCTTGTTCTGCGGCTAATTTCTCTGCAAAAACAATGCGGCTATCGTGTTCTTTGTGCATGCCTTGCTTGAGCAACATGTGAACCGAATACAACGAAAACAAAAACACGAGTACAACAATCAACGAAAACGAAAATGTTTGTTCTTGCTCGCGCGAACGACCGTAGAGCAAAATGGCAAAAACAGCAAATGGCCAAAGCACGGTAACCAAATCCACATTGTCGAGCAGATGCATGATTCCGGTCAACACCAAGGCACTGGCCGACCAGACGAGCACTAATTCACGCGCTTGTAATTTAAATTGCAAGACCACTTGTACCATGCGATCTGCCGCCAGAAAAAACGCCGCAAGCAACACCGCAACAAGAAGTAAACCGATATAACTGTAAATAGATAAACTAAAAATATCGTTGACATGAAATGAAATGTCAGAATTCTGAATCAAGCCTTTGAACATGCCATTGATAAACATACCCATGGCGGCAAGCAAGAGGAATAAACCCGCCGCCAAGCCAAGGAGGTAAATATGTTTGCTGGCAAGTAATTTTTTGGAAGGTTGTGTCCGTTGATGCAGAAACCAAACCATCCAAAACAACAAGGCGGTATTGATGACAAAATCGCCTAAGTTGGAGAGCCAGAACGAATCGGCATCGCCATAATGCTTGGGCGAAAACAATTCGTAATCGTAAAAGATGGCCGGAAAATGCAGGCTGATGCTGATGAATCGAAGTACAACGACCAGCGCAATGCCAAGCAGCGCGGCAAAAAAAGTACCAATGCGTTCAGCTAGGTTATCGGTTTCATCGCGCAGAAAATAGAGGAGCAGGATAAAACCGAGCAGGTTTAAAATAAAATTGAGCCAAGCTGGCCAATCAGCAACAATGGGTGTTGCCGCAGATTTGAAAACAAGCGAAAACAGGTATTCGCCTTTCAGGTTTTTAATTCCGGTGCTTGATCCTGATGAGCCGAGTTCGATATCGGTTTCGGCGGGAAGCGAAAATTTATTTTCAAAATCGTTGACGAGGTATTGGTTTTGATAGGGATAAGCGTTGCGAATTAAAATCAAGCCAATGTAATTTCTGCCCGAATTGGTTGATTTGCGTACAACTTCAAACCACCCATTTTTGAGCCGCGCCATTTTCTCGTCGAGGCAAACTTCTTTCATGTAATTTTCTACCGCAACCGAATTGTCGGACCAGAAATGCAAGGTATCGCCTTCGTAGCCGAGCAAAACCAATCCTTCTTCGGCAAATAGTGCGTTGTAGTATGCGGGGCGTTTGCGAAACACATCGTCCCATTTTTTTCCTTCGGCGCGTTGGATGAGGCTATCCAATTCGCGTTCGAGTCGGATTTCTTTTTTTGCGAGTGTTTGCTGAAATGGTTCGAGTTGCGCGGTGGTATTTTCGGAGCGCGGCAAGACCAGCAAGTAGGCCACCACCAAAAAAATAATGGCAGCAATCAGTTTACTAAAGCGGCTACGAAAGAGGAATTGCCAAACAGCGGTCATTACAGACAAATGTAGGCAGCAACGCACAAATACGATGCCGTTTTTGCCAAAAAAGATGGTGTGAGCGCAAGCGAATACGTTGTGAACTAACACTTCTTAACGATTTAGACTTGTCCGAGTCTATAAAAAGTGCCATCTTGCAGTATGACTCCGCAACCCCAAATGCGTATTAAGCTTCAAATTCCAGAGCCGTGTACGGTTCCGTGGGAAAGCATGACTCCAGCTGAAAATAGCCAGCGTCATTGTGCTTCGTGCGCCAAAAACGTGATCGATTTTTCGACCATGAGCGATGATGAGATCCTTCATTTTTTTCAAGCCAATACCGGAAACGTGTGTGGCCGTTTGCGTGTTGATCAACTGAATCGTCAGCTTGCGAAACCAGTTCATTATACCCGCCCAGCCAATTGGTGGAAACGGGCAGCTGTTTTGCCTTTGCTGCTGCTGAGTAAAGAAATGCTCGCACAAGCACGGTATGCGAATGCCCGCGCCCGCGATAAAAACGAGACGGTTCAACTCGATTCCATGCAATCGCATACAACCATTGATTTGCTTGCACAAACAGATTCGATAATACCGACAAGTGTTGACACGATTCATATTGCAATTGATTCGTTGCGGATTGATACAAGTCGTTTGGGAATCGTGCGGCAGGATTCGTTGATAAGGAATAACAGGTCTTTTGCTATTAGGCAGAGTAAAGAAACTTTTTCGCTTGTTCTGTGTGCATTTTATAAATATGATCCAGAATTTGTTTTAGGAGGATTAGGTTTTTTGCCTTATCAAAAATCGCCTTTGATATGCGATGTTGTTGGAAATGTATATTCTCCGCCAGAACCTTGGTATCACCGACCATTTAATTCTAAATTGGACCTAAAGACCTTCCCAATGCTCAAAGCAGCATTTCTTGGACTTCCTTTTTTCGGTCAATTTGCGGCACTAACTCGACGCATCCGTATCCGTCGTCGCAAACGCCAAGAAACTTCGCCTTAAACTACCCAAGTTTGCCCCGCGCTGCTTACCTTCGCACATCGAACGAATCGACTTATGCGCGCATCCTTTTTAGCTTTCTTTTTTTTCGCATTGTTGCTGCTTGGCATTTCGTCTTGCTCCTTTTTTGGTGGCGGTTTCGATGTGGAAGAATTTCGTCCGCTTTCCAATTTCAAAGCACAAGACAAAACCCTTTGGGTTGACCTCAGCGACGCGGTTTATCGCGGCATCGAAATTCCTGCTGTGAAACAAGTTGATGGCGGCAAATTCGTTTTTCAATTCAAGATCAACCGCAGCGGAAACAAAAAACTGTTTTATAAAATTTACTACCAAAACGAATCGTATAAGCAAACAGAATACGAAGAGAAAAACGGCTTTAAATACGAGTCGGAAAAAGCGGAACAAAATTTTTATGGCAGTTGGGAAGATACCATCGCTTTCAAACCTGTTCCAGATGGCGATATTTCTTTACTGACAGATTCGTTTCGCATTGTCGGAAATCCGCGCAATGAAAAAATTTATTTTGGTGCAGAAGACAAATCGGGATTGAATGATGCCGAGATCAATGCGGTGATGAGCAACATTCGCAAAGATGCGTTGTGGATGGAACAAGTGAAGCGCAAAGCGGCCGTAAACAACGTGAGCGAAGACGATCAACTTTACAACGATGCACTTTGGCAACTCAACGACCAACGGCATCAAGGCGATGTGAATCACCGTTGGAAACGCAATCCGCGCACAGGAAAATATAAGTTCATGCTCGTTGTGGTCAACGAAGCGGGGTTGAACGAATTGCCGGAATCGGTGAAAAATATTTGCAAAACAGAACGCAACGGGCGTTACATCAATCCGTTCTACTATTACGTGTTTGGGCCGGGCAGCGCGAGTAAAAACATGCACGTGCAAACGTCGGATGAAGAACTGATTGTAAAAGCAAAATTCGATCCGGGTGCGGGTGTGTATGTGAGTCCGTACGAGTACAAAACGTTTGGTAAAGATTCGCTGTTCAATTCGTTGAGCTGCGGTACAGATAGTTTGCTTTACCGCAAAGCGCAGTTTGCTCAATTTTTTCACCACCTCGATCAAGGCTTGATTTTGCCCACTGTTCCTGTTGTTGCCGATGTTACGGGCGAAAATTACACGCGTGAGCAATACGAAGCCAATGCGAAAACGTATTGGGATTCGGGCCGTGTACAAGATCGCTTTCAAATTACCGATTGTCCGTGCAAAACCGTTTCGAGCGATCCGGCAAAACACACCATCAGCATCATGAATCCGGGCAATGAACCAAATTCGTTCCGCAAAGAAAATGTTGGGGTCAAAACGCGTATTGGATTTACGTATGGAAAATTCCGCGCGAAAGTTGGATTTCCTGAATTGTTGAGCGAAGCACATATCTGGAATGGGTTGACGAATGCGGTTTGGCTCTTGTATCAAGATGAGGCGGGTTGGAATGCGCGCCAGCCTTGCGCGGGCGGGTTTTTTCCGAAAGATGCGCACGACCGAGACGATGCCAAACGTAAATCGCGCTTGAATTATTCGGAGATCGATTTTGAAATTATCAAATCGTCGCGCAATTGGCCGGCTTCCTCTTATGGAAAAGATAAAATTCCGGCAGACGACCACGCCGATCAAAACGATGAAATCATGGTGGCTTGTACCAATTGGGACTTGTCGTGCCGCGATCCTGAAACGGATGTTGCCGGTGTTTATCCCTTATTTTTCGAGAAGAATAGATTTGAGTTGCACCGCTGGCACGATTGGTATCAGGCGCTTACGCTCAAAACACCTGTCTTGGATAACGACCTTTATAAGCGCGCTTATTATTGGTACGAAATAGAATGGACTCCCGAACACATCATCTGGCGCATTGGGCCTGAGAAAAATCAAATGCGCGTAGTTGGTTACATGAATCGGACGCTTACAACCATTCCCGATAACCAAATGATTTTGGTTGTTACACAAGAGTTTCACGACTCGGAATGGTGGACTCCTGCGCCATTTGATCAGCGTTTTATTCCGTTTCCGAAAAAGTCATTGCAAGGAAAAATTTACGAAGTCGAAGTGGAATAATGCCACACCTCTACCTGCATATTCCGTTTTGCCGTCAGGCTTGCCACTATTGTGATTTTCACTTTTCGACGACGTTGACGGGCAGAGAAAATTTGCTTTTGGCTATGTTAGCGGAATTTAATAACCGCGCTTACGAATTGCCGCAACAGCCATTAGAAACCATTTATTTTGGTGGTGGAACGCCTTCGCTTTTAACCGGAGAAGAATTGAATGCTTTTTTTTCGGCGGTAGAAAAGAAGTTTGAGGTTTTGTCGGACGCTGAAATTACCTTAGAAGCAAATCCAGATGATTTAACGGAGGCGTATTTGCGTGATTTGAAAACAACGCGTGTGAATAGATTGAGTATTGGCATTCAGTCATTTCGAGAGGAAGATTTGAAGCAGATGAATCGTGCGCACACGGCCACACAGGCGCGTGAGGCGGTGCGGAGGGCGCAGGCGCACGGATTTAAAAATATTACCGTTGATTTGATTTATGGTATTCCCGATTTATCGGATGCCGATTGGGAGAAAAATTTGCACGAAGTTTTTGAATTAAATGTGCAACACCTTTCGGCGTATTGCCTCACGGTTGAGCCACGCACGCCCCTCGCGCATTTTGTCAAAACCGGAAAAGCTAAACCAGTAGATGAAGAGCAAGCGAGCCGTCAATTTCAGTTGCTTTGCCAACACGCCGCCACGCACGGATTTGAACAGTATGAGATTTCTAATTTTGCCACAACGGGTTTCTTGGCACGACACAACAGCAGTTATTGGAAAAGCAAACCTTATTTAGGCATTGGCCCATCGGCACATAGTTTTGATGGAAACGTGCGCCGTTGGAATGTGAGCAACAACGCGGTTTATACGCGTGCATTAGAACAAGGCGAAGTGTATTTTGAATCGGAAGAGCTGACGCTTACGGAACGTTACAACGAGTATGTGATGACACGCTTGCGCACCAAATGGGGCTGCGATTTAAACGAAATCGAACAGGTGTTTGGAAACGCTTACCGCGAACATATTTTACGCGAAGCAGCAACATACATCTCAGAAAAAGCAATGGTTCAAGACAACGATGTTTTGGTACTGAGTGCTTCTGGAAAATTAATGGCGGATAAAATTGCGTCGGATTTGTTTTACTAACCGCGCGTATTATTTATTCAAGCCGCTTTTTTCAATACAGTATTTGGCAATATCTTGAATGGTATCTGCCATGGCTCCTGAACTAAGCTCACGTTCCATTTTTCTAAAATTAGCTTCTCCAAAGCGACTGGTAACCGAATCGGTAACACAAGAGCAAAATGCATCAGCAACTTGCGAACTCGCTTGTGCTTCGGGCATAGCACCAAGGCATTCGTTATACAAACGTTGCTGCATGGTATCGCGTTGTGTTGTTGGCGTACTCACTATTTTCTCCGCAATAGGATCTGTTTTTGGCGGAGCGGTTTCGTTGCTGCAACTGCAAAAAAAGAGACTTGCAAAAAGTGCGGAGGCCGCAAGCATGTAGGTTGTCATAAATTAATTGAATTGTGGTGCAGGTGCACTAGATGAACGCAAACCACGGTTGTTGAAACGAACACCAATCACCAATTCATGTGTTCCTGTGCTGTAATTGCGGATATTGGTTGTCGTGAAATCATAAGCATAACCAATCACCAAATTTTCACGATAGACAAAACCCATGTAGGCTGCAATAGCATCTAAATTGCGGTACGAACCACCAATCCAAACTTTGTCTTTGTAAATCAGGCGAACTCCGGCATCAAATTGAAACGGTGCCGGTTTTACGTATTTCAACAACGCTGAAGGCTCCAACATAAAATCATCGCCAAGCGGCTGACGATAGCCCAACATGCCGTAAAAATGATGATTCATCACACTTGTGGTGTTGGACATGTAATCAAAAAAACGAAGCTTGTTGCGTTGCAATTGCATGGCCGAAAAACCAACCCAAAAACGATCGGAATAAATGTATGTGCCTGCACCAAAATCGGGTGTTAAAACAGATTGCAAACTATTGGTCAACGTCAAATCGCCTGGATCGTGTAACGTAATTTTTTGTGCATCAATCATAAATTGCATGATGCCCGCAGAAAGACCAAGCGACCAATGTAAGTTTTCGGAAAGCTGAATGTGGTACGCATACGAAAGTGAAAATCCAGTACGACGTGTTGGACCAACAATATCGGTGTACAATTGTCCGCCAACACCCATGTGATCGTATTTCAACGGGCCGTGTACACTCAAAATATAGGTACGTGGTGCATCGGTAATTCCTCCCCACTGATAACGATTTGCCGACATGCCTTGAAAGAACGCATTTTTCCCAGAGATGGCGGGATTCATGACATAATCATTGAGCGTGTATTGGCTGTAATGCGGCAACTGCTGCGCCGAGAGCGCAAGAGGTAACAAAAGCAGAAAAAAGAAAAACCTTTTCATGTTGTTTGCATTAGCGCATTAAATAAATATTGCCCGTAAATGTTTTTCCACTGGGATCATTCGCTTGTACAGAAAAGAAATACGATCCAGTTTCAACCAACTTGCCGTTGGTACGGCCATCCCACGCTTTTACAAGCTTATCGGACTCAAACAGGAGTTGCCCCCAGCGGTTGTAAATTTTTATGACGGCATCGGGATACAAACCAATATTTTGAATTTCCCAAACATCGTCTTTTCCATCGCCATTGGGTGAAAATGATTTTGGAAAAACAAGTTCGTTGCTTTCCTGTACGGCCACAAAAGACTGGCTCAACAAGAGCAGTGGAAGAACAAGAAGGATGAAAATTATTTTTTTCATGATGTGTTTTTAACGAAGGATGGTAATTGGTCCTGTATAATCTTGTGTAAATAACGGATCGTTTAGATCAATGATGTAGTAATACGTTCCAACAGGCAAATCTTGTCCATCGAAACGCCCGTCCCAAGGCTGCGTGTAGCCAACCGAACGGAAGAGCAATTCGCCCCAACGGTTGTAAACTTCTACAACCGAATTGGGGAACAATTGAATATTGTCGATCACCCAAACATCGTTGATGCCATCGCCATTTGGTGTAAATCCATTCGGGAACGAAATTTCTGGAACAACAATTACGGTAACCGTATCCGTGGCAGTACAACCTAAACTATCTGTAACAAGAACAGTATAAGTTGTTGTCTCATCTGGCGATGCTGTTGGATTGGATGCATTCGGATTGGTCAGGTCGATGTTGGGTGTCCAAGTAAATGTTGAGCCGGTTGGTCCGGTTGGATTTCCGCCAAGGCTTGTAGCTCCACCCGTAATAATTTCGACGGTTGATCCAGCGTCGGCAATTGGCGGTGGGAACGAAGAAATGATGATGGTATCGGTATCGATACACGCGCCATCAGAAGCAACAAGAACATAAGATGTTACGCCAAGTGGCAAATTATTGATGGTAACAATTGCGCCCGAACCCACTGGATTCATGCTTGGCAACTCGAACCATTGGTAACCTGTTACGCCAGTACTTGCCGATCCATCGAGGGTGAACGACGACGACGCACAGAAACTGGTGTCGTTTCCGGCAACTGCTAGTACATTTAAAATTGAGTTGAGGGTGATGGTGTCTTGAATGGTGCAGCCGTTGGCGTCTGTTGCCGTTACCGTATATGTACCACTAAAAATATTGGTGAGGTCTTCGCTTGAAGAAACAAAGCCATTTGGACCATTCCAACTGTAAGTGTAAGGAACCGTTCCACCCGAAATCGTAATGTCGATGTTTCCGTCGGCCACAGTATTGCACGACGCATCAGCGACAACAGGAGTAGCAGCAAGCAATACAGGCGGCGATTGTATCGAATCGATTTGTTGGATCGTACAACCATTGGCATCGGTTACAACAACGGTGTATGTACCAGCGCACAAGCCAACCGCAGTTTGCCCAGTTTGCGCATTGTTCCATACATAAGAATAAGGCAATGTTCCGCCCGCAGGGAGCGATGTAATTGTTCCATTGCAAGCATTGTTGCATAGCTCATCAATTGCAAATGGCCCCGCAGCAACCAAAACGCTTGGTTCGGTTATGGTTACACCTGTTGACGTAACACAACCATTCGCATCTGTAATCAAGACCAAATAAAGACCCGCACACAAAGATGAAATAGTATCGTTTGTAGCACCTGTGCTCCAAAGGAACGTAAACGGACCATTGCCTGCACTTAGACCAATTGTTGCCAAACCATCGCACGAGCCATTGCACGAAATATTGGAACTAGTAGTCGCGGTTACCATTCCTGTATTGGGATTAATAACCGGAATTACTTGTGTTGCTGAACACCCCGTAGCATCTGTAATGGTAACGGTATAAAGCCCAGCACACAAATTGGTGATGGATGAAGTGGTGAAATTTCCGGGCAACCAAGTGTACGTGTATGGGCCAACACCACCAGTAGGCGCAAGCGAAATACTTCCATTGCAAAAACCACAATCGGTATTGACGATGGTTGGATTCAATAAGATTGCACTAGGCGATATGATCGAAACACTATCCATCAAAATACAGCCGTTGGCATCCGTAATTTGCACCGTATATGTTCCTGCGCAAAGTCCATTCAGGCTTGCCGCTGTCTGATTTCCGGGTAACCATAAATAGGAGTAAGGAGCAGCTCCGCCAACTGGAGCAAGCGAAACACTACCATCACAAACATTGGCACAACTTACGTTTGTAACAACGGCATTTGAACTTGTTGGACCATTGCTATTGCTCACATTGAGCGTAAATGTATTTTGACATCCGGTAGCATCAGTTACAACGACACTATAAATACCCGCACATAATCCGGAAACAGAGGCTGTGGTTGCGCCCGAACTCCAGAGGTACGACAATACGCCAGTTCCGCCAGAAGCGTTGAGTGTAATATTGCCATTGCATTGTCCACAAGAAGCGTTTACCACTATTGGATTCACAACAATTGCTGGAGGTCCTGTGATGGTAACAGGTTGAGCCGTATTGCATCCATTCGCATCGTTGATGGTAACACTGTAAGTTCCAGCACAAAGTGCCGTTGCCGCACTCGTACTTTGCGAAAGCGGATCATTCCATTGGTAGGTAAATGGCGCTGTTCCGGTAAGAATAGAAACGCTTGCAGACGCATCGCAGGAATTGTTGCAACTGGCATTGGCAGAAGTAATGCTGACGCTAAGAATATTATACGGATTGATGGTTGCCGTATCTAAATCAACGCAACCGTTTGCATCGGTAATGGTTACCGTATAAGTTCCCACACAAAGCGCGGAAATGGCTACAGTTGTTTGTCCGGATGGAGTCCACGAATAGGAGTAAGGACCAGTTCCGCCAGCCGTATTAAGCGAAATTGCGCCATCACAAATTCCGGTACAGGTTGCATTTGTAACAAACGGATTTCCAACAATCGGCAGCGGTTCATTGATTGTTACAGGAGAGAAGCGAATACAACCATTTGAATCGGTTACTTGCAACAGATAATTTCCTGCGCACATATTGGTGAGCGCATTGGTTGTTTGGTTGCCAGGATTCCACATATAAGTATAAGGCGATGTGCCGCCAATTGGCAATACCGTTGCCGATCCGTCGCAACTTCCGGGACAGGTAACATCCGAAGTAATGATATTTTCACCAGTTGGCCCACCCGCATTGTTCATGGTAAGGGTAAAGGTATTGCTACACCCAAATGCATCCGTAACAACAACACTATAAATCCCCGCACAAAGTCCGGTTTGATTGGGTTGTGCAGGCAACCCTCCCGACCACGCATACGTGTATGGGCCGTTACCGCCAGAAGGCGTAATATTAATGGTACCATTACAAAAGCCGCAATTTGCAGGCGCACTTGCAACCGCTAACGTAATGGGCGATGTGGCAAGAACATTGACAACCTGAATATCAATACATCCATTTGCGTCGCGAACGGTTACGGTATAGCTTCCCGGACATAAGTTGTTAATTGATGCCGTTGTTTGTCCGCCAGGGGCCCAGAGGTATGAATAAACGCCAGTTCCGCCAATTGGCGAGGCTGTTGCTGTTCCGTCGCAATTACCATTACAACTTGGCGATGTGAATGAGGTGTTTGCTTGAAGTAATGCAGGTTGTGTAATCGTTGCAGTTGCTGTTGATCGACACCCGTTCACATCGGTAACGGTGATGTTATAAATTCCAGCACACAATGCTGTTGCGGTTTGTGTAGTTTGCGCACCCGGACTCCACAAGTAAGTATAGCCCGGAGTTCCGCCAGAAGCATTTACTGTGGATGAAGCATCACAATCTCCAAAACAGGTTACCGAAGTTGCTGTTGTTGATAAAACGAGTGGTGGAGGATCTTGAATGGTAACGGAAGAAACCGAAGCACAACCATTTGCATCGAGTGTAATGACACTATAAGCACCTGCACAAAGTCCATTTGCCATAGGCGTTGTACCGCCACCCGGCGACCAAGTATAAGTATAACCAGAGACACCGCCGCTTGCAAAAACAGTTGCAGACCCATCGCACGAGCCATCGCATAAAGCATCGGTGTGTGTAATGCTACTAATCAATGGTGTAGGTTCGGTGAGTGTAACTGCTTGTTGTGCTGTACAGCCACTCGCATCTGTTACAACAAGTGTATAACCACCAATACACAAGTTTGAAATGTTTGGTGTAATCGGTCCTGATGACCAAACATAAGAAAATGGTGCAGTCCCTCCAGAAACTGATGTGGTAACGGAGCCGTTGCATGCACCATTGCACAATACATTTATGGGTGTCAGCGCAATGCTTAAAGGAAGCGGTTGACTGATGGTGAATGTTTGTACCACGTTACACCCATTGGCATCGGTTGTGGTCAAGGTATATGTACCTGCACATTGACCAGAAATGCCTGAAGTGGTTTGTCCGCCAGGAGCCCAAAGGAAACTGTATGGGCCAGTTCCGCCACTTGTTGTTGTTGTAATCGAACCGTCGCAGACACCATTACAACTTGCACCGACAAGGGTAGCCGTTGATAATAAGGGTTGTGGTTGTGTGATGATGATTGTTTGAAAAGTAATGCAACCAATTGCATCTGTAACTTGTGCAAACCATGTTCCAGCACAAAGTCCTGTAACATTTGGCGTACCATCGCCAGTCGGATTTCCGGGCGACCAATTGTAGGTGAAAGGTGAAACGCCGCCAGTAACTGTAACACTTGCTGTTCCATTGCAACCACCATTACAAGTAACTTGAGTAGAAGATGATGTTAATGTTGGCCCAGTTAAATTTCCAACAGCGATGGCTTGCGTTTGTGTACAACCTGTTGCATCTGTAATCGTAACGGTATATATACCCGGACACAAATTTGTAATGGTTGCGGTGGTTAAATTGCCTGGAAGCCAAAGGAACGAATAAGGCCCAGAGCCACCTGATGGTGTTGCGGTAATGGCACCATCACACAGCGTACAATTTGCAGGAGTAATGGCAGAGGCAATTGTTATTTGTGATGGTTCGGTAATGGTGATAATTTGTTGAGCAGTACAATTGTTGGCATCTGTAACGGTGGCGGTGTAAGTTCCGGCACATAGATTTGTTACTGCCGAAGTTGTTTGACCACCCGGCATCCATAAGTAGGAATACGCACCAGTTCCGCCACTTCCTGAAATGGAGGCTGTCCCATCGCAAGCACCAAAACAACTTACGTTTGTTGATGCACCAGTACTAGCAATCAATAAAGGAGGGTCAATGAATGTAATCTGAGTGGTATTGAAACATCCGTTTGCATCCGTTGCGGTTACAGAATATGTACCAGCACACAGTCCCGATAAATTTTGATTAACAATATTTCCGGGTTGCCAAACATACGTGTAAGGCGCAGTGCCACCCGAGGCATTCGCACTCGCAACACCATCGCACGACCCAAAACAAGATGGTGTGCTTGCTGCACTGGTAATGGAAATATTAACAACTTGATTAATGGTTACAATTGCCGTAGTTGTGCATCCTGCAGCATCTGTAACAGTGCAGGTTTGTTGGCCTACACAAAGTCCTGTTGCTGTTGGATTGGTGCTTCCGCTAGGTTGCCAAAAATAAGCGTAGGGTGATGTTCCCCCACTAACGGCAACGCTTGCGGTTCCATTACAAATACCACAGCTCGAAGTCGTACTGGCGATCTGAGCAGAAAGTGGTGCGGGTTGCGAAATATTAACGATTTGTAATTGGCTGCAACCTAACGCATCGGTTACCGTAAGGGTATATGATCCCGCACATAATCCAGATATTGAAGATGTTGTTTGTCCTCCCGGCATCCACAAAAAAGAATACGGAGCAGTTCCTCCCGAAGGGTTTGCACTCGCGATTCCATTGCAGCCACCATTGCAAGAAACATTGGTTGATGTAACACCAAGCGAAATAGGCAAAGGCTCAGTAATGGTAACTGGGATTATCGTATCGCAACCATTTACATCGGTTACAGTAACCGTATATGTTGCGGCACAGAGGCCGTTTATAAATGAAGTGGTTTGTCCGCCCGGAGCCCACAAATAAGTATAAGGCCCAGTTGCTCCCGAAACAGTCAACGATACATCGCCATTGCATTGTCCAAAACACTCTACATTATTTGTCGATGCGTTTACGGTAAACGGAGTTGGTTGGGTAATGATAATGCTGTTGTTTGCAACACAACCAGCCGCATCGGTGATGTTGACGGTATAGTTTCCAGCACAAAGTCCAGAAATGGATGCCGTTGTTTGATTACCGGGCATCCACAAATACGAATACGGAGCTGTACCACCAGATACAACAGCTGCTGCCGTAGCATTACAACTACTATTGCAGAGCAATTGTGTGGCATTGATCGAAACTGTTAACGGATTGGGTTGTGTAATGGTAACAACTCGATTTGCGGTACATCCAGCTGCATCGGTTATGATGACGGTATATGTTCCAGCGCATTGACCCGCAATAGAAGATGTGGTTTGGTTGCCGGGCAGCCACAGGTAGGAATAAGGTGATGTTCCACCTGTAACGCCAATACTTATACCGCCATTACAATTTCCATTGCACGTTACATTGGTTACTGTTGCTGTTGTTTGGATTGGATTGGGCTGGGTTATTTGTACGGATTGCTGGGAAGTACAATTGTTTACATCCGTAACCAAAACAGTATAAGTGCCGGGGCACAATCCCGTAATGCCTTGCGTTGTAATATTTCCAGGAGTCCAGTTGTAGGTGTATGGCCCTGTTCCTCCTATTGGGTTTGCAGTTGCTGTTCCATTGCAAATATTGTTACAGGTTACATTTGTTTGGCTGGCATTGGCCACTAAAAGTTGGGGTTGTGTCAGCTGCACTTGACCTTGGGCTGTACATCCGAGTGCGTCTGTAACCGTAACCGTATAGGTATTCGGACATAGGCCAGATGCACTTGGGCCATTTCCACCAGAAGGTGCCCACGCATAAGAATACAATGGAGTTCCGCCCGAAGCATTGGCCAGAGCTGTTCCGTTACAGGCATTGAAACAGGTAATGTTTACGCCTGTTGGATTGACATTGAGTTGAGGGGGTTGTGTAATGGTTACTTGCTGTTGTGCCGTGCAAGCCTGTGCATCGGTTACCGTGAGCGTGTATGTACCCGCACATTGTCCACTGA